>NZ_ATUZ01000015.1 GCF_000420465.1 Desulfovibrio desulfuricans DSM 642 | reverse complement strand
CGAATGCTTCAATCCACGCTCCCGCACGGGGAGCGACTGTGACCATTTTTCGCCTTTGCCCTGCAATGATATGCAGGGCATTTTTCGAGAGGGCCACGAACCTCGAATAAAATTTGCATTAAGCAAAACCACTCAAAAAATTACTACAATAAAATCATACTGTTAAAAAATCGAGCACCTCCCAGAAAAATGCTGTGCGCTTCAGGTTCTCGCGGGTTGTCTGCCAGAAGTACACATATCCCCTCCTCTGCCACTCTGGTCTCTGCTGACACTCTCAGCCTGCCACTTCGTATTATGTTCGTTATCTACAGAATCAGCGTTCCCTGAGGATCATATGATGGTTTTGCCCCAACATGCTCCACGCGATTTTTCCAGTTCGCGCCCAAAAAGTAAAAGCGCAGGCTATCTTTTTCCTCATCCATGCAGTCCAGCAAATTATTGCGTAAGGCAACCCATTGGGCAGGATCAACCACGCACTCAAAAACAGAAAACTGCACGCGCTGCCCCCAATTTTCACAATGACGGGCAATTTTGCGCAGACGGCGCTTTCCAGCCGCATCCTGTGTATTTACATCGTAGCTTACCAACACAAGCATGGCGTCACCGAATCACAAAGGGAGGGTAAGCATCCAGATCGCCACGCAGGTATCGGGCGAGCAAACGCGCCTGGCAGTGATACAAGAGGCCTGCCGCCATTTTTTCCTGCAAAAAAGGATGCTCCACAGTCTCCTGTTTTCGCTCCTGCCATGCAGAGATCACATCTTTGCGCGTGGCATCGTCCATAATCACCGCGCCCGATTCTGTTTTACGAAAGCCTTTGGCCTTCACTTGCCCGCGGTTGATAAGCGTGCAAGCCAGACGATCTGCCAAATACGGGCGAAATTCTTCCATTATGTCCAGAGCCAGACTGGGGCGTCCGGGCCTGTCGCGGTGCAAAAAGCCCACAGCAGGATCAAGCCCGCAGCTTTCCAGCGCCCCGCGAACATCGTGCGCCAGAAGTGTATATAGAAAGGAAAGAAGGCAGTTAACAGCATCGAGAGGTGGACGGCGGTTGCGGCCATCAAAGCGGAAGGCGGTGTCTTTTGCCTGAATAAGGTTGGCAAATACGCCAAAATACACTTGCGCCGCCTCACCTTCAACGCCGCGCACCATATTGAGCGGCAAAGGCTCGCGCAGGCGGGCAAGGCATTGGGCCAGCCGGGCCACTGCTGCGTCAAGACTTGCAGTCGGCCTCTCGCGCGCTGCGCGCATCAGCACCGTGCGGCAATTGGCGATTTTGCCGATTACCATAGCGGAGGCAATGGCGGCAGACGCCGCATCATCATCCGCACGGCGGTATTGCTCACGCCGCAACAGCACATTGCCGCTCACTGGCCCGTGCATGGATGCCAAAAACCGCCCATATTGGGTCAACCACGACACTGTTACACCGTTTTCAGCGCAGTGACCCAACAAAAAAGGACTGCACGAAATCTGCCCAAACAGCACAAGCCCGCAAAGCGTGTGGATGGGGATTTTTCCTTTAAGCGCGTCTCCCTGGTACACGGCCACGCATTCGCCGTCTTTAGCCAAATAACTTTCTTGAGTTGTAACAAACAGTGTATTGAGCAGCGGTTTCATATGCTCTCCAGCACGGATTGCAGATAGCTCGCTGCCGAGGTCTGCGGAGCAAGGGGCAGGCAGGCGTCGCTCAGCGAGCACGCCGGGCAGATGTTGTTGGATATTTCCAAAGGCGGAGGCGCAGGGGTAAGCCCTTTATTCAACAAATCCTGCACGGCAAGAATAGTGGCGCGGGTTTCATCCCGCAGGGCATCGTCAAGAGCGACTACTTGCCGCCGCCGGGTTTTGCCGTAAAACAGCGCCCCTTCAGGAATGGAAACTCGCAACATTTCTTCGAGACAGAGGGCTTGAGCGCAGAGCTGGATACGGTCTGCCGCCATGCTTTTGGGGCGGCCCCGCTTGTATTCAACAGGGTACGGCTGCCAGACATTGCCGTGCCGATGAAACTCCACAACGTCTGCCTGCCCTGTCAGGCCAAGAGCGCGCGAGCAGAGCAGCAGCCCTGAAACAGTTTTGCAGTCGCCGCGACTTTCAGATGCGTTGCTGTGGGCTTTTTCGTGCAGCTGACGGCCCTCGGCAGTGTACACGTTTTCCGTCCAGAGCTGTTCCAGATGGATGAGCGCACACTGCCGGGGGCAGAACAGATAATGCTGCAAAGCCGATATGGGAATGGAATCGGCTGGGGGATGGTGATGCATGGTGGCTTCCTTGATAAAGGATGAGTGCCCCCTCCCGATGGGAGGGGGCCTGTCTGCCACAACTAATTACTCTACACTCGCTTCAATCCACGCTCTAGCATACAGAGCGACTACCAACGCTGGGCGATAAAGCCCGCGAGGCACATAACAAAGAACGCTTACTATCAAACACTCCCGCAGGGGAGTGAAAGAGACTACTAAGTGCCTTTGCCCATACATTGACAGATTCGGCGAACACACTTAGAAAAAACGGGAGCTTGGAGAGCCTTCCGATAAGGTTTTTGTCGATCGTACGGAAGGCTCTCTTCCTTAAACGGTGACTGCCACGCTCCCGGAGAACAGCCACCTTCAACTAATAAGACACGCATATTGCTCCCCTCTGTAATTTCATCCTAACACAGAGGAAAATTCCCCCTGTGAAGATGTTTTAACGGAGGATAATTTTTTTTGCAACACATAAGTTCGAGTGAAGACTTATTAGAATCCATGCAACACTTCTATTTTCAACCCCGGAGTTGCCTCGCCGTTGAGCGTATAGCTGCCATCGGGGTTAACCGTGAGGCTTTTATGCACTTTTGCGGATGAATACTGCCCGGAAGCGCAGTTGTGTTGCCACCAGAATACCTGATTGACGGCCATGCTGCCCTCCGGACGGGCAGACGAAGCGTCATTTTCAAACAGCCTGGGCAGGATGGCCTTGAGCACGGCAGCGTCTTCATCGCTAAAGCCGGTGCGTTCGGCAAGCTGCGGATTCATGCTGCCGTAAAAAACATACACGCCTTTATCCACACGGTGCTTCATGCCCATGGTGTCCGAACCGCGCTTACTGCCATCGCCCTCGCCGCTGACGCTTTTGGTGATCTGAATACTTGCAACGCTGACAGGCTCCACGCTGAAGGCCGAGTGAATGCTCACCGGGCCGCGCACAGCAATGGAAACCCCCGCCGCATCACCATCTTTGCCAAAAGCAAAAAGCTGCCCAAAAGCACGCACGTCAAACCACTTGGCGCAAGCCTTTCGGGCGGTTTCTTCCTTGCTGCATTTTTTGGGATTAAAAGCATCCTTGCCAAGGCCGTGCTCCGCAGATTCAGCTCTTTCCTTAAGTGAGGCCATGTTGTCCAGCTTGCGGTCGTCTGACTGCACAAAAACTTGCGTCCCCTTCTGCTCCATGAGCCGATCACGGATCTTGCGCTTAAGGCAAACATCGCTGATTTCCCCATAGCCATCATAATCGGTACGGGGACGGTTGCCGTTGAGCGGATCGCCGTTAGGGTTGGCGTGATCTACGGTGAGAATAACGGCGAAGTCGATCTTGTGTTGCAGACTCATGTTACGCTCCTTGCTGGTCATTGGCTTCAGTGGTGCTTTCTTTATCAGCCGTGGCGTACAAGGCTGACATCTGACAATGGTAGCCCAGCAGAAATTCGCCACTGAGCTTGTTTGAAGAAGTGAATTCTTCGGGGTCAAATTTATCGTAAATTTCTTTCCAGGCTTCTTTGGGCCGTTTAAGCAGCCCGGCATGGGAACTGCTCTTCAGCCGCTGCATATACGGCTGCAACTGAAGCTCAAGTTGTTTCCATGTGGCAAAAGGATGGTCGGCAAAGCGCTGCATCAACCGCTCGGCATTGGTGGGGCGTTTTTCTCCCGCGCAATTCAAAGCGGAACGTTCAATATATTCCGCAACCGCAAGAAGCCGCCCAAAGAGGTAGTCACGGGAGTTACGCGTTTCATCAAGTGCCATGCTGTATTCCCCTTCTTTTATGTGTCTGGCGAAATAGCCCCTGTACATGGCGCAGGCAACGCCCAGCACTTCAGCCCACTCCCATGCCTCATGCGCCGCGCGGTTGCAGGCACGGCGCACGCAACTCTCAACAATATCGCGCGGCAAGGTTGCCCTATCAACAATGCATGGCAACAACCGCTCTACAGTTGCCTTGAGCAACTTGTCGTCAATACGCCTGCCGTAAGCAACGCGGGCAATCGTTTCTGGCGTAGGAGCAAGGGGCGTGTAAACAGTGCGCGTTTTGGGTTTGCTCTGGCCCTCGCGCGTTTCGGCAATGCGAACGGGCAAAACCCATGCGCATTCTTCCTGCCATCGTTCCAGATTGTGCAGGTAGTCCTTAAGCATCTGCTCACGGTAAAATATGACAGAAAGCCGACCAGGGCTGGCCGCATCCATCGCCATGATGGTGATGCCGTCAGTTTCCTTGAGATCAGCCTTGTATCCCACGAGGGCTTTGTTCAGCCTTTTTGCAAAGGGCAGCCCCATATTTACGGGAGGAACAAAAAGAGGCCGGGCGGCGTCCTTCTCTGCCTGCACCTCAGGCGTGTCATCAAGCAAGAAGTCGTCGGCACTCAGATCAAACAAATCTTCACAAGGATTAGGCACGGGCGCGCCGCGCACAGCCCAGGCCACAACAGCCTGATCCCCGTTGCGGTAGCCTTGCCGCGCAATGAGCCAGCGCAACGCATTATGCGCTTTGTGACTTACCTCATAGCCGACTGTGCAGGCCTGCTCCGGCTCCAGAAAGCGCCCCCGGTAGGTAAAATTTGCGGAATCATTGGAGGAAATAAGTTTTGCACCATCACCGGGGCGGCGGATATTGCGCGGATGCTTTGTGGCAACAACGCATTCCACCCCTTGCACCATGCAAAGGCCTTTTTGCTCCATCATGGATGCGTCGTAAGCCATCCAAGCCTGTTGCAGGCTGGTGTCCTTCCATGTACGCGGTTCCATGTCATCAGGCAGGTTTACCACGCTCCATACCACCAGGGCGTCCCCCTGGTCGCGCACCGTGGCGTTGCCAATTTTTTTGGGCTGCAATCTGTTAAAGATGCTGTCTGCGCCGCTCTCTTTGTCTGCTTCGGTTGGTTCCGTTTGCAAGGAGTTGGCTGATTCGCCGCGCAAAATTCCACATTTCAACAGGTCATTCACCAGATGCCCCTGCGAAACGTAGGCATATACAGCCCTGGCCTTTGGATGACTGTGGGGAGAATCGCACCATGCCTGCAATTGTGCAGCATACAAGCTATAAAGATTCTTTTTGCCGCCAGAGTAATCTTTGGCGCAATAATGGATTTTATCATCCAGAGGATGTGGGGAATCACCGCTGGTACGACCTGCGGAATCTTCTGTTGCCGGGATAATGAACTGCATCTTCAAGGGCAGCAGCTCTGCCCTCACAAAATTACCAGCCCCGTCAATGACGACATGAATATGCGCCTGCTGGCTGGTATGGCTCACCGGCATAAGCGCCGGGGCCTCCTTGCCGCCGTCTTCCGCCTGCGGCGGATCTACAAAGGCCGGGTTTTTAGAGCAGGCTTCGTACGTTTCAAAGAGTTTTTGCATCCAGCTCACAGCGCACCCCCTTGTGGGCCGCCATCAGAAAACAGATTTCGGGCATCGGGATATGCCACAGTTTCAGGCTCCTGCAAAAGGAGGCATAGCGCCTCTTCATCGCAACCCGCATAATTTTTGCCGGGATGGAATACCTTGGACTTCATGGGGCGAATTTCTTTACGCAGCAGCGAGGCGTCATCCGGCGAGGGGAATTCGATAATGCCCTTGCGCATAACCGGCTTCCAGAACCTTGCGCCAAAACTGGAGTTTCCGGTTTCATCAGGATAATCAAACCCGTGAAACATGAGGCCAAAGGCCAGCTCTTCCAGGTCATCATACGCACCGGGGCCTTCGCCAAATCTGCAAGGCTCTACATACCCCTGGCAGTCGCGCGTACCCAAAAAGATATCCTGTCGGCCACCGCGCGCCAGCATACGCTTGGCTATTTCGTAGTGTTTGCCTTCAATCCGGTCTTGTTTCAGTTCCGGCCTATACTCATTCCATACAAAATGGGCCTTTACCTGATAGGCAACATCAGCCAGATAGGTATAGATGGAAAGATCATTGCCGCCTGTGGTGGGCCTGATTGGTTTTACGCCCTTGGTCTGTGTGCGAAATGGGTGCAGAATGCGCACCTTTTCAATCACCCAAGTCAGCGTTGGCTTCCAATAGATAGATTTGACTATTCCCTTGAGAGCCTCATATGTGGGAATGTGGTAAGAACATTTTTCGCCGCCGACTCGAGTTACGGGATCAGAAAAGAGGGCATAACGCCCATAAACAGTAAAGGATATATCGTTATTCACTCAATCCTCCTATCAGTAATTACAAAAACTCAGTTTTTGCCCTGATTGCGCGCTAACGCCCTGATCATTGCAGTAAAAATTAGGCCTCAAAGCAAACATGCCACTATCCTGAATGGGATACAAGGCATTTTTCTGTATAAGTTCACGTTCTGTATGTGGAAAAATATTCACTGAAAATCGCTGAGCCTTACGCAAAAGCTCATATTTTTTATACAGCAAATCTGTTGAACAAAGTGCGGCAATAATGCCTCCTCCATCTTTATAAGGCACCAAAATACTTTTTGATGTTGAGTCGATGGACTTGAAAATTTTTGCTGCGGTGCTGAACGATTGCCCCAATGTGGGGAATGGATTGTTGATGACAGCAAACTGATTACTGCCCAGCATATCAAGCAAAGAATTGCAATCGCCTGCCGCGTAAGAAAGCGCGGCACCCTTACGATAAAAATAGTGGTCAAAATATGTTGCAACCAACTGTGGCATGGTGAAATCGTAGCCAGACTCCAAAAGTTCTTGTTCATACTTTATGCGCACTGTATCAAGAAAGATATCCCGACCATCTTTAATGTCTTTCAGCCAGGCCAGATTTTCTGCATCCGCTTCTACCAGCACAATATGCACCCTGCCCGGTTCTTTTTCCCCATGCCGATTGCAGCGCCCTGCCGCCTGGAGGATTGAATCCAGACCTGCAGCCATGCGAATAACAGATCGAAAACTGATATCCACGCCACATTCAATGAGTTGAGTGCTAACACAAAGTACAGGGCGGCCTTTTTTCAAATCGGCGCGCATGGCCTCAAGCTTTTCCATGCGGTGTGCCGGGCAAAGATTGGTGCTAAGATAGTAGCGGTTTACGCCTTCATGTTCGGCGCAAAGCGCATAAATATTTTCTGCCGTTCGCTTGGTATTGCAAACCACCAAGCATGAACCGTGGGTTTGTTGCTCTTCTTGCGCTAGTGCGGCCACATTTTCTGCACTCATGCCGGTGTGGCAGTGGTCAAAAAAAACTGTGCGCTTGAGGCATGTAAACAGGGCAGGCACATCTGGCACAATTTCCATGTCGGGCTTTATATCAAAGCTGCCGCTCAAAGGTCGCGGCAGATTGCCCAGCCTCGGCTGCGTGGCAGTGCAAAGCACTGCAGTAGAGCCGCATTGCCCGGTCAAAAAATCCACAGCGTTGCAAAACATGCGTAAGCAGCGCACAGGGACAGTCTGCACTTCATCAAACACTATCACACTACGCGCAAGATTATGCATGCGGCGGGCGGAGCTAGTGCCTGCGCCAAACAGGCTCTCAAGAAACTGCACCATTGTGGTAAAGACCACGGGAGCATCCCAATTTTCGGACAATTTTTCCCATCGACTGACGACTTCTTCAGCGTCAGAATCTTCATCAGGGAAAAAATTGGAATGGTGCTCAAGCACTATGGATCCAGGGGCTTCACCCTGCTCAAGAATTTTCCGGGCTACAGCGGCATTTTGATCAATAATGGATGTATAAGGAATAACATAGATAATTCTGTCCATCTGGTGCTTTTGCGCGTGCAGCAGGGCAAAACGAAGGCTGGCCAGCGTTTTGCCCCCGCCAGTGGGCACAGTGAGAGTAAACATACCCGGCGCATCCTGGGCACGCTGCGCGCAATGGGCAGAAATATCGCCCCGGATGTGGTCGATGGCATGTTGCGGGGTCTTTTGGGCCAAGGCTGCTTCAAAACGCGGCACCAGGACATTCCAAGGACGCCTGACCACGCTGCGCCGAATTTTCGCCCCTTTCCGGTCTTCAAAATCTGCACTGTCAGTACGATCCGCATCAATCAGGCAACTGAATAAAAAACGCGCCAGTAATCCAAGCTGAAAATCGCGGCTGTTTGCGCAGTCTCGTTGGTCATTGATATCCGCACTTGCTGGCTGCTTGCTCATGACTCGATCACGCAACTTCATCAGAACTGCTCGCACTTCCGATAAAAGCGCATTCGAGATTTCATTTTCTATCTCTTCAAGGAATGCTTGATCGCACCGCTCAACGCACTGCTCACGATGTGTTTTTTCCTCAGGACGGGCCATGTAATTCTGTGTAAATGCGTCCTTGCCGTCTGGGGTTATGCAATCTTTTAACCCTGAATGGTGGGACAGAATACACAATGCAATCATCCGGGCGATCGCCTTTTTCGTATCATTGCCTTGCAGACCCTTCCAGAGGAGCTGCCCTCCAGCAAAAGCATGATTAATCTTCCCTTTGCAAGTTATGGGATCGGTGTAGCCCGGCTCACCAGGAGTAATGCAGCCAGCAGCGGAAAGGATATAATTCTGAAATTCTTTTGAATACTTGCCAAAATCATGCAGCAAGCCAACCAGATGACCTGTCAGGGGCAACCCGACCTTGGCTGCCGCTGATGATGTCAGGGCAGCAACATTCCGCAAATGTTCAGAAAGAGGCTGTATGCGGACAGGTGCGCCATTCTCGGGGCAATAGACATGAGCCACGCAGCAATCAGGCAAGTTCGACATAATGGCCCCCTTGAAGTCGTTATCAAAAAAAGAATAATAAAAAATTTAATATTTTAATATATACAAAATACTATCCACATTGCAACTTCAATTTCAACAAATACATGCCTGCCTTGTCCTGGCGTTGGCGTAAACCCCATTCGCAGGCTTGCCCCGTCCTTGGTGTAGCCCCACATAGCATCGCTTTTGAGTGACGCTTGTTCTACCGTTAAGGATTCAAATAGATGGCAGCAAAACGCTATGCTGAAGGAGGCAATAGTTAAAGAGCATTATGAAGGGCTGGGTATTAAAGACACTATAACCTTATGCAGCTGGGTAGGAGAATATTCGCGAGGTGAATCTATTGATGAGGGACGCAGGAGAAAAACACCCGTATCTGGAAGTTGTCCAAAAACTGATTTTGCGTCTATTGAATAAGAATTCGTCTATGTAGTAACGGCTTAAATAATTACTCAAAAATTTTATATAGCTTCTGATTCTGACATGAATATGGAGAGCACAAGATGCAAATCTTCAAAGTTGTAATAAATTGAGCGAACGATATCACTTGCTTTTTCTTTCTGCCTACCCAGCGTAATCAATGTCTGGTATTATAAAGTTGTTAAAGTCAATAGTAATGGAAAAATATTGGAGATATTTAGCAGAACTCTGTGCAATACAGTTTGCGCAACAATCTTGCCCAAGTATTTGCAGCTTTGAAAAATCTCCAGCACTGTGTGGCACTGTACTACACACTAATCAATGATTTCAGCACACTGATAAGTCATATCAGAAACGAATACGTACAGCACAAAACTTTTTGAGGGGGGAGGTATAACCTCTCAGGTACTTGCTGCAAGTGAGGCCATAAGCGCAGCCCTTGCCGAGTTTACTTGTCAAACACTTGCAAGTGTACATTTTCAAAAGCAAGCAGCTCTAGTACAGGTCAGAATCCGCAGGCATCCTTTCCCAGTAAATGCGGCCTTTTTTGCGGTATTTGCGCAGCAGCACATAGACGCTGCCCGGCCCGCCGTCGTGGGGTTGGGCTGTGCAGAAGGCCAGCACTACCCGCTTGAAGGGATCCTGCGTCAGCCAGCTTTGCAGCTTTTCGCGCAGGACGCCCATGCCGTCAGGCGAATTGCGGCCACGGCCCGGCACCACCAGCACTGTGCGCAGGCCCTTGTACCAGCTTCCCTTAAAAAAGCCGCGCAGGGCTTCAAATGCCTGCATCGCATTGAGGCCGTGCAGGTCAAGGTGGGCCTCAGGGCTCAGGCCACCAGCGCGGAGCTTGTTCAGAATCATCTGGTCAAGGCCGACCACATGCCCTTCAAGGTATTCGTCAGAGAACGTCAGGGCAAATTCCAGCTTGCCGTCCATGAAATCCTGAAGGCTCAGCTCGCCATGCGGCGGTGGAGTTACCGGGGCAGGAGCCGGAACAACATCCCGCCCACCGCCAGTAAGGGGGCTTACTGTGCCCATGGCGGCAAGAAAGGCCGAGGCCTCGTCATCCTCATCCTCTTGAACGGGTGTGGCTGCGACTCTGCCAGATGGCACCTTGCCAGATGACGCCTGTGTAGGCGACGCATGACCGCTCGATATTTGGGCCGCTCCCGGAGCCACGCCCTTGGATTTGCCAACATCCTGCGTTGCGGCCTTAGTCGCATTTTTTTTGCCCTTGCCGCGTTCTTCGGCCAGGGCATCTGCCATACTGGTCATGGCGCCTCGTTCTTCCAGTGAAAACCCCGGATTTGCAGCTTTGCGGCTGTTTTTGGCAGGGGTCACACTGCTCACGGCGTTCAAAAACAAGTCGCAGTCTTCATCCGAAACTTCAACAGCCTGCGCAGTGCCAGCAGACGCTATCACGCGCTTGCCCTTACCCTGCCCATGGTGCGCAGGTTTGCGCTCATTGCTACCATTTTTTTGCTTTTCGGGAAATTTTTTTGCATTGAGCGCGCGGAACGGATTTGCCCCAAAGGCATCAGCGTCAGACATAAGGGCTCCACTCATGAGTTATGCGAATAAAAAAAGCCGCAGCACAGGCCGCGGCTTTAACAGTAAAACAGGTGCTGCGCTTATTGAGCCGCAGGCGCCGGGGCCTTCTGCTCGGCAGGAGCAGCGGGAACCACAGGAGCCGGGGTCGCTTCCGCACTGGGCTTAACAGCCGGGGCGGCGGGCCTGGGAGCAGCAGGCTCTTCAATCTTCACGTCAAGAATCGTAGACTGACTTGAAGGACGCGAGCTGGTCACGAGGGTGTAGCTGAGCGACGTGATAACAAAAATCACGGCCATCAGGGCTGTCAGTTTGGCAAGAATGCCGCCTGCGCCGCCGCTGCCGAACACAGAGCTGTTGCCACCGCCAAAAATCACGCCCATGCCTTCCTTGCCCGCCTGAAGCAGCACAAGAATAACCAGCAACACGCACACAATGATATGCAGCGTAAGAATGAGAGTCTGCACGAATTCCTCCTCGCCGTCCGGCCACTGCCCGATGGCGCGCCCGAAGTGGGGTTAGGCCCCGATAATTTGTAAGAAGCTTTGCGCTTCTAAAGACGCTCCACCTACCAGAAGGCCATCCACATTGTCAAGGGCCATAAGCCCTGCGGCATTGTTTGGCTTAACGCTGCCACCATAAAGAATGGGCAGCTTGTCTGCGGTTTCACCCACAAGTTTTTTCAGCAAGGCCCGCGTGACGGCGTGGGCATCAAGCACTTCTTCCGGCCCGGCAACCTTGCCCGTGCCAATGGCCCACACAGGCTCGTAGCCAATGGCGAGCTTGCCCACAAGGGCAGCGCCGCGCAGGCTCTCGGGCATGGCCGAGAAAACAGCGGCAAGCTGGCGCTCGAGCACGGCGCTCAGCTTGCCAGCTTCGCGCTCGTCAAGGGTTTCGCCAATGCAGAACAGCACCTTGAGGCCGTGCTCAAGGGCAAAAATTGTTTTGCGGGCCACGAGGGCATCGTCTTCGCCCATGATGTGCCGCCGTTCGGAATGCCCGGTCAGCACCCATCTTGCGCCAGCGTCAAGCAGCATGGCGGGCGAAGTTTCGCCCGTAAAGGCCCCTTCCTCAGCAGGATAGCAATTCTGCGCGCCCGCCGAAAGCGCCGCAATGCCCTTAAAGGCGTCCGCCACGCAGTTTATGGACGTAAAGGGTGCAAAAACAACCACATCCTGCCCCGCAGGCATATTCCCGAGGCCTTTGGCCAGATCGCTTGCGCTTTGGGCTGCCTGAGCGCGGGTTTTATACATCTTCCAGTTGGCGGCAAATATTTTTTGCATGTCGTCCTCAAGGATCATATGGAACAAAGATAAATGAGCGCGTCTTCGCCAGTATCGGTATAATACTTTTTGCGCACGCCCTCTCGCTTGAAGCCGCAACTCTCATACAGACAAATAGCGGGCCTGTTGCCCACTCTGACTTCAAGCAAGATTTTGTGTATAGCCATTTTACGCGCAAGGCGCAAGACCACGCCCAATATACGCCGCCCGTAGCCTCTGCGACGTTGATCCGGCAAAACTGCAAGATTGAGTATTTCCAGTTCATCCAGCGTGTGATACACTGATATATAGCCAATCAGCGCCTCATGCCGAAACATTCCCAGTGCCGAAAAAGCCTTTTGCCCAAAGGCGGCAGCGCACTGCTCTTCTGACCAGGGCAGGGGAAAGCACTGGCGCTCAATCTCGTACATGGCGGCGGCATGCTGCGGCCCAAGCATCTGAAGGCGTTCGTCCCGCACTGTGGAAGCATTCATGAAAATCAGCCTTTATCCTTCATTAGGCAACACTCCTGACTTGCAGGAGGTTGTGGACCACAACAACATACCGCTGTGCATCATGCGCGGCGAGGACATACTGCGGCAGAACCTGCGCCACCGGGCAGTGGGCCTGCTTGTGCGCGACCGGCTTGGGCGCGCCCTGCTGACGCACCGCCCTGGCCTTGGCTGGGGATTTTCGTCCTTCGGGCGACTGCCCGCCGGGCAATCAAGCGAGCGTAAGGCGCAGGAACTGTTTAAAAACGACTGGAACCACGAAGGGCGCATACTGCCGCTCGGCGTTTCCCCGCCGGGGCCGGACAATTTCAACGCCTTTGTGGCGCTGTATGAAGGCCGCATGCCCACCTCGCTGGCTGCCACCGCCGTGCGTGACCCGGATCAGCACATGCTGGTCGATTATGACGAACTGCGAGGCCTAGGCGTACATTTTGGCGAACTGCTTTCGCCCTTTTTGCGGCAGGCGGTGCAGGCTGGCCTTGTGCGCCCGCGCTGAGCTGCTCACACTCCCTCAATTTACCCGCGCGCAAGCCTGCCAGTTGCAAAAAACTGCCCAGCAGGAGCGCAACCCCGATGGGCCTGCGTACCCTTCGTGAACGCTCTGCTCAGGCAACGCTCTACGCAAGCCGTGCAACGCTGTGTTCTTATACGGCCGTGGGGCCAAGCAGATCAACAGACTCCTGATGCACCAGCCCGTTGGATGCCATGAGCACATCACCAAAATGCAGGGCCTCGCCGCGCAAATTGGTCACCCTGCCCCCGGCTTCTTCCACCAGCAGCAGGCCAGCGGCAAAATCCCAGGGCTTCAGGCCTTCTTCATAAAACATATCCAGCCTGCCGCAGGCCACATAGGCCATATCTACCGCCGCCGCGCCTATGCGGCGCAAGCCCTGGCTTTTGGGCAGCACAAGGGAAAGGCGTTCCAGTATTCTGTCGATCCGCCCGGTAAAGTCATAAGGAAAGCCGGTGGCCACCAGCGCATCTCCAAGGGTTTCCGCCTTGCTCACGCTTATGGGCGCGCCGTTGAGGTACGCGCCCTGCCCGCGCTGCGCGCTGAAGCATTCGTTCATCATGGGAATGCTGACCACGCCAAGCTCCACATGATCCTTGTTCCACAGCGCTACCGAGGTAGCAACCTGCGGGATGCGGTGCACAAAATTGGTGGTGCCGTCCACCGGGTCAATGATCCAGCACAGGCCGTCCGGTTCCTTCTCGCTCTCGCTGCTTTCTTCCGCCATAAAGGCGGCGCCGGGCACAAGGTTTGCCAGTTTTTCCTTCAAAAAGGCTTCCACCGCCAGGTCCGTCTGCGTGACCAGATCAATGCGGCCCTTGTGGCGCACGTTGCTGGGCTTTGCCCAGTGCTCGCGCACGATGTCGCCGCTCTGGCGCACAATTTCCAGACATCCCTGCAAAATATCCTGTGATGCAAACATGGCTATCCCTTTGTGCGCATGGCTGTGTATGCCACGCACAGATGCCGCAGGGCTGGTCGCCCCGCAGCAGGTATTGTTTTGAAAAATGGATTGTCGCAACCTCCCGGCAAGAGGCGCGGGGCGCAGCTAGTTAATGAAGACCGAGTGATAAAGCTGGCGGTCAAGCATGGCGCGGGCCGTGCCGCGCAACACGGTGGTCAGTGGGTCTTTGTCCACAAAAACCTTGAGGCGCGTTTCTCTGGCTATAAACTGATCCAGCCCCTTGAGCAGCGAACCGCCGCCCGCCATGAGCATGCCGTTGCGGTAAATATCCGCTGCCAGTTCAGGCGGCGTTTTTTCCAGCGCACGCATCACTGCGCCAAGGATCGCCAGCACAGGTTCGCGCAGGGCTTCGCGCACATGGCCTTCCGTAACCTTGACCACGCGGGGCGCGCCGCGCACCAGATCCTTGCCCGAAACTTCAAGCACCGGCGCATTGGGCATGGGCATGGCGGAACCAAGAATTTTCTTCACGTTTTCCGCTGTATTGTCCCCAACTTCCATGCGAAAAACATCGCGCATGTAGCGTTGCACGGCCATATTCATGGCATCGCCCGCCACGCGCACAGACTGCGCATTGGCAATGCCCGCCATGGTGATAACGGCCACCTCGCTTGTGCCGCCGCCAATGTCGAGCACCAGATTGCCCAGAGGCTCATGAATGGGCAGGTCTGCCCCGATTGCCGCCGCCATTGGCTCCTCGACCATGGCCACATCGGCAGCACCTGCCAGAATGGCCGAGTCGATGACCGCGCGTTTTTCCACCTGGGTGATGCCCGTTGGAATGCAGATGACCATGGAGGGCTTGACCAGTCGCAGCCCGGTAATGGCCTTGCGCACAAAATAGGAGATCATTTCGCGGGTAATGTCGAAGTCGGCGATGACGCCGTCCTTCATGGGGCGCACGGCCTTGATGCGCTGGGGTGTGCGGCCCAGATATTCCTTGGCCGAAGCGCCTACGGCGAGAACAGAATTCTTGTGCGTGTCTATGGCCACCACCGATGGTTCATTGATCACAATGCCATCCGCCCTGGTGTAAAGCAGGGTGTTGGCAGTGCCAAGGTCCATGGCAATGTCTTTGGACAAGAATCTGAAGAAACGCCGTAGAATCATGTTTAGTATTCTTTTGTTGGCGGAATGGGCGCGGTGTCGGGGTCATAGGCCTGGGGGCCGTCGTTATGCACCCGCGCTCGGGGCAACATGGTTCTGAGCCGCATTTTGAGATACAGATTTTCCAGGAACAGAGCCAGATGATCCACAGACTGACGCACAAAACTGCGCAGGGATTCATCTATCTGGCGAGGATTGGTGTGCGCAAGGCAAAGTACGCCGCGTGTGCTTTTGTTGACCATAACCGGCATGCATATGGCAGCCTGAAAATCGGGCATATCCGGCAGTTTGCCAAACAGCACCGTGGCGGGCGCGCCCTCGACGCCTTCAGCGATCACCGGCTGATCGTTGCGGAAAACCCAGCCTGTTATGCCGCTGCCCATGGGCAGGATAAGCGGTTCTTCGCCGGTCAGCAGCAGGCGGGCTGATTCGCTCTCAACGCAATATGTTTCGCCCGGTTCGTCCACCGAGGCAAAGGCGCAGTAGTCAAAGCCCGTGGCTTCAACCATTATGCGCAGATAGTTTTGCAAAAACTGGGGCCAGCGCTTGTAGCGAAAGCGCAGATCCTGAATAACGGACAATTCCGCAAAATAACGGGGAATATCCCCTGCAAGCTCCTGCCGTCCGGTGGAACCCTGCTGGCGCGAGATAAGCTCTGCGAACATTTGCAGGATTTTGTGGTCTTTGTCTGAAAAAGAGTACTGTCGCTTGCTGTCAACGCAGAGCGCGCCGCCGGTGGGCACGGGGCAGCCCATAAAGGCCTTGATGTTGGCCTCTTCGCCGCCGGTGTAGTAGCCAAGGTTGCTCTGGCGCTGGTCAAAATTTGGCACAAGCAGAGGTTGCCGGTTACGAACAATCCAGCCGACAAGGCCCTTGCCGGGCAGCACCGATGCGTTGGACGCAATCCTTTCACCCAGGCTGAAGGCAGCCGCAAGGTGGTGCGCTTCGCCTTCTTCGTCAGGCAGAAAAAGGACTACGGAATAAGCGTCAAAAACGCTGCAAACGATGCTCAGAATATGCTTTTCAACAGAGTTGGCGGTCATGGGCACATGGGGTTGATGGTGATGCCGCCCACAGGCGTGACGGCTCTCGGGTAACGCATTTCTTGTAGCAAAGGGCATGCTCCGCCGCAACTTCTTTTGCGCTGTTCCTGCTCGTTGATCCGATGCTGCGGGCCGAGGCTGGCAGCGCTGCACCCCCTAACATCGGGCTTGGCAGCCCCGGTTGATGCCGTTTTTCGGGGAACCTGCATCATTCCTACTGGAAAATATTCTAAAAAGCAGGTAGTAAATAACAAATTTCTATAAGGGATGTGCGGATGATTAAATGGCAAGAGGTATTCAGCAAGGACGGTCTGCCCTGGCAGGACGCTACCCAGTTGTCCTCTTCGCTTGCCGTAAGCGACCTGACACAGCTCAAGAAAATGCTCGATGCCGTGCATATCCGCCTGTGTCTGGTCAAACCATATCAGGAAAACAAGAACTACCCTCTTGTGGAAGCGCGCGAGCTTTTGCCCTCGTTTGACAACGACATGTTTGAATACAAAGAGCTGCCGGGCTTTGCCATGGTGGCCTTTGCCCGCCAGCTCGACTATTTTTCAGAAATTTTTCAGTTCGACCGCCTGCACCCCGTAATTACCGAAGGTGACGGCGCATGCTGCCCGCTGGAAAATCAGGTCATGGTGCAGAACCTGCAAACCCTGGCCTCGCGGCTGCCGCGCGTGCATCAGGATATTTTTCGCCAGCAGTTCCGCTCGTCAGACACGGTTGTGCTTGAAACCTATCCTGCCCTCATGCCCTACCTGCTCAGCATGGACAGGGCGCACGTGCTGGCCTGGGGCGCTGACAAGCAGTTTCATCTGGCCGGAATATTCGCCTCCTTTCCTTCGGATATCGACAGCGAACTGAAGCGCTTTGGCATCCGCATCGGCAAGTTCGTATATGGCGACAGCGATATTTACGAACGCAACCGCATGTTTGTGTACCAGTACCTCATGGAGCTTTACGGCTTTCCCATTGTTTCAGAGCGACGCACCTCGAGCGCGCTTTTTGCCCGCAAGCTGCACAAGATGGGCGAGCGTTTTTTGCTGCGCGTGCTGGGGCAGACGGACAGAACCATAACCACCTACATGGCCAATGGCGAAAACACGCGCTACCCTCTGCTGGAAAAAGTGGCCCTTGTGGCTGTGGACGCCGACCAGGACGAAGCGCTGAGCGCCATTGACCGCGATGGATTTTTTCTGGACAAGCCGCGCCGGGTCGTCATTCTGCGCATCAAATACCGCCAGCACACCTTTGACGCCAGCAACGTGCGGCAGGACCGCGCCCTCTCCGTGGTGGCGCAAGAGGTGCTGCACCCCATCACGGGCGAAGCGCTCACCGGGCTTAATATCATCAAGGACACCTCCAACATGTTCCTGCGCCTCAACGACATCGTGCGCGGCGAATACACGGGGCGCATCATCTACAAGCGCACCGAGGTGGTGGAAAACACGGGGACGCACGAAAAGCGGCTCAAATTCCTCTACAGCTGGCTGACCAAGCATCAGCGGCGCATGATCAGCTACAGTGATGAATTTTTTTCCAATGTAAGCAAGGTATTGACCAACTACCTCTTTTCGCCAGACAATGACGAGGCCTTTGAAAATCTGCGCGAACTGTATCAGGAAGTCTGCACCCGGTTCAGCTACATCCAGCAGGCCAGGCGTGTGCGCATACTGGAAGACCTGTGCCTGCGCACCTTCAAGGGCGCGCGCATCACCTACCAGCAGATGTTCCGCGAGGCCCTGAACCTGCTCAACGAGCTGAAGTTTGAAATCGTCAGCTTTTTCCCAGGGCTGGTTGACGCCGTGATCGACTGTGTGGAAAGAATCCTGCGCGACAGTTATCTGCAACGCAAATACATAGAACCGCCGGAAGATACCCTGACCCCGGCAGGTCAGGAAATTCGTAAAAATTACAGACGTCTTGTTTCATTGCAGGACGGGTTCAAGGCTGTGCGCAAGGCGCGCAGCGGCAAGGAAAACGTGGTGGCATGAGCGTACCGTTTTTTTATCTGGCCCCTGAACACTGGGGCGATACACCTCTTCTTGAAGGGCAGGAAGCCCGGCATCTGGGGCAGGTTCTGCGCGCGGAACCCGGCACAGAAGTGGGCCTTCTGGATGGCCGGGGCCGCTCGGGCATATTTGTGGTGTGCAAGGTGGGCAAAAAGAACGTGCAGCTCCAGCGCGTTTCTGAAACTGTCGCCCCTGCTCCACATTCGCGGGCCATTGTGGCGCTGGCCTACAGCAAGGCCGTGCGGCGCGGCTTTTTTATGGAAAAGGCCGTGGAGCTTGGCGCGCACGGCGTATGGCTGTGGCAGGGCGACCATAGCCAGGGAAAACTTTCTGCCGCCGCAGAAGAAGCCTGCCTGGGGCAGATGATTGCCGGAGCAAAGCAGAGCGGCAACCCCTGGCTGCCCGAAGTACGCGCCCTCTCGGGCGGCGTGGATCAGCTCATTCATCTTTCGCACACTGCCGACCACCGCATTCTGCCCTGGGAACTTCAGGACGGTGTGCACATGCTCACCCCGGAAATGGCGGGGCAACCCGGCCTGACCGTCTATGTTATCGGCCCGGAAGGCGGCTTTTCGCAACGTGAACTGGCAGCCCTGAAAACCGCCCACTTTGCCGCCGTGAGCCTTGGTGCGCGCGTATTGCGCTGTGAAACAGCCGCAACGCTCTGCCTTGGCCTGCACTGGTGGGGGTCGCAGCTTAGCGGCAAGGCCGATGCCACTCAAGGGAGCGGAAAGTGACCGTAAGCAAGCCGCTGCCGGAGCGCATGCGGCCCGATGATCTGGCGCTTTTTCTTGGTCAGACCCATCTTGGCGACCGCCTGCGCTCACTTATGAAGTCCGGGCGTTTGCCCAGTCTGCTGTTTTTCGGCCCGCCCGGCTGCGGCAAATCAACACTCGCCCTGCTGCTGGCCAAATCATCCGGCAAGCCCTATTTGCGCTTGAGCGCGCCCGAGGCCGGATTGCAGCATTTGCGGCGCTCGCTGACGGGCGTGGAAATTCTTGTGCTGGACGAACTGCACCGGTTTTCCAAGGCGCAGCAGGACTTCTTTTTGCCGCTGGTGGAATCGGGCGACCTGACCCTGCTGGCCACAACCACGGAAAACCCCTCGTTCAGCGTTACGCGGCAGTTGCTTTCGCGCCTGCACGTGCTGCGGCTGCGGCCCCTGGGCCGCCCAGAGCTTATGGAGCTGGCCCGGCGCGGCGCAAAAGACATGCAGCTTGAAATGACCGATGATGTGGCCGACCTGCTGGCCGGGGTTTCGCACGGCGATGCCCGCACCCTGCTGAATCTTGTGGAATACGTGGGCGCCCTGCCGGAAGACCGGCGCGATCTGGAGCATATCAAGGCGGCGCTGCCCGAGGTGCTCATCCGGCACGACAAGGATGGCGACAACCACTATGAACTGGCCTCGGCGCTCATCAAATCCATTCGCGGCAGCGATGTGGATGCGGCCCTGTACTATCTGGCCTGTCTGCTCGAAGGCGGCGAAGACCCGCGCTTTGTATGCCGCCGCCTGATACTCTCCGCCTCCGAGGATGTGGGGCTGGCCGACCCGGACGCGCTGGGGCTTGCCGTGGCCTGCCAGCAGGCCGTGGAATTTGTGGGCATGCCGGAAGGCTTTATTCCGCTGGCGGAAACCGTCACCTATCTGGCCCTTGCCAAAAAGAGCAACACATCCTATGCGGCCTATCTCAACGCCGCCCGCGAGGTCAAACTCAACGGAACGCGCCCGGTGCCGCTGCATCTGCGCAATCCTTCCACCCAGTTGCACAAGGAATGGGGCTACGGCAAAGAATACAAGTACCCCCACAACTACCCGGAATCGTGGATCGAGCAGTCATACCTGCCGACTGAACTGGAAGGCCGCAGGTTCTACCAGCCGCGCGACAACGGTGAAGAACCACGCCTCAGCCAGTGGTGGCGCAAACTGCATAAAATCAAAAAAACGGACGAATAGGCATGAACCCCTTTGTTGACGGCGCATTTGAAGCCAAGTTTCTTACGGGTGACACATACAGCAGTCAGCCTGCCAGTGCGGGCTTTTTCAGCCGTATGATGCCCTCGCTCAGCTTTTACAGCCGCCTGTTTCTCGGCCCGGTGCGCTGGCTGTGCTCCAGAGCGTCCAAGGGGCAGTGCGACGATGCCGCCTGGGTATATGCCAGCGCTTGGGTGGCAGACCTTATGGAACGCATAGGCTGCCCCATAGAGATTGAAGGCATGGACGCCATTGAAGCCGTGGACGGCCCCTGCCTGTTTGTGGCCAACCACATGAGCACGCTGGAAACATTCATGCTTCCGGCCATGATCCGGCCCCGCCGCCAGGTGACCTTTGTGGTCAAAAAAAGCCTCACTACCATGCCGTTTTTTGGCCCGGTGATGTGCTCACGCGACCCCATCGTGGTTGGACGCACCAATCCACGTGAAGACCTCACTGCCGTGCTGAACGGCGGACTGGAGCGCCTGAAAAGGGGCATTTCCATCATTGTGTTTCCGCAGCACACCCGCTCGCGCGAGTTTAATCCGCAGCAGTTCAATTCCATCGGCGTCAAGCTGGCCAGAAAGGCCGGAGTGCCCATTGTGCCGCTGGCGCTCAAGACCGACGCCTGGGGACAGGGCAAAAAAATCAAGGAACTTGGTCCGGTCAACCCCGGCCTGACCATACACTACAACTTTGCAAGCCCCCTCACCATTGCCGGGCAAGGCAAGGAGGAACAGGCGGCAATCTGCCAGCATATTGAAAGCCACCTCGGCAAATGGCAGCAACTGGACGGCATCAACGAGTAACTGAATTTTTGTGGATATTTTTCGGATATGACGTTCAAGGGCGGGGATTACCCCACCCTTGTTATTCTTGAAGCACAAAGTTCTTTTCAGGCATGACAATGTGTGCAACAGGCCTGAATTTTGCCCTACCCAAAGTTTTCACCCTGCTCAGGCGGCTCCGCTGCTCTCGCCCACCGCTGCCTGTTCGGTGCTTTTGGTCTTTTCAGCGCTCTCTGGCAGCTCGGCCCGATTACCCTGCCCTTCTGCGGCTGCCGCTGCATTTCTGCGCGCCAAAAACCGCTCAAAGTCCTTCACCGCCAGAGGTACGCTGAACAGGTACCCCTGAAACAACGTGCAGCCCATGTTCAGCAGGGCCCTTTTCTGCTCGCGGGTTTCCACGCCCTCTGCCACGGTGGTTAAACCAAGGCTTTGCGAGAGCGCGATGATGATGCTGGCGATGGCGGCATCATTGGGGTCAGTGAGCAGGTCGCGAATGAACGAACGGTCAATCTTGAGCTGATCCAGCGGGAGCAGCTTGAGATACGCCATGGACGAATAGCCGGTGCCAAAGTCATCCAGCGAAAACCGGATGCCCAGGTTGCTCAGTTCGACCATGGACGATATGATTTCCTGCATGTTCACAGCCAGCTGGCTTTCGGTCAGCTCCAGCTTCAGCAGGCCTGGGTCAATGCCCGTTTGCCGCACCGCTGCCGTAACATCCCGTACAAAATCACTTTCGCGGAACTGGCGTGCGCTTACGTTGATGGCGATTGTCAGATTTGAAAACTCGGGCATCTCAGCCCAGCGTCCGAGCTGACGGCACGCCTGCCGCACCACCCATGCACCGATGCGGGCAATCATGCCGTTTTCTTCTGCAAGAGGAATAAAGGCGGCAGGCGGCACAATACCGCGCCTGGGGTGTTGCCAGCGAATCAGGGCTTCAGCGCCAAGCACGTTGTCATCCAGGTCAATCAGCGGCTGATAATACAGCACAAACTGCTCAAGGCGAATGGCTTCCTCAAGATCCCGCTCAAGCTCTATGCGCTCCATGACAGTTTGCTGCATGGCCGGATCAAAAAACCGCACGGTATTTCTTCCGGCGTCTTTAGCCTGATACATGGCAAGGTCCGCCTGCTTGAGCAGTTCATCGGGAGTGATGCTCTGCTTGCCGAACAGGGCAACGCCAATGCTGGCTGTGCAGTTGCAGGTAATGCCCTCCACAAGAATTGGCTCGCGTACGGCATTGAGAATCTTGCGGCAGATAAGCGCCACGGCCTCCGCAGCCTCCTCGCTGTTGCTCGACAGACCGTGCAATAACAAAACAAATTCGTCGCCGCCAAAGCGCGCCACCGTGTCATCTGCCGGAACAATGGCAAGCAGGCGCTGCCCAACCTGCTTGAGCAGATTGTCGCCGTGCGCGTGACCAAGCGTGTCGTTGATCGTCTTGAACCGGTCGAGGTCAATAAACAGCAGCGCGCTGAACTTGTCCGTGCGCATGCCTACCGCAACTGCCTGCCGGATGCGGTCAGTAAGCAGGGGGCGGTTGGCAAGACCGGTCAGTTGATCATAGTAGGCCAACTCATTGATGCGGGCTTCGTTGCGGCGGCGCTCTTCTTCCCAGGTAAAATTATCCAGCGCAAAACTGACGTTCAGGGCCATTTCCCCCAGGAGCTCGCGCACCTCTTCATCAAAGGTTCCGGCATCATCGGCGTAGAGCGTCAAATTTCCAACAACTTCTCCCCGTTGGCGCAAGGGGAGCGCTCCAACAGAAAGAAAACCAGTTTTGCGCACAAGCTGCCACCAGGGCGCAAGCCTGGGGTCAGTTGTGGTGTCGTCTGACCAGACAGATTCGTTGTTTCGGATTGCACAGCCAGTTGGGCCAGACCCTTTGGGGTCAGACGCCCAAACAGATATGTCGAGCTTTTGCAGATCGCCATTGCTCAGGCCAAAGGACGCAACGGGCTGCACGTTGCCTGTCTGCTTTTCAACAAGGCCGATCCAGGCTCCCTTCATGCCGCCAGCTTCAACAGCAGCCCGGCAAACCTCGGCAAAAAGATCGTTTCTGCCAGAACAGCGCACAATGGCCTGATTGCATCTGCTGAGCGCCGCGTACATTTGTGAAATACGGTTTGCCCGCGCCTGAGCAAATTTTCTTTCACTTATGTCAGTACACAAAAATGCTATGATTCCAGCTTCTGAGCGGTAGGCAACAATATCTGCCCACAGGTTGTTGCCAGCAAGGTAAAATTCAAAATGAGACGGCTCGCCGGTTTCCGCAGTCACTATGAGCGGATTTACCCAGCGGGCTGTTTCGCTGGTTTTGGGGCTGATTCTTTCCAGCAGTGTTTTGCCGATAACGTCTTCCCGCTCCGCCTTGAATACATCGCAGTAGGCCTGGTTGATCTCAACCAGCCGGAAATCGCAAATTTTCCCGTCTGGCGCAAAGACCGGCTCGCACAGGGCCATGCCTGCCTGCATATTGTCAAAAAGGCCTTTGTAGCGCTTTTCGCCCAATTCAAGTGCCTTGAGCTGCCGGGTGTAGCTAATGCCGCTCCAGAATGAGATAAACACGCAGACTATCCATAAAAAGCCCAGTGAAAAAATGTCCTGTCGCCATTTGGCGAGTACGGCGTGCTCATACAGGCCAATAGAAAGATACAGAGGCCATTGGCGAAGCTTGCGATAAAACGCGATCCTTTTTTTATCGCCAAAATCTGCACGCTTGTGCTGGTAGATGCTTGGGGCGGCATCGTGTTCAATGAGTTTTCGCAACGGGGGCGATGGCTTTGCGTCAAGCCAGAAACGCCCGCGCGGGTACTGCGTGACAAGGCCGAGTTTTTTGTCCCACAGGGCGGCCACGGCGCTTGGCCCCACAATGACGGCTGAAGCCATGATGTCCGAAAACATATCTATAGAGACCGCGCAGGCCACAACGCCGCCAAACGAACCATCGGGCAACAAATAGCGCATGGAAAGCACGATGAGGGGGCGTGTCCACAACTGGCTGTAAAATGGGTGGGAAATAACAAGCCCGGAGGAGGGATTATTGCGCAGCTGAACAAAGTGGTCGGTGTTGGTAATGGACATCTCGCCAGAAAGCGCGCGGGGAGAAGCATACACTACCCGCCCCTGTGTATTTGTCAGCAAAAAGCCCAGAGTGTCCGGCAGGCGATCATCAAGATTTTTGCCGTATTCTTCAAAGCGTTCCCATGAAACATCGCCGCGCAGTGCCTGCTGTTGTGCTTCATCAACCGCGCCCTGCAGGGCAAGATTGATTTTCTCAAAACGCCAGGAAAGAACATCGTCAATGGATCGGGAAACGCTTTCAAGCGTGTTGGCAGCCTTGTCGAGTTCCTGCTGCCTGCTGCCTACAAGGGCAAAAATAATAATGCCCAGAACAAGCAAGTTGATTGCGGCAATGACCCATAACTGCTTGTGGGAATACAGCCGGGATGATTTGCTTCGTTCAGATTCTGAACGAAGGCTTGGCTGGGAATCAGTCATATGAACCCCACAGCGGCAGAATGCGTCAACTCCCCAAAAAACAGAACAGCTGAAAGCCAGTGGAGGCAAAGGAGGCCATGCAGCATTCAAACAAAAAGTGAACTGCAAAAGGCTGTTACGGCAATATGGAAATTAAAAACCTATAGCAATAAACCTACTCCAAATCTTTGTTCCAAGCAAGTTCATGACCCGATATTATAAACTGATATCACATAATTACGCATTTTAAAACCTCAAGCGCACAAAAAATCAGCCCACAGAGACGCTGTTTTTCCCCATTCTTTTTGCATGGTAAAGCGCCGTATCCGCCCTGTGGATCAGGCTGTCCTGAGTATCATGAGGGCGCATCTCTGCAAGGCCGATGCTCACGGTGCAGCGCAGCCCGTCCGCAAAGCTGAGCCCTTCAATCCGTCGGCGGAGCTTTTCTGCAATTTCCCCGGCTTTATCGGCATCGGTTTCAGGCAAAAGCACAAGAAACTCCTCCCCACCCCAACGTCCGGCAATATCCTGCTGACGCAGCACATCTACAGCCAGGGCGCTCAGGGCCTGCAACACGCCGTCACCAGCAAGATGCCCGAAGGTATCGTTGACATTTTTGAAGTTGTCCACATCCAGCAACAGCACGGAAAGAGGAAGTTCCCGCTGGTGCGAACGCAGCATGGCCTCGGCCATATCACCAGAAAGTTTTTGCCGGTTGGCAAGGCCTGTGAGCTTGTCGGTATTGGAAATATGCAGCAGCTCAGCATTAAGCCGACGCAGCCGGTACGTCCAGTAGCCCCAGAGCAAGGCAATGACAGCTCCAATCCCGCCGCCAAAAAGAAACCACATGGGGTTGATGGCTGACTGCACATTGATGGAAATGTGCTGATTGACAACCCTTCCCCGTTCCTGCGGTGTTATGGACATCACGCCCTTGTCCAGAATATTGCGCAGGGTGACATCACTCTTGTTTACGCCAATGCGCAGATGATTCATGTACATGGGCAATTGCCCGGCAATTTTCAGATTGAACAGCCCGTTTTTGCGTATGGTGTAGGCGGCCACCATCAGGGAACGCATAGTCATGGAACTGCGGCGGCTTGAAACCATTTTCATGGCTTCATCCTCTGACCGCACAAGCTTGATCTCAAGATTGGGATACCGCTCCCTGATCAAACCTTCCATTGCCGTGCCTTCGGGAAAGACGATGGATTCGTGCTCAAGCGCTGCCGGGTCAGAAATATAATGATGTTCTTCGCGTGTTATGAAAACGTTGGGGTCACTGAACAGGGGCGAGGTAAAGATAAGCCATTCACTGCGCTCAGTGGTCTGGTTGAGAAAACTCAGCACCTTGCACTGCCCGCTTTTGGAAAAAGCCAGGCTTTCATTCCAGTCGGCGGTGCGTACCAGCTCAAACTCAAGGCCGGTTCTGTCCGCGACCAGCGCCAGAAGATCGGCTGCAATGCCCACGTGTTTGCCCGATGCGTCTATCTGCTCATAAGGAACCCAATCAGGGTCAACGCACATGGTAACTTTTTTATGCTCACGCAGGTAGGCCATCTCGGTGGGTGTGAGGGCCACATCACCAATATGCGCTACAGCTGTATCAAAAGCGCAGGCCATGCCGGGCAAGGCCTGCAAAAAAAGCCAGACAAGCCCACTGCACAATGCCTTGATGGCGCGGTTTGTTGCAGCAGCGCGTTGGATGGGCATCCATTCCCCCAGACTTGACTATTGTCGCTTTGTGCAAGGGCAAGGTTGCTTGCATGCACAGCCATAAAAACGTGCGAATCAAAGCAGGACGTACGGCCGGTCCGTCACGGCAAAACAATCATTCCACCATCTGCATATGAATGATTTTTGTCAGTCCTGCAATGGTGGAAGAAGGATCCACGCTATTCTCCAAAATCCGAACGTCACAGGCATGAGCGGAGAGAGCCTGCGTCTATCGCATAATAAAAGCCCGTTCCGGTTCAGGAAGCCGCAGGCTAGTGCGCTTTCCTGAACCGGAACGGGCCGTTAACAAACTGCCGAAACAGTGGAATCAGGCAACCCGCCCCTTGCGGGCCGTGCCAAATCTGCCAGCTTTTTTGACATAGGGCGCGTACTGCGCATCCATGCCCATGATGTGCTGCACAAGCCAGTCTTTAAGGAACGAAAGCAAATCCATGCTCAGGGTTATTGTTCCCTGCTTGATGCCCTGCTCCACTTCATTGACCTTGGCCTCAAATTCCCTGTGAATCTGAAGATGTTCCTTGGTGGAGGGGTAATCGGAGTGGACAAAGTGCTTTTCTTCATCCCTGAAGTGTGTACTGGTGTAATCGCGGAGCTTGCGAAGGATGCCGAGCATCTCTTGCGCACTGCTGTTATTGATCATGGCGCTGTGCAGATCATTAATATAGTCAACAAGCAGGCGATGCTGGCTGTCTATATCATTTATGCCAAGATCCATATTGCGCGTCCACTGCACAAACTTGCTTGAAGATGCACGATCATAGTCGCCGCTTGCCAGGGCGCTTACAATCATATCCAGCTCTTCCATGCCGCCCTGAAATGTCAGAAGCGCAGCAGTGAACACCTTCATGTTGCCAGAGGTCTGCTCCGCCACTATGCGGATTTCGTCCAGGGCTTTATTGGCGTCTTCAATATTTTCCGACTGCACTCCGGCAGTGGCGGCCACCGCCTGCAAATGATGGGCTGTGCCGGACATGGTCTCCAAAATTTCGCGCATGCGCTCGCCAGCCACAGAGGCGGAACTGGCGCCTTCAAGGCTGAGACATGCGGCGGCATCCACAGTTTCGGCATTGCGGTGGGCCTCATGCTGAATTGCCTTTACGGCGTCTTCAACTTCCCGCGTGGCGCCCATGGTTTTTTCTGCAAGTTTGCGCACTTCGTCAGCCACAACGGCAAAACCGCGCCCGGCTTCGCCAGCGCGGGCGGCCTCAATGGCTGCGTTGAGGGCCAGCAGGTTGGTCTGGTCGGCAACTTCATTGATGACAGCCATCACCTTGCCGATATTGCTGGCTTTTTCTCCAAGCCCCGCCATGGCTTCCTTAAGCTGCACAATGGTATCTTTGAGTTGCTCAATGGAATTAACAGCCCCGTCAACCTGCTCCTTGCTTGCAGATGCGCTGCCACTGGCCGTTTGCGCGTTTTCAGAAATCTCGCGCACACGCATGGATGATTCGTGCGCCCCCTGAGAGACCGTGTCCATGGCACCGCCAGTTTCGTTCAGGCGGTCGCGCTGCACTGCAACACCCTGGTTCACTTCCGTAACCAGGGTTGCAAGGTTCTGGGCTTCGGCTGAGAGTTTGGCGCAAACAGTATGCGCCTTGTGCAACACGGCATCGCCCTTTTCAAATTTCTCACTCAAGGCTGTATTTTCGGCCTGCGCCGCTTGCAGATTTGCCTGAAGCGCCGCATTGCTGGCCTCAAGCCCGGCTGTGCGTTGCCGCTCGGCAGCCAGATTATCTTCTGTCGAACGCAGCCGCCCAAGGCAATAGGCAAGGCGTTCCTGATTATTGGCACCGCCCAATTCCCCAGCGCGGCTGGCGACTTCATCCATCTGCCCACGCATTTGCCTTGCCTCGGCCAGGACGCGCAGCCACATAATTGCATCAACCGCCAGGCAGGCAGCCGCACCGCCCAAAGCAAGCCACAACAATCCGTCAATTTTTCCAACAACCGCCAAAATAACCAGCATGACCAAAGCAAACGCATGGGAAATAAAAACCATAAACCCACCCTTGTCGGAAAACGGATAATTGTGCCCGAGGCTGAAAAAAACAGCCTCCCAGAAAACCAAGCAGAACAATCATATTATCGTTTATCGGACAATACAAGCAGCACCAATAGCGCCAATTTTGAAAAAAACGTTACATTTATGCGTCTGCCCAAAATCTGGAGGGCAGCACGCGCGAGGTCAACGCAAGCGGATGTCATATTGACACCAGGGCTAATATTTATAATGATGCCGAGGTATTTTAATGAAAATTTTGATGCAGGTGTTCTGCCGCAAACATAACTGGTTGTGGTTCCTGCACTCTAGGAGCGATTTCACCTTGTAATCGCTCTTAAGGCTGTGCGAGCAAACGCCCGCCTGTGAGGCGCGAACGATTTTTACCCGCAGGGGTAAACGCCTGAACATGTGACGTAAAATTTTGCGAATGCATTTCGCATCATTATAATTGCTCAAGAACGCAGCGACGCCTCCCCCCCAAGGCACCAGTCAGCGATGGATCATGCACCGCCAAGCGCCGCATGGTTTGATGTATTTTTCTTTGCCGGTTGCCGCGTACCGTTCTCAGAAGCGTGAAGCGGCGTGCGCTGAACCCATGATAGCGCACCCGGCTTTCTTGCCTGCCAGCATCGGCGCGCCCGAAGAGCGCAGACACTGCACTCTGGCAAGGACTCAGGGAAACTGTTTGCCGTGGACGTGCTCTCGCACAACGGCACCCCATCAAAACCAGAGCACCGTGGATACTGAACGCGGGGCTTGGCTTTTATGGGTCTGGCAAACACCAGTTTCCGGGTAGTTTTCTTCGGCGGCGCTGCTATTTGGCAACGGAGCGCCGTCTTCCGTAAATGCCATTCCAGGAGGAAACCATGGCGCTGAAGAAATCCATTTTGTCCGCTCTGGCGGCTCTGCTTCTGCTGACCTCTGTTCAGGGCGGTCAGGCACAGGCAGAGGAACTCACCGGGACCTTGAAAAAAATCAAGGATACCGGCGTAATTGTTGTGGGTCACCGTGAATCTTCCGTGCCTTTTTCCTACTACGATCTTCAGCAGAACGTCATCGGCTACGCACAGGACTATTCCAACAAGGTTGTGGAAGCCGTTAAAAAACAGCTGAACATGCCCAACCTCCAGGTGCGTTATGTGCCCATCACCTCGCAGAACCGCATTCCCCTGCTGCAAAACGGCACCTTTGATTTCGAGTGTGGCTCGACCACCAACAACCTGGAACGTCAACAGCAGGTTGACTTCTCCAACACCTTTTTTATCATCGGCACCCGCCTGCTGGTCAACAAAGACTCCGGCATCAAGGACTTTGACGGCCTGAAGGGCAAGAACGTTGCCGTGACCTCCGGCACCACCTCTGAAAAGCTGCTGAACAAGATGAATGACGAGAAGGGCCTCGCCATCAACATCATCAGCGTAAAAGACCACGGCGATGCGTTCCGCACTGTGGAATCTGGCCGTGCTGTGGCCTTCTTTATGGATGACGCCCTGCTTGCCGGCGAACGCGCCAAGGCCAAAAAGCCCGCTGACTGGGTCATCCTGGGTACCCCGCAGAGCTTTGAAGCCTACGGCTGCATGGTGCGCAAGGGCGACGCGCAGTTCAAGAAGCTTCTTGACGACGTGATCGCTGCGGAACAGAGCAACGGCAATGCCGAAAAGTCCTTTAACCGCTGGTTCATGCAGCCCATTCCGCCCAAGAACATGAACATGAATTTTGAAATGTCTGACGAAATGAAGGCTCTCTTCAAGGCCCCCAACGACAAGGCCCTGAACTGATTTTAGGCATGCCCGGGAGCTTCAGGCGCAAGCGGGCGCTCCCGGGCATGCGTTTAAGCCCGCTGCACCATGAGATACGTTTTTTACACAGGGATGGAACCAACGAATGCAGGCTAACTGGAACTGGGGCATTTTTTTTGAGCAGGCGCCGTTCGGAAACGTCACCTACTTTAGCTGGCTGGTGGACGGCTTTTTGACGACAGTGGCCCTGTCTGTCTGTGCCTGGATTCTGGCTTTTCTTCTGGGCTCTTTTTTCGGTATTCTCCGCACTCTGCCCAACAAGATTTTGAGCAATATTGGCGCAGCCTATGTGACCGTTTTTCGCAACATACCTCTTATCGTTCAGTTTTTCATATGGTACCTTGCAGCACCCGACCTGCTGCCCTACAAAGCAAGCGTATGGTTCAAGGCAGAACTGAACCCAAACATCCAGTTTTTTGTCATTTCCACCTGCGCGCTGGGCTTCTTTACCGGAGCGCGCGTCTGTGAGCAGGTCAGGTCTGGCATTCAGGCCCTCTCGCGCGGGCAACGCTACGCCGCCCTGGCCCTTGGCCTTACGCTGCCGCAAACCTATCGTCACGTTCTGTTGCCCAATGCCTACCGCATTATCATTCCGCCGTTGACCTCCGAAATGCTCAATATGGTCAAAAACACCGCAGTTGCCTCAACTGTGGGGCTTATTGAACTGACCGCGCAGGCCAACCGCCTTCTGGAATTTTCCGGCTACGCGTATGAATCGTTCATTGCGGTTACGCTTGCCTACGCCTTCCTGAATTTTGTGGTCATGCGTTCCATGAAACTGCTGGAGAACAAAATGCGTTTGCCCTCCATGAGCACAGGAGGCAAAAATGTTTAGCATAGACTGGAGCATCATCCAGCAGAGCCTGCCCCTGCTTGCGCAGGGGGCATTGGTAACGCTCAAGATCACCATTACGGCCATTGCCTTTGGCATGGTGATAGGCACATTGCTGGCAGTGGCGCGCATTTCTGTTTATGCGCCCATGCGCTGGCTCTCCGCCGCCTATGTGAACTGCTTCCGCTCCATCCCCCTTGTGATGGTGCTGCTGTGGTTCTACCTCATTGTGCCGCAGTTTTTGACTTCATTCTTCAATCTCTCGCCGCAAACAGACATCCGGCTCGTTTCCGCCATAGTGGCTTTTACCGCATTTGAGGCGGCCTACTATGCAGAAATTATCCGCGCGGGCATGCGCAGTGTTTCCAGCGGCCAGTATGCGGCATCCCTTGCGCTTGGCATGACCAAGTCGCAAACAATCACCTATGTCATCCTGCCGCAGGCATTCCGCGTCATGACGCCCCTGCTGCTGACCCAGGGCATGATTCTTTTTCAGGATACCGCCCTGGTGTACATCATCGGCCTTGCCGACTTTTTCCGCACCGCTTCCAACATTGGCAAAACAACAGGCTATGAAATTGATATGGTACTGATTGCAGGATCCGGCTACTTTGTGGTCTGCCTCTGTGTTTCAGCCACCGTAACCATGGTAAAAAAGAGACTCAATCAATGATTAATCCCACCGATGAAGCCATGATCATTCTGGAAAACGTATCCAAGTGGTACGGTGACTTCAATGTGCTGAGCCACTGTAGCACGCGCATACACAAGGGCGAGGTTGTTGTGGTATGCGGGCCTTCCGGTTCGGGAAAATCCACGCTGATCAAAACCGTAAACGGCCTTGAACCCGTGCAGTCTGGCAAAATTTTTGTGAACAACACAGAAGTGACCAGCAAAAAAACCAACCTGGCCCAGCTCCGCAGCCACGTTGGCATGGTTTTTCAGCATTTTGAGCTTTTTCCGCACCTGAACATCATCCATAACCTTGTTCTGGCTCAGGAAAAGGTACTCAAGCGCAACCGCGAAGAATCCATGGAAAAGGCCCACATGCTGCTCAAGCGGGTCGGCCTTGAACAGCAGACGGAAAAGTATCCTTCACAGCTCTCCGGCGGGCAGCAGCAACGCGTCGCCATTGCCCGCGCCCTGTGCATGGATCCCGTGGCCATGCTTTTTGACGAACCGACATCAGCACTTGACCCGGAAATGATTAACGAAGTGCTGGATGTCATGGTTGAGCTGGCCTACGAAGGCATGACCATGATGGTCGTTACCCATGAAATGGGCTTTGCCCGCAAGGTCGCCAACCGGGTTCTCTTTATGGAAAACGGCCAGATTCTCGAAGACTCCCCCAAGGACAAATTCTTCGACAATCCGGCAACCCAGCGCGCCAAGGACTTTTTGGCCAACATCATTCCGCACTAATACGCCGCCTCAGGGCGCTGTTAACAGCATAACCCCGGCCTGCTCCCACATACATAAGGGGACAGGCCGGGGTTTTTTGTTGCTGCGTAGCGCCCCGCAGCCATAGCAGGCTGCATATTGCGCAATGGCCGCTCAGGTTGGACTGCGAGTGATAGCCGCCTGCGCTGCCCCCGCATGAGGATGCCGTGCCGCAGCGATGGACATCAGGCTGCATTCGCACCATCGCCTCTGAAGCAGGCAAAGTGGTTTGCGCGAATGCCCTGATATACTGTCAAAAATTCCTCTTCGGGGAGGGAAATTTTTTCCCTCCGCAATTTTAATCTTGTAACTAATTAAATTATAACAATTTTTTTTATTGGCACATGGATTGCATCGTGGCGAGTACAGCTTAGTAACCACCAGGAGGTGTCCCATGTCTTTGGTCATTAACCATAATATGATGGCCGACAATACGGCCAGAAATTTAAATTCACATTACTCGGCACTGGGAAAATCCATGCAGCGCTTGTCGTCTGGTCTTCGCGTCAACAGCGCCGCTGATGATGCCGCAGGTCTGGCAATTCGAGAACTGCAACGCGCCGACATAACCACCCTGCATCAGGGCGCGCGCAATGCGAACGACGCTATCTCCATGATCCAGACCGCCGACGGCGCGCTTGGCATCATCGATGAAAAGCTCACGCGCATGAAGGAACTGGCGGAACAGGCTGCCACCGGCACCTATGACTCCACGCAGCGCCTGATGATCGAGTCCGAGTACCAGGCAATGGCTTCGGAAATTACCCGTATCGCCAATGCCACCGACTTCAACGGTATCCACCTGTTGAACGGCACATTGTCCTCCGACACCCACGATGGCAGCGGTATGACGTCTTCCGGCAAGCTGAAGGTTCACTTTGGCACCGGCAACGATTCTGCCGAAGACTATTACTATATCACCATCGGCTGCACCACCGCGTCTGCCCTTGGCATTGGCAACCAGGCCTACGACACGGCCACCAACACATTGCGGGCGGGCGGCACGGTTTCCACGCAGCAGGCCGCGCAGCAATCGCTTGAGGCCATCACGAAGGCCATTGTGTCCAAGGATAAAATCCGCGCGCACCTTGGCGCGGTGCAGAACCGCCTGGAAAATACGATCACCAACCTGAATACTCAGGCTGAAAATCTCCAGGCTGCTGAATCCCGAATTTCCGACGTGGACGTTGCGACAGAAATGACGTCCTTTGTCCGCAACCAGATTCTCACCCAGTCTGCGGTGGCCATGCTGTCGCAGGCCAACTCCTTGCCGCAGATGGCCATGAAGCTTATTGGCGGTTAGGCCATCATAAACTAGGCTGTGGTGGACCAAAGATGGGAGGCCCGGGGGCTGTGCCCCCGGGCCGGGACAATCCCGACTATGCCCGCATGCTTTGCTGCGGCATATTGGGGGATTTGTCAGTTCTTTTTTGGTATTGCAGTAGACTCAAGAACGGCAAGCGCCTGCTGGGCGGCATTTTGTTCCGCCTTTTTGCAGCTGCTGCCTGTGGCGGCAAATTCGGTTCCATCCGGCAGCCGCAAGGCTATCTCAAAAATTTTGGCATGCTCCGGCCCCTGGCTGCCCATGCGGGTGTAGAGCGGCGCTTCGCCAAAGCGCTGTTGCGAAGCTTCCTGAAGCCTGGTTTTATAGTCCTTGGGCATGGTCTTGCTTGCAGCCGTGGGCCAGCGGTCAGCAAACAGCCGGGCCACCACGCCCTGGGCGGCAGCAAAACCGCCGTCCTCATACACGGCAGCAAGCACTGCCTCCAGCGCATCGCTCAACACGCCATCGCGATTACGGCCCCCCTGGCTTTCTTCTCCTCGTCCCAGTTTCAGCAAGGCAACAAGCCCAATCTTTCGTGCCCGCTCCGCAAGGCTTACGGTACTCACCAGATGCGCCCGCATCTTGGTGAGCTCGCCTTCGCGCGCATCAGGAAATCGCCGGTATAACTGGGCGGAGACGCACAGTTCAAGCACGGCATCGCCTAAAAATTCAAGCCGTTCGTTATGGTTTTGCCCTGTGCCGCATTCATTGGCCCACGAGCTGTGCGTCAGGGCAAGATCCAGCAGCGCGGGCTTTGTAAAGACATACCCGAGCACTGGTTCCAGCACTTTGGCCGCTGCTGCGGGGTCTGTATTGATGGGTGCGTCAAAATTCTGCATGCCCGTACTGTAGTCATTTCAAAACTGTTGGCAACATAAAATACCTTGACATGCGTTGCGCCAATGCCTAGGTAAAACCAACGACTACCGAGGAGTTGAGCATGGCTTATGATATCCGTTTGATGAAGCTGGTGACGGGCGAACTGATCATCGGCAAGTATGACGCCGACAAGGACTGCCTTAACGAGGTGGCCACCCTTCAGACTGTCCCCACCCAGCAGGGTGTGCAGATGGTGCTGTTGCCCTACGGCTATCCCTTTGAACCTGATTTTACGGGCAGCATTGAGGGAAAAAATTTCCTCTACCGCTATGCCAACACCCCCAAGGAACTGCAGGACAAGTACATCGAAGCCTGCACCAATCTGACCGTGGCCGGCGGCCTCGGCAAGATGCAGTTCAGCTCCGAACCCTTTGGCGGTTCCGGCAGCGGCCTTATCAAGTAATTACAAAAAGAACTCTTGCAGCAAACCCCTTTGCGCCCGGCGGCTTTGCCGACTCTGACGGCGCAATACCCGAGAAACGGGGTTTGCCATCACTCTTGGGGCGGCGCAAAACGCCGCCCTTTTTGCACCCTTCGCCTTTTCTCCAACCCACACAAGGATAGACATGCGCCCACTGCTGCCCCTATTGCCCAAACCCAGCCGCTATGCGGGCATTGAGGACAACGCCTGCCGTAAGAACCCCGAAGACGTACGCCTGCGCGTGGCTCTGGCCTTTCCCGATACCTATGATGTGGGCATGTCCTACCTTGGACAAAAAATTCTTTATAATATCGTTAACAGCGAACCGCGCTGGTGGGCAGAGCGCGTCATGGCGCCTGAAAAGGAAGCCGCAGAAATTCTGCGCGCCCACAATACGCCGCTGGCCACGCTGGAATCAGACACGCCCCTGGGCAGCATGCACTGCCTGAGCTTTTCCATTACGCACGAGCTTTGCTACACCAATGTGCTCTACATGCTTGATCTGGCGGGCATCCCGCTGCGCACGGCAGACAGGCCGCAAAGCCTCACCCAATGCCCCCTGGTTATTGCTGGCGGCGGCGCGCTGCTGAGTGCGGAACCGCTGACCCCCTTTGTGGACATCATGGTGCTCGGCGATGGCGAGGAAAGCCTGCCGGACGTGCTGCGCATGCTCGAAAAAGCTCTGGATCAGGGCTGGACCCGCGATGAAATGCTGCTGCAATCGCGCACCATTCCCGGCGTATACGTGCCGTCCCTTTTTCAGCAGGAATTTGACGCCGCAGGCGCTCCCGTATTCCCGCTCAAGCCTCTGCGCGATGACTACCAGCGCCCCACCCGGCGCATTGTGGCCGACCTCAACAATGCGGCCTACCCCACGCGGCAGGTTGTGCCCGTGGGCGCGGTGCACAATCGACTCTCGCTCGAAATCGCGCGCGGCTGTACGCGCGGCTGCCGTTTTTGCCATGCGGGCATGGTTTACCGCCCCGTGCGCGAGCGCTCGCTCGACAATATCAATGAACTCCTGAGCAAATGCCTGAACGAAACGGGCTTTGACGAAATTTCTTTTCTATCTCTGAGCACGGGCGATTTTTCCGCCTTGAAGACCCTGAGCTTCGGCGTGCTTGACCGCTGCGCCCGCGAACAGATCAGCCTCTCCCTGCCCTCGCTGCGTGTTGGCTCCATTGACGACGAAATCATCGAGCGCATGGCCGATCTGCGCCGCACTGGCGTGACGCTCGCCCCCGAGGCTGGCAGCCAGCGCCTGCGCGATGTTATCAACAAGGGCGTTACCGAAGAAGGTCTGCTGCTGCACGCGCAGAAACTGGTCGAACACGGCTGGCGGCTTGTAAAGCTCTATTTCATGATCGGCCTGCCCACAGAAACGGATGAAGACCTTTCGGCCATTGCGGATATCTGCCGCAAGGTTCGCGATGCCGCTGGTCGCGGCAACCCCCGCTTACAGGTAACAGCCGCGCTTTCGCCCTTTGTTCCCAAACCCTTCACGCCCTTCCAGTGGGTGCCGCAGATCGGGCAGGATGAAATCCAGCGCCGCGTCAATCTGGTGCGGACGCAGTTCAAGGGGCAAAAGTTCCTCAAGCTGCGCTGGCACGAACCCGCCATGAGCCACCTTGAGGGCGTTTTGTCGCGTGCAGACCGCCGTATGGCCGATGTGGTGGAAAAGGCCTACCGCAAGGGAGCAGTGTTTACGAGCTGGATGGAACATTTTTCTCTGCCGCCCTGGCTTGAAGCCCTTGAAGAGTGCGGTATCAGCGCGCAGGAATGCACCGGCCCGCGCGAACCCGGCGCGGCCCTGCCCTGGAGCCACCTTGAAGCTGGCATCTCCGAGGAATTTCTGCTGCGTGAACGCGAACGCGCCCTGACGGAAAAAATTACCGATGATTGCCGTTACGGCGCATGCCGCCAGTGCGGCGCATGCGACACCAAGGCAGGCCCTTCGCGCATGCAACACGCATCCGCCCCGTCAGACTCGGACGAACCCGGCCAGCCCCTGCACCGCAACAGGCTTATTTTGCCGCAGCGCGACCAGATGGCCCACGCGCCCACCCTGGACGAGGAAGGCCGCCTTGTGTGCCGCCCGCAAACCAGCCGCCCGCCCAAGATCACGGCGGAGCTGACCATCAAGGCGGCCCAATACCGCCTGTGGCACAGCAAGGCCGGGGGCAGCGCATATCTGAGCCAACTTGAATTGCAGGCCGTGCTTGACCGCGCTCTGCGCAGGGCTGCCATGCCCCTGGCATTTTCGCAGGGTTTCCACCCCATGCCCTTGCTTTCCTTTGGCCGCGCGCTGCCCGTGGGCGTGGAAAGCCAGGCGGAGTGGTTTGCCCTTACCCTGCACAAAAATCTGCCGCCGGAAGAAGTCGCCGCGCGCCTGGCCCCCTTGCTGCCCCCCGGCATGAACGTGCTGCGTGTGGAGCCTGTGGAAAAAAGCCGCCGCACAGAACAGGCCGTTGCCGAAGCCTTTACCCTGCGCATGCCCACTCAGGAAGAAACTGCTGCGGCAGCCCGCTGCTTTGCCGAATTTGCAGAGCTGCCTGAGCGCATGTTCACGCGCGATACCAAGAAAGGCCCGCGCACGGCAAATATCCGACTGATGTTGCGCGGCTGGTCAACAGGGACCAATGAAGCGGGCCAGGTGGAGGCCGTGACATTTACGGCAGACTGGAGTAATAGTTATCTGTCTCCTCTGGTTTTCTGCATGGCAGTGCTTGAAACCCTGGGAACACCCGAAATTCTGCGCCAGCGCATAGGCTTGCTTAAAACAGCGCAGATATTTGCGGACGATCAATCCTATCCAGAGTAACCATATGCCGCATACGACACCAGCCTGGTTCTTTTTTGGCGATTCGCTGACGCAAGGCGTTAATGATTGCCTCATGCCGGGCGGGTGGGTAAGCAGGCTGGCAGTGCTTGCACACAAAACGGGGCTTTGCCCCATACCGCGCGCCACCTTTTATAATCTGGGCGCGCGGCGGCACGGCACGGCTGACATTGCCGCACGCTGGCGTCAGGAGCTGGAAAACAGGCTTATCCCGGGCATGAAGCCGCACCTTGTTTTTTGCGTGGGCGTGGTGGATATGGCCGCCCCAGGCGGCGGCCAGCCCGCAGACCCGGCATTGACGGCATCACTGCTGCACCCCGTGCTGGAAGAAGCGGCAGCAACCGCCCCCACACTGGTGATCAGCCCGCCGCCCGTTGCGGCAGCGGAAGCGAACGCCCGCATCGCGCAACTCTGCAAGCTGCAACAAATGCTGTGCGACCAGCGCGGCATTCCGTTTGCGCAGGTGCATGAGCTTTTGATAACCAATTCCGTCTATATGGACGATCTGAGCGATGGGCTGCACCCCGGATCACAGGGTTGCGCCCAGATGGCGCAAACGCTGCTGGCGCAGCAATGCGTTAGCGAATTCATGCGCGCCGCGCAGTAGGAGAACACAATGGGTTCATGTATTCCCTTCATTGATGAACAGCCTTTTGCAGAACGTGTCAAAACAATGGCGGATGACGAACTGCTCGAAATCTGGGAAGAAACCCAGCAACTTGAAAGCATGTTGTGCAATGCCTTGCACACAGACCTTGCCTTGGCCCCTGATTATGAAAAGGTCATTGTGGAAGAGCTGTTTCTGCGGTCGAGCCGCCGGGTACGGCAGCAGCCGCTGGGCAAGTAATATCCTGCCGATTCCCGCCAAGTCTGGCATGGCAAGAATACACCCTAGCTGACTTGTCTAAATTTGAAGCATTACACCAGCCACAACCTGCCTTACTGTGTACTGCCGTTTTGCGCTCTAGCTGTCATACTGGCACTCCATGTGCCAGTTCGCCATTGAGCAAACGGCTTTAGCTGTACCCTTTCGGCACTCCCCCTGTTTGCGTCCTCATTCTTTCCGCAGGCTCCTGCCTGCCGTGTTACTGTGCTGCTCAACAGGCACACCACACTCACTCCTAATTACCCCCGTTTCCCAACAGACACATCCTGGCTGTGCTATGCCCAAAATATGTGGCCGCAGCGTAGATAAATCAAAGCAGCTATAGTCGCCCGTTCAAGGCCAGCACCCGACATTTTTGTAGGTTGCCTGGCGCTTTTTTGTGCCTTGCAATCGTTCTGCCCGTGTACCCCCTAAAAACGGACACAACTTTTTTACTAATAACATTCTTGTTTAATTGAAAAATTAATTTTCATAAAACAATATTTTGCGCAGACACAATATTCTCTTTTTCAAATCGTTAAAGGAAGTGAGAAACACATACCCCTTACGGAGCCCCTATGAACACCATGATGAAATTTTTAGTTAAACTTGCCGTTGCCATAGTTGTTTTTGGCGTGGCTACCATGTTGCTGTGGAATGCTCTAATCCCCGAACTTTTCAATCTTCCTACACTTTCCATTGCTCAGGCAGTGGGGCTGCTTGTTCTTTCACGCCTTTTGTTTGGCGGGTTTGGCATCCTTAAAGATATGGGCCACTTCGTGGCACGCAAAGAGCGGCAGGCAATACTGGAAAACTGGCATTCCATGTCTCCGGAACAGCGCGCTCAATGTATTGAACGCATCCGCTCACACCATGGCAGGTTTCCTTGCACCAATCGTGACGGTGAACAAAAATAGGAACCAGCATGGCACACCTGCCAAAATCCATCCCCAAGGAAATTTTCAGAAAATGCTATCAGCACCTGAAAACTTTTCTGCAAAAAAAGCTGCCGCAGAATGATGTGGAAGATGTCATTCAAACTGCATTCTATAAGCTGGTGAAAGCAGATCAATTATTGCTTCCGCAGGATGAAATGCTCGCATGGCTTTACCATGTGGCCCGTAACGCAAGCATTGATCTGCTGAAAAAGAAAAAAACAATTTCTGCGGGAGACTGCGGCCCACAAGATCAGGAGGAATTTTCTGGCAACCCACTGGAACTTTTGCTGTTAGATGACGCTCGCCCAGAAGACCAGGTACTGAAAAATCTGTTTTGGGAAGAATTTGAATCCGCTCTGACAGACCTCCCTGAAGAGCAGCGCAATATTTTTGTGCGCACAGAGTTACGGGGCGAATCGTACAACAGCATTTCCAGCGAAACTGGTGTGCCAGTTAACACCCTTATTTCACGCAAGCACTATGCGGTACTGCGGCTGCGCACCAGGCTTGAATCCATAAGACAAGAAATTATCAATTCATAAAGGGGAACAATATGTGGCTGTTTAACGTTTCAATAATAGGAATTGCCATGCTACTTGCTTTTGATCACGCCACACAGGCCTGTGCTTCTGAAGAAACAGAGCAGGAACAGATATTGCGGATAAGTCGCCGGGCCCTCGCTGACAAACACTCGATTACAGCAGCAGAGCTGCAAAAAATAATTACGGCAAAGGATGCTTCATATTTCATTATCAGCCTGCAGAGCCCCCATGAATTTGCCAGAGGCCATATCCCCGGTGCGAATCTGCTCAAACTGGATTACGCACATCCCGATTCTGCCCTCAACCTTCTGCCCCGTGACAAAATAATTGTTGTTACCGACCCCAACGGACAGCAGAGTTGCCAGATGACCACCTTTCTGCGCGAGCTGGGCTATGATGCCAGAACACTGTTACTTGGGATGGCTGGCTGGAACAAGGAATTTGCGGGTACGGGGGCTTTTCCTGAGGGACGCAAACTGCCCCTTGCAAACACTGCAACCCCCTTGCCATTGGTGCCCCCGCAAACCTCCAAAGCATCCAGGCAGAGTGACAGCGACAGCATTTTGCAAAAAACACGCGAGTACGCCAGCCAAAGGCGGCCTGTAAGCATTAGCCACGAAGAATTGGCAGCAATGAAGGACGATGCCCTGCTCGTCAGTATGCAATCTCCAGAGGACTATGCCTATGCGCACATACCCGGTGCAGCAAGCTTGCCCGCAAAAATATTTATTGACGGCGATCAACAGCTGCTACAGCTGCCCCGCGACAAAAAAATTGTGGTCGCATGCTACATTGGCCACTATTCAAATGTTGGCGCAATGATCCTCAACCAGCTGGGGTATGAAGCCTACAGCCTGGATTGGGGGCTCGCCGGGTGGAATATATCTGGATTCAAAAATCAGTCGCCGCTGCTGCAAACTGACCACCGCTTTCCCGCAGAGCATACAGCAGAATACTCCAACTGAGCATACGCGGAACTTAGCGTAAATATCGGTGAGCTGACAATTTGTCTTTTCAGTCTTGTTGCCCGCGCATAACGCAGACAGGCCGGGCATAGCCCGGCCTGTCTTAAATACCCTTTCGGCATCTGTAGTGTGAACTCCGGCATGCTGCCAGCACACCGCAAGCAAGCGGCTGCAAGGCGGTCATACCCCGCGCGGCGGGCGCAACCAGAGAAATCCGATGCCGGCATACCGTCTTCGCTCAAATCTGCTGGCAACGGCAACACCAGATGCCGGGCTACGGGCTACACGGACGTCAACATCTCCAGGTCGTCGCCAGAAAGCAGCTTATCAAGATCAAGCATGATAAGCAGGCGATCCTGCAACTTGCCCACGCCGCTGATGTAGTCCGAGTCCACCCCGGCAACAACTGGCGGCGGCGGTTCCACCGTGCTTGCGGGTATGCGCAATACCTCGGAGACGGCATCGACAACAAAGCCCACGATGATGTTGTTGATTTCAATGACGATAATCCGCGTGTTTTTGTCATGCCCCTTGGGTGCAAGACCAAAACGCCGACGCAGGTCAATGATGGGGATCACCTTGCCGCGCAGATTGATGACGCCTTCCACAAATTCCGGAGCACGGGGCACCTTGGTGATTTCCATGGTGCGGATGATCTCCTGAACTTTCAGGATGTTCACCCCGAACTCTTCTTCACCGATGCTGAACGTCACCAGTTGCAGAAGTTCGTCTTCCTGTTTTTTTTGACTCAGATCCATGTCTGCTCCCTTGTCGCAAGTAGGCCGCAGTCGTGTGCAGAAAAATTACATGAGGGACAACCCTTGGGCCGTAAACCTCTTTTCCATTTCAAGCACTGCTGTATGGTCACACATTAGACAATATCGGCAGGGCAGTAAAGAACCATAGGGCAATCTACGAAAAAGGCCATTATTTTTCATAAGTTTCGCTCAGGGCCTGCTCAAGTGTCCGGGCGCTATATACATCGCGCAGCACAAGCGGCTGCCCGGCTTCATCCCCGGCGGGGAAAATGGCTGTAAGCGGAATACTTTTGCTGCCCAGAGCGTCAAGCAGGCGCACCGCATAGGCATTGGCGTTGGTCAGATCCACGCGGACGAGTTCCATGCCGTACCGGGCCTGAAGCTTGCGCATGCGCTCGTCCGTCAGCACTGTGGCTTCCATAAATTTGCAGTTGGGGCACCAGTTGGCGGTAAATTCAAGCAGCATGGGCTTTTTGCCAAGGTTGGCCTCAAAAGCCTCCGGCGTGAATTGCCGCCATTGCGGCAGGGGCGCAACAGGGCGCAGCACCCAGAAAACAGATGCCACCAGCAGACCCACGCCCAGCACACCCATGATCTTGCGCCTCAGGGGCGGCGCGGTTATGCCGCAATACTGCCCCCACAGCCAGGCGCAGAGCGAAAGCACCAGCAGCACGGTGAGCACCTGCATGTGCCGCTCAACAGGCAGCACGGAAAGCAGGTAAAGGGCCGTACCCATGAGCATAAAGCCCACTATGCGCTCAAATACGTGCATCCATGCGCCGGGTTTTGGCAAAATACGCGCCAGATCGGGCCAGATGCAAAACATGATGTACGGCAGGGCCATGCCAAGCCCCACAGCCCAAAAGACCACAACAACAATGATGAGCGGCTGGGTAAAAGCCCAGCCCAGCACGCCGCCCAGCAGCGGGCCGCTGCACGGCGTCGCCAGAAAGGTCGAAACAAGACCCGTAAAATATGCTTGCAAGCAGGGATTTTTGCTGTTGGCCCCGGTCTTGAGGTCAATAACCGGCAGGCTGAACACGCCAAGGGTGGACAGCCCCATCAGAAAGACCACCAGCAGCATGACCATGAGCACAGCCTGATTTTGATAAAGCTGGCCCCACATGAGGTCTGCGAGCCCCAGCACAAGGGCCAGCGCGCTGAACAGCGTCATGACCCCGGCCGCAAAACAGAGGTTGTGCTGCCGAAAGCGCTTGAGGCCTGAGGCATCACGCCCGCCAACCATGAGCAGCCCGCTGACCTTGAAGGTAAGCACTGGCAGCACACAGGGCATGGCGTTGAGCAGCAGGCCCGCGAGTATGCCAAACAGCAGGGCCTTGCCCAGGCCGGAAATTTCCATGGAATCATCAAGAAAACGCGGAGAAAGGCGCACGTCAAAACCATCCGGCGGCGGCAGCTTTTCAATGCTTTCATCAGCCAATGCTCCGTTGGTGGCCTGCGCTGGCTCTCTGGCCCACGTATCGCCCGCAAGATCATCGCTGCCTTCCTCTTCCGCCTGAGCCGCTGGCGGCGCCGCAGGCGCACGACGCTGCAATTCCTGCCACTGTATGCGCCAGGGCATGCCGCTGAGGGGCGCGGATTCGCGCGCAACCACGCCCGTCACTTGTTCATTGACGGGCATGCACTTGCTGCTGGAGCACAAAAGCATGCTCAAATCAGCCACAAAGGGCTTTCCTGCGGCATCGGACGGCAAGGGGATGTAGAAGGTCACGTTGCCTTCGTACACGTTCACAGTGGCCGCAGGATCGTAATAATCCCGCTGTACTGCTCCATCGGGGTAATACACGGGCAAGGCCCGGCTCCCTGCCACAGAAAAAGCCACAGTGGTGGGTCTGCCCGCCTCGCCCGGTTCGTGCCCGTAGGCGTGAAATTCTGCAGGGATAACAATGTGCAGCGCAGCAATCAGGTTTTGCCTGTCCCAGGCAGTTTCAAGCCTTGGTTGCAGATCCTCGGCCCGTGCCCCAAAACTCAAAAAAACAGCGGCGCACAGCACAACGAGGCCTGTGCACAGCGCTCGCCAGACCGGGCCAAGCGGCATGGCGGAAGCTACGGCCAGTTTGTCATATTTCAATGCATTGTCTCTTTTTAGCTGATTTTTTTCAAATTGCTTGACAGGCAGGGCCGCATGAGCGTAAACACCTTTTCACGCAATGCGGGTCATTAGCTCAATTGGTAGAGCAGCTGACTCTTAATCAGTTGGTTCGGGGTTCGAGTCCCTGATGGCCCACCAGAAAATTCAGGTTCGCGGTTCAACCGCGAACCTTTTTTTGTTGTTGCTTTACGTTTTTTCATGGCGTTCACCTGTTGCAAGACAATAGCCGCTCCTCGAAGGCAAGTCTAGACAAGCGCTTTCCGGCTACGCCACTTGTGAAAACCGCAGCTTGCGGCTTTTCCTGTTCGCATTTGCCCGCTCCTGCCGTTTACCAGCCCATCACAGGCTGATTCTGCCCCTTCTGCTATCGAATTTTCCTAACAGTCTTGCAGGCATAAATATTCCCAGCCGCACACCGGGCCTGAAGACAGACAGACAAGCACAGGCGCAATGCCGCGATTATGGATTTTGTCGCAGCACACCGCAAGCCACGATTCCATATTTCTGCTTGTGCCAAAAAAAATTTTCAACACCTTGCCATCCGCTGCCCAATTTGCGTGGCTGGCAATGGCAGAAATCCCTTGCCCTCAACAAGAGTATCACACCACAAAAAACAAGGCCCGCTTGGTCATGCCGTCCCCAAAGGGACGCGCACGCCAAGCGGGCCTTTACAGCCTGAAAACGCGGCTACAGCGTTATTTGCCCATGCTGGGAGGCAGATGCTTGCTCTGCTTTTTCAGCTTGTAGCCCAGCCATACAAAGGCAATCCAGATGGGGGCAAGCATTACCGCAAGGCTTTCACCAATAACCACGAGCACTGTGAGAACCATGGCCATGACCAGCAGGCACAGGTAGTTGGTGAAAGGATGCCAAAGGGACTTGAAATGAATGACTTCGCCAGCCCGAACCATGGCAGCGCGGAACTTGAGGTGCGTCAGGCTGATCATGGCCCAGTTAATGACCAGAGCGGCAACAACAAGCGACATGAGCAGGCCAAGGGCCTTGCCGGGCATGGCGTAGTTGATGATTACGCAGATCAGCGTGGCAAGAGACGAAATCAGCAGGGCGTACACCGGCACGCCGCGAGCGCTGACCGTACCGAAGGCCTTGGGGGCGTTGCCCTGAAGCGCCAGACCAAACAGCATGCGGCTGTTGCAGTAAACGCAGCCATTGTAGACGGAAAGGGCCGCCGTGAGCACCACAAAGTTCAGCACATGCGCGGCAAAAGGAATGCCGATGAGGTCAAAAATCTGCACAAAGGGGCTGGCTACCATGGCTTGGGCCCAGTGGCTCTTGTCCACGGGCGCGCCAAGCTGGCTCCAGGGGTGCAGGGTCAGCAGCACAAGCAGTGCGCCAATGTAAAAAATAAGAATGCGGTAGATGATCTGGTTCACAGCCTTGGGGATGGTCACACGCGGATTGTCGGTTTCCGCAGCGGCAATGCCCACAAGCTCAAGCCCGCCGAACGAAAAGGCCACAACTGCCAGTGCGGTAAACACGCCTTCCCAGCCATGCGGCAAAAAGCCGCCGTGCGCCCAGAGGTTGCTCACCGCTGCGTCAGGGCCAGCGTGACCGCTGAACAACAAAAAAGACCCCAGCAGAATCATGGACACGATGGCCACAATCTTGATGGAGGCAAACCAGAATTCCATTTCGCCAAAAAGGCTCACATGGCAAAGGTTCACGCCGGTGATCAGCAGGAAGAAAAAGGCCGTGGTCTGCCATGGCTGGATGCTGGGAAACCAGTATTGCACATATACGGCAACAGCCGACAGCTCGGACATGCCCACCAGAACGTACAAAATCCAATAGTTCCAGCCAGAGAGCAGACCGGGAAAATCGCCCCAGTACTTGTGTGCAAGATTGCTGAAAGATCCGGCAACGGGTTCTTGCGCCATCATTTCGCCAAGCTGGCGCATGATCATGAAGGCAATGAAGCCGCCAAGCGCGTAGCTGATCAGAACAGCTGGGCCAGCCATCTGGATGGTGCCGGCCGAGCCAAGGAACAAGCCGGTGCCAATGGCTCCGCCCAGGGCAATGAGCTGTACATGCCTGTTTTTCAAGGCTCTTTTCAATTCTGGTGTTTCGTTTTTCATTTGCAGCAATTTGGCTATGCGGCCACTCCCCGCCAGAGTCGCCCTGTTGCACAAAATCCGGTATGCGGCCGGCCAATCCTCTTGTCGCCAAAAACGAAAGGCGGCTTCCACAACAAAACCGGCCTTTCGCGCACATTCGCCTTTTGCCCGGTCAGCAGCAGACGGCTGACCCAACATTCCGCAGGCCGCAATACAGCCCGCCGCAGCTATTGGCACCGCGGAGGGCAAACCGCTTATGCGGCCCTGCGGCTGGCACAATAACAAAACGCCGCTCGAAAACAAGCGGCGTTTTGCGTCAGAACAGTTATTTGGGCTGCTCTGCTGGGTTGCCCGTACCGGAGCCGCCCTGCTCAGACACATCCCTGGCGTCAACGATCCTCACGCCAAACTCGGCCACGCCTTCGGGCGGCGCGTAAAACAGCACCATAAACGGCACTTCGCCGCCGCGCGGCACATTGGTGTTGTTGGTGAGAATCTCAACCTTGTTGTTGAGGAAGGATTCCATTTCCTTCTCACTCAGCACCTGGAGCTGAAAAAGTGAAAGCTGCACACCGCCGAGCTGTTTTTTGACAGCCAGGGCTTTCTTGTCCTTGTCATAGATGGCGGCTTCAATGGTAATGAGTTCCTTTGGCTGCGGGAACTCGTTAACCACCCTGCCCTCTACCACAAAAACCTTGCCCACTTTTTCATTATCAACATAATACTGCCGCACGTTGCGCATGGTCAGCAGTTCAACCTGCTTGGCAATTTCCTGCTCATTGGGCTGCTTGGCAGCACTCTTGAGCGAGTAATAATACCAGCCGCCGCCTGCACAGGCCAGCACCAGCACAAAAATCAGCGCCAGTTTGACCAGTGGCAGCTTCTTTTTGATGGGCATTTCCGGCAGCGGCCCCTGTTCGGCCAGGGGAACTTCCGGCTCATAGGTGAAAACCGTCTTGCAGACCGAGCAACGCAGCTTGACGCCCGGCTTGGCAAGCTGATCCGGCAAATTGAAGCGGCTACCGCAATTGGGACACTTTATTTCCATGCCATTACTCCAAACCTACCGGCTGCCGGAGCCGGGAAAAGCCTATTCGGGAATCACTTCAAACACGCCGGGCAACATACGGTAATGTTCGGCGTAGTCCAGGCCATAGCCCACAATGAACCCCTGGTTCAGCTTGAAGCCCGCAAAATCGACCTTAACGTCAACTTCCCGGCGTTCATCCTTGTCCACCAGAGCAGCCAGACGCAGACTGCGCGCCTTGCGCGCCGCAAACTGCCCGAGCAGAAAACGCATGCTGTGCCCGCTGTCCACGATATCTTCAACAATCAGCACATGCTTGCCGCAAATGTCAATCTCCACATCTTTGCTGAAGATCACATGCTTGGAACTGGCAGACCCTTTGCCATAACTGGACAAACGGACAAAATCCAGTTCCAGATTTTTGTTATGCAAAAATCGAACCAGATCGCTAAAAAACATGAAGCCACCCTTGAGCACACACACTGCCACCATCGGCTCATCACCGTACTCGGCGTTGATCTCTGCGGCCAGTTCCTGGATCCGGGCTGCAATCTGTTCCGGCGTGAATACCGGTTTCAGTTCTTTTACCTTGATGTCGTTAGCCTTGGACATGCACCTCTCCTACGTCCTTTGCAGCGGAATCCAGTTCAAAATAAACGGCTGTTTCGTCGCAGTTGGGGTACTTGGCGCAGTGCACGCAGTCGGCCCAGATTTTTTGCGGCAAAACATCCTTGTCCACAACCCTGAAACCCAGGCGGGCGAAAAATGCCTCCTGGTATGTAAGCGCAAACACTTTCTGAATATGCAGGTCGCGGCATTCGCTAAGGCAGGCGTTGACAAGATCCCGGCCCGTTCCCAGGCGACGGGCATCTTCACGCACCACAAGCGAGCATATTTCGGCCAGATCTTCCCACACAGGGGCAAGGGCGCAGCAGCCCACTATCTCGCCAGCAGTATTTTCTGCAACCATAAAATTGCGCACATGCCCATAAAGATGGATCAGCGCGCGGGGCAGCAAAAGCCCTTTCTGGGCGCATTGCAGCAAAAGCCCATGCATGGACTTTACATCGTCCATGTGGGCTTTGCGCACCACAAGGGTATTTTCCATTATTTCTGTTCCAGCAACTTTTTAAAGACCATCTCGACCATTTCGGCGTCCGCCATGCCGGGTTCAGACAGAATGAGCTGACCATCCTTGCTGTAGAAGGCATTGTGAGGAATCTGCGAAATCTTGAACGCCCGCGCCACTTCGCGGTCAGCGACAAAGACGGGGTATGTCATCTTCATCTTTTCCACAAAGGGGGGCACAACCTTGGAGTCTTCATCAAGGGAGATGCTCACGATAAGCACGTCTTTTTCCGCGTACTTTTTGCGAACGTTCACAAGCTCGGGGATTTCAACGCGGCACGGAGGGCACCATGTGGCGAAAAAATTGAGCATGATGACCTTGCCCTTGTTTTTGGCAAGCATATCCGTCAGCCCGGCCAAATTCAGGGTAGGAACCGATGACGAGGCCGCCAGCGCCGAGCACGGCAAAGCCAGACACAGCAATAAGGCCAGGATAAGTTTCTTCATAGTTTACCCGAAGTTTTGAATGAGGTGCAAAGGCCGCGCCGGGGCGCGGCTAAACAAACTGCTTGGCGGCCTTTACCGCACCTACGGCGTCAGCGCAATACGCATCTGCACCGATGGCATCGGCAAAAGCCTGCGTAACGGCAGCCCCGCCCACCAGTACCTTGATGGGCAAAGCGCGCTCCTTGACGATTTTGATGGTGTCTTCCATGCGAACCATGGTGGTGGTCATCAATGCCGACAAGCCGATGATACGCGCGTTGTGCTTGAGTGCGCAAGCAACAATGGCTTCTGCCGGAACGTCCTTGCCCGCGTCCACAACGTCAAAACCGTGGTTGCCGAGCAGCAGCGAAACAATATTTTTGCCAATATCGTGAATATCGCCTTCGACCGTGGCCATCACCACAACAGGGCGCGTTTCCGGGCCGCGTCCGGCCTCCAGCAGAGGCTTGAGATGCGCAAAGGCGGTCTGCATGGTTTCTGCCGCGCGGATGAGCTGGGGCAAAAAATATTCCCGCCGCTCATAGCGCGCGCCCACTTCCGTAATAGCCGGAATGAGCGTTTCCTGCACAAGGGTAAAGGGGTCGGCACCCGCGTCAAGCTCTGCCGTAAGCAAAGGCAGCACATTTTCCTTGTCGCCGTTGAGCACGGCCTCGGCAAGGGTTTTGGCCGCCGCCCCGGCCCCCTGACGCACCTGTATGGAGCCTTCGCCGGGCTTCCAGCCGGAATAGGAGGCTATAAATGAGGATGTGTGGGCATCGTGGTTGCACAGCACCTTGAGCGCGTCTGCCGCCTCGCGCAGGCGCTGGGCAGAGGGGTTGGCGATGCACGATGTAAGCCCTGCGCCCGCCGCCAGAGAAAGAAACGTGGAATTGAGCAGTTCACGCGCGGGCAGACCAAAAGAAAGATTTGAAAGGCCAAGTGTTGTGGGCAGGCCGTTGGCAGCGCACCAGCGCGTCATCTCCAGGCACTGGAGCGCGCTGTCCGCGCTGGAGGATACAGCCAGCGCCAGAATGTCCACCATCATCAGCCGCCGCGAAATACCCATGCCCTCGGCCTTTTCGATCAGGCTCTCCACCGTGCTGATGCGCTCTGCGGCTTTTTCCGGCAGATGCGCCCCCTGGAGGGGCAGCAGAATAAAGGGCGCGCCAAAATCGCGGCACAAGGGGCCGAGCGCTTCCATGCGCCCAGTCTCGCCGCTGATGGAATTCACCAGAAATGAACCAGGACAGTACGGCAAGGCGTTGGCAATGGCATCGGCATTGGAAGAATCTATGGAGAGCGGCAGGGGCAGCCGCCCCACAAGGCGCTGCACCAGTTCGGGCAAAAGTTGCGTTTCGTCCACCAGGGGCGCGCCCACATTAACATCAAGCACTGTGGCCCCGGCATCCACCTGGGCATCGGCCAGTTGCATGGCGACGTCAAAGGCTCCGGCCTGAAGCTCCTGCGTGAGGGCCTTTTTGCCCGTGGGGTTGATGCGTTCGCCAATGATGGTCAGGGGCTGGCCCACAGCGATTCGCACCATCTGGGAGCGGTTGGTCAGGCAGATGCCCTTGCGCGATACCGGGGGCGGCGTGACGCTGTCCATACCGCGCAAGGCCTGCGCAAGCGCCGCCAGATGCGTGGGCGTGGTGCCGCAGCAGCCGCCAAGTATGCGCGCGCCAAGGTGGGCGAAGGGGGCGGTTTTTTGCGCAAAATCTTCCGGCCCCAGAGGGAACACGGTTTCGTTGCCCCGCAGTTCGGGCAAACCGGCATTGGGTTCGGCCATGACCGGGCATTCGCACACGCCTAGCAGTTCCTGCACCACGGGCAGCATCTGGTCCGGGCCGAGGCTACAGTTGGTGCCGACCACATCCACGCCCATGTTCTGCATGGTTTCGGCAAAAATCGCGGGGGTGGAGCCGGTAAGGCTCACGCCCTGTTCAAAAGTCATGGAAACCATGACGGGCAGGTCGCATTCCTGCCGGGCAGCCGCCACGGCGGCTCTGGCCTCGGCCAGATCGAATTGCGTTTCAATAAATATGAGGTCGGCCCCGCCCGCCACAAGCCCGCGAATCTGATTGGCAAAGGCCGCGATAAGATCGCGCGGTTCCACTGGGCCGAGGGGCTTGGCAAAATGCCCCGTGGGGCCCACATTGCCCGCCACAAAGACAGGGCGGCCAGCCTGTGCGCCGGCTTCTTTGGCAATTTCGACCATGCGCCGGTTGAACGAAAAAACGTCCAGGCTTTTTGGCAGCTTGTAAATATTGCCGCCAAAGGTGCACGATGTCAGCAGATCAACGCCCGCGTCCAGATAGGCCTTGTGAATGCCGCGCAGGGTGTCGGGGTTTGCCATGCAAAATTCTTCGGGAGTCGCGCCAGCGGGCATGCCCGAGGCCTGAAGCATGGTACCCATGGCACCGTCGAGCAAAAGAGGCCTGCCAAGGCCGAGGGCTTGTCGAAATGTCATCGTCGTCTCGCTCTGTTCCCAGCACAGTCGCCGCAAGCCAAAGAGCACCTTTGCCTTCCGCCTGCAATACCTGTATGCTGGGGCTTCCGTTGTTTGAGGCCGCTGTTTCCGTAAGGATTTTGCGAACCGGAACATGCGGGCCGCACCGGGGCTGAACGCCGCCGGAGCCGCAAAACCGCGCCGCGCATTATACCCGGCAGGCCTTTTACTACTGAAAAACACTGAAAAGAACAAACCAAAACTATAGCATTAAACATTGCGGCCCGTTACAGGCAGCGATGCTCAGACATAAATATCATGAAAAAAGATAGTCCGATAGCTCCCCAAAAACCGCGCAGCGCGCAGAAAGCGGAAGAAACCGAAATTTCCTCGCCTGAGGTGGAAATTCTGGATGCTCCCCCTTCGCGCAAGCGGCCAGCCCCTGCCGGGGGCGGCACCCGTGGCGCTGCCGCCAAGGCGCGCTCCCGCTCGACCGAAGGCAAGGCCGCCAAGCAGAGCATTCTTGATGTGGATGGCTCCGCCGTGCGCGAGGTTCCAGCAGATTCCGTATCTGACGATCAGGACGATGACGACGCGCTCGCTGATTCCCCAGAAGAGGTGGAAGTTGAGCTGGACGCCAGCGATCACGATATCGATCCCTTTGTTCTTGATGCCGACCACGAGGGCCTGCCTGCGCCGTCCACACCGCGCCTGCCTGCTGTGGGGCCACGCGACAGCCTGCACCTTTACCTGCGCGAAGTAAGCCGCTTTCCCCTGCTCAAGCCGGATGAAGAGCACGAGCTTGCCCTGCGTGTGCGCGACCACAACGATGCAGACGCGGCATTTCGGCTGGTTTCATCGCACTTACGGCTTGTAGTGCGCATTGCCATGGACTTTCAGCGCAGATGGATGCAGAACGTGCTCGACCTTGTGCAGGAGGGCAACGTGGGCCTCATGCGCGCCGTCAACAAATTTGACCCCGACAAGGGAATCAAGTTTTCGTACTACGCATCGTTCTGGATCAAGGCCTACATACTCAAGTTCATCATGGACAACTGGCGCATGGTCAAGATCGGCACCACCCAGGTGCAGCGCAAGCTGTTCTACAATCTGAACCGCGAGCGTCAAAAGCTGATCATGCAGGGCTTTGACCCCGATGCAGCCATGCTTTCCGAACGCCTTGGCGTTACGGAAGACCAGATCAACGAGATGGATCAGCGCCTTGCGTCCACCGATATGTCGCTGAACGTGCCCGTGGGCGAGGATGCTGGCGGCGCAACGCGCATGGACTTTTTGCCCGCGCTCGGCCCCGGCATTGAAGACAGCCTTGCGCGCGACGAAATCGCCGGCCTGGTGCGCAGCAAGCTCAAAACCATACTGCCCAAGCTGAACGAAAAAGAGCTGTTTATTCTGCAAAATCGCCTGCTCACGGATGAGCCTGTAACCTTGCGCGAGATAGGCGAACGGTATAACGTCACGCGGGAACGAGTCCGCCAGCTTGAAGCGCGGTTGCTGGAAAAGATCCGGCAGCATCTGGCTGTGGATATCAAAGACTTTTCAGACACATGGATACAATCCTGATATGAAACGTAACCACGTTGCGCTGCTATGCGCCCTGGCCCTGACTGCCGCCACCTCTTTTTCCTTGCTGGGATGCGGCGGCTGTTCCGGTGCCAGGCACCAGGCTGCTGAAAAATCGGATACGTCCGCTGCGGAATCTGCCGCGCCTTCAGCCACAGCAAAGGCCCAGCAGCATGACCTCAAGGGCGTATCGCTGCGCCCGGTTGAAGCAGAGCTTTCGCCCAATGCGCTCAACACCTACGCCTTTCTTGTTTTTGCGCAGGCTATGAACAATGAGGACGACAACGCCCTGGCTGCGGCATCCCCGCTGCTGGCCAAGGCGCACATGCCCGTCAACATCTGGCTTGAAGGCGGCGTGTGGCTGCTCAGCCGCAAGTCTCCCCATACTGCTATGGTCATGGAGCAGGCCTTGAGCGTCTGGCCCGATGATATTTCGCTCAATCTGCTCTATGCCGAAGCCCTCATGGAAAAAGGTTCACCCGAGCTTGGCGTCAAGCTCATGCGCGAATACCTTAAAAAGCACCCCGATTCCGTAGATGCCCGCATGGAGCTGGCCCTGCTGCTGGTCAAAACCAAGCAGTATCCCGAAGCCGAAAAGCTGCTCAACAGCGTTACGGGCAAGCAGCGCACCCCGCTGGTGGATTATTACCACGCGCGGGCGCTCATTGGCATGGACAGGCCCAGCGAGGCCGTGGCCTACCTGCAGCGCGCCATCAAGGATACGCCCGATTTTGTGGAGGCCCTGGCGGAACTGGCGTTCATTTATGAACAAAAGCCCGACCTCAAGGCCGCGCGCGGCGTTTACGAAAAGCTGCTCAAACTCAATTTTTCATCGCAGGATGTGCTGCTGAGGCTCATCAATATCTCGCTGCGCATGGGACAGCCCGAACGGGCGCTCAAGTACATGCAGCAGGGGCCGGACAGTACGCCTTTCAAGCTGACGGTCGCCAGCATGTTTATGGATTCGCGCCACTTCTTGCAGGCGGAAAGCCTGCTCAAGCAGATAGTGGCTCAGGGCGATGCGCCCCACGATGTGTATCTGCTGCTGGCCGAGCTGGCATATGACCAGCGCCGCGATCTGGACATGGCGTTCTCCTGGCTGGATAAAATCCCCGCTTCCAGCAAGTCTGCCGTGCGGGGCGTGCTGCTGCGCATCCAGTTGCTGGCAGAGGCTGGCCGTGACGCCGAGGCCCTTGACGCCGTGCGCAAGGCCACAAGCGCCAACCCCGACTCCTCCGAGCTTGTGGAGGTCGAGGTGCGCCTGCTTGCGCGGCAAAAGCAGATGAAACAGGCCCTGGACGTTGCCCAGAATGCCATAAAGCGCTGGCCCAACAATGCGGAAATGTTCTTTCTGCTTGGCTCTCTTCAGGATGAAACCGGCGACAAAAAAGCCGCTTTCAAAACTATGGAAAAACTCCTGGCCCTGCATCCTGACAATTATCAGGCCCTCAACTACGTGGGCTACACCCTGGCCGAGGAAGACCGCGACCTTGACCGCGCACTGACGCTTCTTGTGCGGGCCAACGATCTGGCCCCCAACCAGTCCTATATTGTAGATTCGCTGGCCTGGGCCTATTTCAAGGCTGGAAAACTCGATGACGCCCTGAAGGAAATCCGCCGCGCCGTTACGCTGGACGAGCATACGGATGCCTCCATATGGGAGCACTACGGCGATATCGCCGCGCGGGCTGGCCTTAAGGACGAAGCCCGCACCGCCTATCAAAAGGCCATGGAACTCAAACCCGACAATGCGGAAGCATTGCGGCAGCGGCTTTCACATCTATGAAAAAACTAGTTATTTTTTGTTGTCTGGCGCTGCTGTGCGCCTGCGCCCGTCAGCCCGTGCTGGAAACCTCGCCCGAAAACCTCGCAGTGCTTGAACAGCGCTGGCAAAAATTTGCGGCTGTCAGCTCTGCCGACAAGTCTGACCCCTATCGCCTGCAACTGAGCCTGCGCTTTGGCACAGAGGGCGATACACGACGCGTCACGGCCCTGTTCTGGGGCAACAGCCAACGCCAGTTGCGACTGGACGTTATGGCAGGCGTGGGCACAACGGTCGCCAAGATACTTGAAGACGGCCAGCATTTTCTTGTGTACAGCCCCAGCGAAAACAAGGCCTACTTCTATCAGGGCGCTACCAAGCCCCTGCTTCAGGTTGGCGTGCCGGTTCCCTTCAACCTTGTGCATCTGGCCGACCTGCTCAATGGCCGGTACACGGCGGTATTTGGCAACCAGTTTGACAAAACCGCCTTTTCTGCCGACGGCAAGGCCCTGTACGACCTTCAGGGCCAGCCCGGTGGCCGCCTGATCATCAATGAGCAAGGGCTGCCCGTGGAATGGCAGGAACAGGCCAACGGCAAGGGCTGGAGCATGGAAATCCTGTATTCGGATGATCCCAGGCCTCTGCCCCGCCGTCTGAACCTTGCCCACAGCAACGGTAAACGCGCCATTGTGCTTATCAAGGAAAGAGAAAAGGTTTCCCAGCCCTTTACAAAAGAGCAAATGGCCTTAACCCTTCCTGATGACGCACCCCTGCTGCCGCTCGCCAAGTTCAAGCAGCAGCAATAGTTTGGGCCTGACAGGCCGCGCCTGACGGCTGCGGCCCGGTATCGGGGCAACCCGCCTTAACCGCCAATACAGAAGTGTTAAATGCTCTAGCGGTGCGTCCGGCCAGTCCGGGCGCACCGTGCGTACCTTTGCAGGAGTATACATGCAGACCATTCATATTGCCTCAGACCACGCTGGCTATGCGCTGAAAGAACACCTTGTCCAGTTTCTTGCCCAGAAGGGCATCAACGTGGTGGACGACGGCACCCACTCCACCGAAAGCTGCGACTACCCCGTGCTGGCGCATAAGCTTTGCGCCGCAGTGGAAAAGGAGCAGGGAACAGGCATTCTCATTTGCGGTACAGGCATAGGCATTTCCATTGCCGCCAACCGCCACTCCGGCATCCGCGCGGCCCTGTGCGCCACAGAGCTTCAGGCGCGCCTGTCGCGCCAGCACAACAACGCCAATGTGCTTTGCCTTGGCGCACGCATCATCGGCGTGGAACTGGCACAGGCCATTGTGGAGGCATTTCTGGGCGCTTCCTTTGAAGGCGGCAGGCACCAGCGCCGCATCGACATGATCAATCTTCCCGGTCAGGCCGGGTAAGGGATATACATGCTGCTCTACAATACCCTGGGCCGTAAGAAGGAAGAATTTGTTCCCGCTCATCCGGGCAAGGCAAACATGTATGTTTGCGGCATAACGGCCTATGATCTTTGCCATATCGGGCATGCGCGTTCCGCCCTGGTTTTTGACGTGCTCGTGCGGCAGTTGCGCCATACAGGGCTTGAAGTCCGCTTTGTGCGCAATTTTACGGACGTGGACGACAAGATCATCAACCGCGCCAACAAGGAAGGCCGCGACTGGCGCGAGGTTGCCCAGACCTACATAACCGCCTTCCATGAAGACATGGATCGTCTGGGCGTGCTGCGGGCCGATGAAGAACCCCGCGCCACCGACTTTATCCCGCAGATTCAGGCCATCTGCTCCACTCTTATTGATTCGGGCAAGGCCTACGCCACTCCCTCCGGGGACGTGTATTTTCGAGTGCGGGCTTACGAACCCTACGGCAAACTCTCTGGCCGCAGCCTGGACGATCTGCTCTCCGGCGCCCGCGTGGCGCCCGGCGAAGAAAAGGAAGATCCCCTGGATTTCGCCCTGTGGAAAGCCGCCAAGCCCGGCGAACCGTTCTGGGAAAGCCCCTGGGGCAAGGGCCGTCCCGGCTGGCATATCGAATGCTCGGCCATGAGCCAGCCCTATCTGCCGCTGGACATTCACGGCGGCGGGCAGGATCTTATCTTCCCGCATCACGAGAACGAGATTGCCCAGTCCGAGGCCGCCTGCGCCTGCTCGCTGGCCCGCTACTGGGTGCATAACGGCTTTGTGCAGGTAAATGCGGAAAAGATGTCCAAATCCCTGGGCAACTTCAAGACCATCCGCGATATTCTTGAAAACTATCTGCCTGAAACCCTGCGCTTTTTCCTGCTGGGCAAGCACTACCGCAGCCCCATCGACTTTACCGCCGACAGCATGGACGAAGCGGAAAAAGCCCAGCACCGCGTGTTCACAGCCCTGCACGAGGCGGGCAAGGCCCTTGCCCGCGACAAGTGGAAAAAAACGCCCCTCCCGCAGGAAATGGCCGAGGAATGGGCCACGCTGCCCAAGGCCTTTGACGCCGCCCTTGAGGACGACATCAATACGGCACAGGCCCTTGGGCAGGTATTTGCACAGGTGCGCCTTGTGAACCGGCTGCTGGAAGACAAGGCCCTGCGCGCAGCCGAAGCCGGACGCGACCTCTTGCAGGAATTTCTTGCCCGCGCGCAGGAATGGGACAAGCGCCTTGGCCTCTTTGGGCAGGCCCCGCAGGCTTTTCTGGCTGATTTGCGCTGCCAGCGCGCCACACGCGGCAAGATTGACGTGGCCCGAGTGGAAGAACTGATGCTCGCCCGTCAGGAAGCCCGCGCCAGCAAGGACTTTGCCCGCTCGGATTCGCTGCGGCAGGAAATTCTTGATCTGGGCGTCAGCGTACGCGACACCCCCGAAGGTCAGGTTTGGGATCTGGAATAAGCCGCTGCCCGCGCCGGTCTCCGGCGCGGGCGCTTTTACTGCGGCATCATGAGGACGCCATGTTGCATCGTGTTGCCCTGCGCCGTTTTATGGCGCTGTTTGTTCTGCTGGCATTTCTGTCAGCCCAGCTTGTGGCCGTACCGGCCCAGGCCTTCTTTTTCGGCGGCGTCACCATCAAGGACGAAAAGGAGATGGGCCACAAGTTTGACGTGATGATCCGCGCAAACATGCCCATTGTGGAAGACCCTGAGGTAAGCCAGTACGTCAACCAGATCGTGGATCGTCTGGTCAAAAAGATTCCGCCGCAGCCCTTCAATTTCAAAGCCGCCGTTATCCTGCACAATTCGCTCAACGCCTTTGCCATTCCCGGCGGCTACGTATACGTGTTCACCGGCCTTATCATGAACATGGACAAGGAAGAAGAGCTTGCGGGCGTGCTTGCCCACGAACTGGCGCACGTAACCCAGCACCACGTGGCTTCGCGCCTTGAGCGCGCGCAGTTTGTGACTCTTGGCTCCCTGCTGCTGGCCATTGCGGGCGTGGCGGTGGGCGGTTCCAGCGGCGGCGCGATTGCTGTGGGCGCGCTGGGGGCCGGGCAGTCGGCCATGCTCAACTACAGCCGCATGGACGAAACCGAAGCCGACCAGATTGGCCTGCAATACCTTGTGGCCGCGGGCTATCCCCCGCAGGGCATGGTGGGCGGCTTCAAGGTGCTGCGCCAGAAAAGCTGGATGAGCGGCACCAGTGTGCCTACCTACCTTTCTACCCACCCTGCCATCGGCGACCGCATCAACGGGCTTCAGGCCCGCATCGAGGGCATGGGCAAGTCTGTGCAGGGCCGTACGCAGGACAATACCAAATTTATCCGCGTCAAAACGCTCCTCTGGGCGCGCTATGGCGATGCGCAGGCTGCGCAGCAGCGTTTTTCGGGCAAGGACGGCCTTTCATGCATGGGGCGCGGCATTGTGCTGGCCCGCACCAATCGGGTTGCCGAGGCCAGCAAGGCCTTTGACGAAGCCCTCGCCGCCTCGCCCAACGACCCTCTGGTGCTGCGCGAGGCTGGCGCATTCCACTATCGCAAGGGCGACATGAGCCGTGCTGATGGCTTGCTGCGTCAGGCCATGCGCCTTGACCCGCGCGACTACATGGCCTCTTTTTTCTATGCCCGCATGCTTGACGAAACGGGCAGGCAGGCGCAGGCCGCGCAGTATTATAAAGATGTGCTGCGCTACGTGCCGGAAGACGCCGAAGTTCACGAGGCCTATGCCCGCTCGCTCGGTAAAACGGGCGACACTGCCGGGGCCTATATCCACATGGCGTACAGCGCCCTGTATTCCAACAACAAAAAACAGGCCGAGCGCTACTTTAACCAGGCCAAAGCCTTATCGGGCAAATCTGCAAATCCGCGCGATTTTCAAAAGCTTGAGGCCGCCTACAAAGAGCGCAAGGAAATATGGGAAAAGAACTGATGATGGATACGCATGCCACAACAATACTGGCAGTGAGAAAGAATGGCCGCGTGGCCATTGCTGGCGATGGTCAGGTGACCCTCGGCCAGAATATGATCATGAAGCACGGCGCGCAGAAGGTGCGGCGGCTGTATGACGGCAAGATCCTGGCGGGTTTTGCCGGGGCCACAGCCGATGCCTTTACCCTGTTTGAACTTTTTGAAGCCAAGCTCAAGGAATTGCGCGGCAACATGGTTCGCGCCGCCGTTGAAATGACCAAGGAGTGGCGCAAGGACAAATACCTGCGCAAGCTCGAAGCCATGCTCCTGCTGGCAGACAGCGAACACATCCTCGTGCTGTCGGGCACGGGCGATGTCATTGAACCGGACGACGAGGTTGCAGCCATTGGCAGCGGCGGCCCCTATGCCCTTGCCGCAGCGCGGGCGCTTGCCCGGCACAGCGACATGGATGCGGAGGCCATTGCCCGCGAGGCCATGCGCATCGCCTCGGAAATCTGCGTGTACACCAACGGCAACCTCACGGTTGAAACGCTGTAGCCCTCAATCGCCACAGGAGCGGAAAAATCCATGAGCGTAGTTATTGCCGGGTGCAAGGTTAATCTTGGTTTGCGCATCACGGGCGTGCGGGAAAACGGGTATCATGAGCTGGACTCCCTTTTCTGGCCTCTGCCCCGCCCCTGCGATCGCCTGCACATACGTGAAACCGGCGCTGCCGGTCTGGTTGTGCAATGTGATGCCCCCGGCATTGACCTTGAGAACAACACCCTCACCAAGGCCTACGCCGCCCTCGCCAAACGTGTGCCCAACCTGCCCGGGCTTGAAGTGCGCCTGAACAAGGGCATTCCCGCTGGCGCAGGTCTTGGCGGCGGCAGCAGCGATGCGGCGGCCCTGCTGCGCTGGCTCAACAACAGGGTATCCAGCCCGCTTGACGATCAGGCGCTGGCAGAGGTTGCCCTCACTGTTGGCGCGGACACGCCGTTTTTCCTTATTAACAAACCCTGCCGGGTGCGGGGCGTTGGCGAGATCATCGAGCCATGCGGGGGTGATGCGCTTGCAGGCATACACCTTGTTCTGGTATGCTCCCAAATTCATGCTTCCACCCCCCAGGCATACGCCGATTATGACGCCGCGCTCAAGGCCTCAAACACGGTTTCTGGGCAAAATTGCTTGACAAAGACGGAAAGCAAGGCTAATGGAACTTTTCTCTCCGGGGTGCGGACAGAGTTGAGCATTCACAACGACCTTGAGGACGTTGTATTTTCTCGCCATCCACAGCTTGCAGAAATCAAGGCGAACTTGCTGCGCCTTGGGGCTGGAGCCGTAGCCATGAGTGGCAGCGGCTCAAGCATTGTGGCGCTTTTCCCACATGAGTTCCATGTGGAATCTCAGGCGGCTGCCGCCATGCTGCAAGGAGAGAACAGGCGCGTATACGCGCACGTGCTGTGAAACACTGGGATGTAGCCAAGTGGTAAGGCAACGGGTTTTGGCTCCGTCATTCGAAGGTTCGAACCCTTCCATCCCAGCCACACGCTGCTGTATCGCGTCTGGGGCGTCTGACCGCGCCTTCCGTCGATTTGTCGGCGGCCTGGCAATAAAGCGCCGCCTTTCTTCCGGCGACGGCAGCAAGAATGTATAACCGTAAGTGCTCTTTGGCGCGCAAGGCAGGGCGGTTCATGTACAGCGATCTTAAGATCGTCACCGGGTCCTCCAATCCGGATTTGGCCAAGGCCATCTGCAACCATCTGGGGTGTCAACTCACGCCCACGCTGGCTACCACGTTCAGCGACGGCGAGTTGCGGATCGAAATAGGCGACAATGTTCGCGGTGATGACGTTTTTGTGGTGCAGCCCACCTGCCCCCCGACCGTCAACCGCAATCTGGTGCAGCTCTGCCTTATGCTTGATGCCCTCAAAAGGGCCAGCGCAGGCAGAATTACCGCCGTTATCCCTTACTACGGCTATGCGCGCCAGGATCGCAAGGTCAGCCCCCGTGCGCCCATCAGCGCCAAAATGGTGGCCGATTTTATCAGCGTTGCCGGTGCGGAACGCGTGGTCACCATTGACCTTCACGCGGGACAGATTCAGGGTTACTTTGACTGCCCGGTGGACAACCTGTTTGCCGTGCCTGTCATGCTTGAAGCGCTGCGGCGGCTGCACGATGACAACATCGTGATCGTGTCGCCCGATGCTGGCGGTGTTGAGCGCGCCCGCGCCTATGCCAAAAGGCTCAACGCGCCGCTGGCCATTGTGGACAAACGCCGCGACAAGCCCAATCAGGCACAGGCCATGCATGTTATCGGCGAGGTGAAAGGCCGTATTGCCATTGTGGTGGACGACATGATCGACACCGCTGGCACGCTGTGCGCTGGTGCTGACGTGCTGCTCAAAAACGGCGCTACCAAGATTGTGGCCTGCGCCACCCACGGTGTTTTGTCTGGCCCGGCCATTGAGCGCATCAACAGCACCGAGGCGCTTTCAAAGTTATTTGTCACAGACACCATCCCCATGGGCGACAAGCTTGAGCGTTGCCCAAAGCTGGAGGTTGTTTCTGTGGCTGCCCTTCTGGGCAAGACTATCCACAACATCCATACCGGTTCATCCGTGAGCGTGTTGTTTGTGTAACCCGCTTTATGCGGTTTGCGTATAGACCCAAGCCTGCCCGCAAGGGCCGGTTCCATAATAACAGAACTTTTTCCGCACGTTTCGGCTGCGGTAAGCCAAGGAGCAGGACATGAATATTGAAAAGACTTTGAGCGTGCAGAAGCGCGAAGGTAGCGGTAAAGGCGCCAGTGGCCGTCTGCGTACCCAGGATCTGATCCCCGGCGTGTTCTACACCGCCAAGGGTGACAACATCTCTGTGCAGGCTCCTGCCCTGCCGCTGGAAAAGATTTTTGCCGAAGCCGGTCGTACCTCGGTGTTCAACCTCGAGATTGACGACAACGGTCAGAAGTCCGTGCATCCCGTGATCATCTGGGACGTGCAGTACCATCCCTACAAGAAGGAATTCTGCCACATCGACTACTACGGCGTGGATCTGGACAAGCCCGTGACCGTTGACGTGCCCGTGGAATTTGTGGGTGTGTCGCGCGGCGTGAAGCTTGGCGGCCAGCTTGAAACCTACCGCGAAGTCGTGCGCCTGTGCAGCAAGCCCCTGGACATGCCCAAAAAGATCGTTGTTGATGTGGCCCCCATGGACATCAACACCACCATCTGCGTGGGCGACCTGCCCCTGCCCGAAAACGTCAAGGCCATTTACGACCAGAACTTCGCCATCGTCAGCGTTCTTTCCAAGGCCAAGGAAACCGCTGAAGCCGCCGAATAAGACTGTTTGACGCAAAGCCCGATCATCGGGCCTTTGTGCGACTGTATTGGCCGGTTCCTTGCGGGACCGGCCTCATTTTATGTACGCATGGCGCCATGAACAAACCAGCCTTTGTCACGCACAAGCTGTCTGCCCATAACCGGGAACTGCAGCTCGAACTCTGGCCCAATCATGGGGCCGGGGTCATGCTGTTTTATCCTGGCACCATGCTGTCGCCCCTTCAGTACCGGCCCATGATCGCCGCCTTGCAGCAAGCGGGCTTTGCCGTTGCCGCAGTGCATTTTACCGGGCACGGTCTGAACCGCCACAGCGCGGGCTTCTGCTTTGACGACCTGCGGCAAAACTGCCAGGACGCCGAGGCATGGCTGCGTGATGCGGGCCATGCCCATATTGCGGTATGCGGGCACAGCCAGGGCGGCATACTCGCATTGGCGCATGCTGCGGCATCCCCCGGCCTTACGGCGGCATTTCCCATTACCGGGGTGCTGCCCCAGATGCGCGAGGCTGTATATCTGACGCGTTTTGCCGGTCTGGCTGACCGCAGAGCAGATATTGAGCGTGTTTTCTGCACGCTTGCGCGCTGGCTGCCGTGGCTGCCCATGCCCTTGCACGCCTACCTTAATCCCTGGCGGATTATTTCCGGCGCGCGGCGAACTGTGAGCAACCGCCGCAGGACGCGGCTGACGTATCCTCTGAGTTTTCTGGCCAGCCTGTTCAACACGCGTCTGCCAGAGGAACTGCGTTGCCCCCTGTATTTTTTCAGCGCGCAGAACGATGCCCTGTTTACGCCAGCCATCATCCAGACCACCTTTGACTGCCTCAAGGCACCGTCCAAAAAGCTGGTATGGCTGCCCGGCGGCGGGCATCTGGCCGCCATGAATCCCCCGCTGTGCCGCTTTATGGCCCGCACCGCAGCAGCTGCCTGCGCGGGCCTGGGCCTGCCCCTGCACCTTGAGCAGACTAGAGCAGATAAACTTTAAAAATATACATTTTCAAAGTTTAAGATACGCCGGTTCCGGCATTTAACGCGCAAGTAAATTGCGCTTATACCTTCACGGCGAGTGCCTGCTCTCGCAGTCACCAGAGCAATTTCAAAATGAAATTGCTCTAAAATCGCCCCCGGAGGGGCATACAATGGACTATAAAGGCGTTATCGTAGGCTTGGGCAATCCCGGCGCCAAATACGACCATACACGTCATAACTGCGGTTTTGATTTTGTGACCTATCTGGTTGAGCTCGCCGCCAGAGACGGCGAAGCGAGTCAGCAGAATGGCGGCAAATTTTCATGCGAATTATGGCGCTTGCGCCTGCCAAAGCTTGGGGGCTTGTGGCTTGCGGCCAAACCGCAGACATTCATGAACCTGAGCGGCCAGTGCGTGCAGCCGCTGCTCGCCTGGCACAAACTCAAGCCGCACGATCTTGTTGTTGTACATGACGAACTGGACATCCCCGCCGGGGAGCTTCGCTTCAAACTTGGCGGGGGTAATGCCGGGCATAATGGGCTGAAATCCATCACAGAACTTTTGGGAACGCCAGATTTTTACCGCTTGCGCATGGGGATTGGTCGGCCCCCTCACAAGGGTGACGTGACAAACTGGGTGCTGGGCCGACCTGAAGGCGAAGATGCAAAAAACATTGAAAATTCGATGGAACTTGCCGCCGATACATTGTTTGCCTTTGCCGATAAAGGACTCGACAGCGCTGTTCGCGCTGCGCGAAAGGCATCCTGAGCAGTACCGTGCAGTGCTGCCTTTTGATAATGGCTTTCTGTAACCGTCGGTTTTGCAATCAATTTGCATCGAGCCAATGCTGTAAACCCTCTGCAACAGTGCCTGCGCACTGCCATGCTGGCCCGGTCAAATGCCCATTGCCCCAAATATGAGCAAAATACTTTTTCAACTGGACTCCTGCTCATTCTTGGACTAGGATATTTGAAGAGTCGGTTTCCGACTCTTCAATACTTCATTTAATTCGCGACTTCCAGCTATCGCTCCAGGTCTCGTTTATTTGCGCCTTTTGGGGCGTTTTGGTGGCATCATGTTCACTCCGGACGATCTCGTTGTATATCCTGCCCAAGGTGTGGGCCAAATAGAACGCATAGACAGCAAAACCGTTGGGGGGCTTGTCTGTGAGCTCTATATTGTGCGCATTCGGGCAAACAACGTCACGCTGATGGTTCCGGTAAACAATGCCGCGCATGTGGGCCTGCGCACCCTCACGCCCAAGGATGAGGCCGCCACGATTCTTGAATCGCTCCGCAATGATTCGGGCAAGGTTGTGTACACGGGCCAGAACTGGAACCGCCGCTTCCGCGAATATTCCGAGCGGCTCAAAAGCCCCAGCCTTGCAATTGTGGCCGAAGTGCTGCGCGAGCTGCTGCTTATTGGCCGCAGCAAGGAACTTTCTTTTGGCGAACGGCGGCTTCAGGAGCAGGCCATGGGCCTTGTGACCGGCGAATTGTCAGAAGTTCTGGAAATTGCAGAAGGCAAGGTGCGCGACGAACTGCTTGAAATCTATGCGCCCCCGCCAGCACCCGAAGAAACTGCCAGCTAGTCCGCTTACCCCTTGACCGAAATTTTTGTGAACAGCGACGTATTTTTTGCTTGCCATTACAGAAAAGATGGGCTAATCGCATTTTCACACATCTTTTTTGTTCCCAATATCATCCGCCTACCACGCTACAATATGCAAATATTGTAAGCGTTACCCTGTGTCTTATCAAAATATCGGACTGTTATGCGCAAAAAGAAAGCTACTTCCACACTGTTGACCGACAGCGCCTTGAGCCTCACGGAGCTGAAGACGCGTAGCATGCAGGAACTCATGGAGCTGGCTGAGCAGTATGAAATTGAAAATGCCAGTTCCATGCGTAAGCAGGAGATCATTTTCGCTCTGCTTTCCACCTGTGCTTCACAAAACGGCGCCATTTACGGTGATGGCGTTCTTGAAATTCTGCCCGATGGCTTTGGCTTTTTGCGGTCGCCGTTGTGCAGCTACATGCCCGGCCCGGACGACATCTACGTGTCGCCCTCGCAGATCAGGCGGTTTTCTTTGCGCAAGGGTGATATAGTTTCCGGCCAGATCCGCCCCCCCAAGGAGGGCGAACGCTACTTTGCCCTGCTCAAGGTCACCGAGATCGGCTTTGAACCGCCGGAACACGCCAAGAACCTTGTTCTTTTTGACAACCTCACGCCCATCTATCCTGACCTCCAGCTCGTCATGGAAAATGGCGAGAAGAATCTTTCCAACCGCGTTATCGACATCATGGCGCCCATTGGCTGCGGACAGCGTGGCCTTATCGTGGCCCCGCCGCGCACGGGTAAAACAATCCTGCTGCAGTCGCTGGCCAATGCCATCAATGCCAATAACCCCGATGTTTACCTCATTGTGCTTTTGATTGACGAGCGCCCGGAAGAAGTTACCGACATGGAGCGCACAGTCAAAAAGGCCGAGGTTATCAGCTCCACCTTTGACGAACCGCCGCAGCGCCACGTGCAGGTATGCGAGATGGTGCTTGAAAAAGCCAAGCGCCTTGTGGAACGCAAGCGCGATGTTGTCATCCTGCTCGACTCCATCACCCGCCTGGGGCGCGCGTATAACGCTGTGACCCCTTCTTCAGGCCGGGTGCTCTCCGGTGGTCTTGACGCCAACGCCCTGCAACGGCCCAAGCGCTTTTTTGGCGCGGCCCGCAATATTGAAGAAGGCGGCAGCCTCACCATCATCGCTACGGCGCTTATCGACACTGGTTCCCGCATGGATGAAGTTATCTTTGAAGAATTCAAAGGTACCGGCAACATGGAAATCTACCTCGACCGCCACCTTTCGGAAAAACGCGTTTTCCCCGCCATCGACATCAACCGCACGGGCACCCGCAAGGAAGACCTGCTGCTGGCCGACGATGTGCTCAACCGCGTGTGGATTCTGCGCAAGATTCTTGCCCCTATGTCTTCCATCGACAGTATGGAATTTTTGCTGGACAAAATGCGCGCGACAAAATCCAACAAGGATTTCATGAACGCCATGGGCAAGTAAGCCCCCGGCCGCAGAGCAATGCAACTTGCCGCTCTGCGGCGCGTGGATGGAGCCGTCAACCCGGTCAGCTCCAGGTTTCACCTTGACCTTGGGTTTAGCAAGGCTTATCTTTTAGGGTGTAATTTGCATTATTGCCCAACTCTCAACGGAGGCTCCCCGCATGTTCGGCGTAAGCATGCCTGAATTATTGCTCTTACTTGTTGTGGTTCTGCTTGTTTTCGGGTCGAACAAACTGCCGGAAATCGGTGGTGGGCTGGGTCGGGCAATCCGCAACTTTCGCCGCTCTTCGACCGAGCCGGATGAAATTGACATAACCCCCAAGGATAAAAAGCAGCCCACGTCTACTGACGATCCCAATCACAAGGCATAGAACCGCCCGTTGAACTATAAGGATTTGTCATGAAAACGGAACAGCTTTCAGTTTTTCTGGAAAACCGGGCCGGCCGTCTGGCCGAGGTTACGCATACTCTGGCAGAGGCTGGCATCAACATTCGCGCGCTCTCGCTGGCCGATACTTCTGATTTCGGCATTCTGCGCATGATTGTATGCGACCATGATAAAGCCAAGGTTGTTTTGAAGGAAAAGGGGTTTACCCTTGGCCGCACAAGCGTTGTGGCCGTGGAAGTTCCGGACAACCCCGGCGGCCTTGATTCCGTTCTTCAGACGGTCTCCAAGAACGGCATCAACGTGGAATACATGTACGCCTTTGTGCAGCGCGAAGCTGAAAGCGCCGTCATGATCTTTCGCTTTGACAAGGTCGATCAGGCCATTGAAGTACTCAAGGCCCACAACTTTGTTATTATCCCGGCAGAGCGTCTCTGCGCCCGCTAGGGCGCTGCAGCAAGCCTCGGGCTTCAAGCTTAAAGAGCCGCTGTTACTGCGGCTCTTTTTTTGTCCCTGTTCCTCGCAGATTTTATGCAAAAGGGCTTGTGGTTTCCCACAAGCCCTTTTTTGTCGTGCATGAAGCTTACCTTGGAACTGATGACACGATAGATTCTTTGTCCCTGTCTGGGGCAAAGGGCAATAGCACTGTGACGGTTCCTAGAACGACCAGGCAACACCAAGCGAAACAAGGGACTGGTCGTATCTGTACAGCGGGCTTTCTGAATTGTTGTGGGTATACTGGTACGAAGTTTCAACAGACCATGCATCGGTAATGTGCCACGTAAGGACCGCGCCAGTGCGCCATTTCTGGTCAAGCCTGCTGGATGTTTCAAGTGCCGTTGCCGGGCCGTTGTACCAGTCGTTTTCAAAGGAAACAAAGGGGGCGAGTTCAAAGTCCTTGGGCAGCTTGAGCACCAGGCGGGCGCTGGCTTCCCATCCGGTGTAGCAGTAATCGGCCTTTTCCGGCGTGTTGCCGCCCACATAACTCAAGCCGACCATGATTTCATGGTTGCTCTCGCCAAAAAAACGTCGCACATACTGGCCCAGTGTCCAGTACGCGCCGTTGCGGTCGCCGTCCCTGGAGTATGCCCGCGAATCCAGCGTACCACGCGTAATGAGATGCCATGACGGCGAGACCGCCCAAAGCCATGTGGCTTCCGGGCCGGATGCCGTGACATTCTGGTACCACTGATAATCAAAAACTTCGCTCTTAAGGCGCAGATCAAACATGGTTGTGGGCGTGAGATGGCGAAGGCCCACAGCCGCCCTGCCCCATTCTGTAGTGCGGCTGTGCACATCATCAAGCGATGAATCTCCATTGCCGCGCGCCAGGCCCTGCGCATCGCCCACAATCCACCAGGGCGTATCCCGCTCGGCCTTCCAGCCCACATCAAGGTTTGCCCCAAGATACGCGCCAAAGGTGCCCTTGGCTTCCGAATCCGGCAGGCTGACACGCCACGTACCCAAATCCATGGTTGTGCTTGAAGGGCCAAATGTGGCGTTGGAGTCATACAGCAGACCAGTGCGGAGTTTGCCGTGCACCTGCCAATGATCGTAACGCTTTTCAAGCGAATCTAGCAGTCGGTCATTATCAGCCTTGCTGATATTGGGATTCAGCGACCGCATGGTTGCCATGGCTCGCTCCGCGCTGGCGCGGTCTTCAAGCGCCATGTAGGCCTGCGCCAGTTCGCTGTAGAGTACAGGCTCCGATGGATATTTTTCCGTAAGGCGCTCATAGGCCATTACAGCCTGATTGTACCGCCCGCAGCGCATGGAGCTGCGCGCCAGATTAAGGTTGATTTCATCATCGTCCGGCGCTTCACGCAGCAGGCGCATGTACATGTCGTATGCGGAAGCATATTTGCCCTGTTGCATGAGGGCAGCAGCATCAACCTTGGCAGATCCCACCGCCGTGCGCAGTGCGGGGGAATCATCTGCGGCGATGGCGGTACTGACCAGTAAAAGCATGCACAGGGGCACAAGCGCGAACCTACAGCAACAGGGCAACAGGTGGAATGGATTACGTATCATTGCTGGCTCAACCTATCGTTGCTTGCCGGAAAATGAACCAGATTCCCTCAAGCTGCCATCACTGTTATCAGTGATCTTGTAGCCGCCTGAAACAGACAGCCCAGATGCGTTGCGGGCGGCGGCGCCGTTCATGGATCCGGAATAATCATCCGCCGTGAATCCGCTAACATTCAGGCTTGAGCCGCTGATGCTTCCCCTGCCGCCCGTCATTGCCATAGGCGTGTCCGAATTGCCAGACTGCATGACGCCGTTGCTTACGGCGCCGCTTGTCAGATTGACCAGAAAACTGAACGATCCTGAGTACACTTCATTGGTCAGCGTACCAGACACATTGGCGTTGCCCGTCTGCCGGAAGCCCTCGCCCAGCGCCTGCGATACAATGGGCGTCTGCGCCAGCGTTGTGGGCGTAATAGGATTCCCCGCAATGGGTGACGGTGGTGCCAGCTGCGCTGTCGCGCCAGAGGCGGGGCTGTTGGCCGCCACGCTGCCAGACACCAGGTTATGGTCTGCTGGCGTCATGGGGGTAGGCGCGCCCTGCGGCAGGGTGATCTTGAAACCTGTCGGCACCAGCACGCCGTTAACAAAAACCTGCTTGGTGGTGTTGGTTACAAATACGGTTGTGGTGCCGTTGCCCACCTGAACGGCAAAGATGGTGCCGCGGATGCCTACGGTAGCATCTGGCGTAACCACTGAAAATCCATCAGGATTTTTTTCCACAATCTTGCCCGTGATAAAGCGGGCCACGCCCTGCCCCATTCTGGCCTTGAAAGCGGGGTTAGCGCCTTCTGCAACCACAGTTTCAAGGCTCAGGGACGTGTTGGAACCAAGCGCCACGGTAGTGTCGTCGTCAAAAAGAATCTGCGCGCGGCCTGTGGAGTCTGTAGTCAGCGTATCCTGATTCCCAACCGCGCTTTTCATGTCCAGCGCCACGGCCTGTCCATCCCTTTGAGCAGTAACGCCTGCCTTGAAGGAAATAACCTGTCCCACATCCTTGGCCGTGCATACGCCCCCGGCCAGCAAAGTCAGGCACAGGGCCAAAGCTCCGCGCCCCAGCATTGAACGAATCATTGTTCCCCCCACATCAACAGGATGTTTCTACTTACCTTCCATTGTCCAGATGCCGTCCCACCGGGCAGGCGGATTCTGCGCAAGCATAAGCGTGCGTTCATGATACAGACCAAACAGACGTATCGAGGGATAACTTTTGGTCAGCACGGCAAAGCCAGCCGCGGCCTTGGCAAAATCCCCCTTTTCATACAGTGCGCGCGCTGCGCTCCACTGCGGCATGGCTGCCTGAAAAATTCCATCCATACCCTGCCTCATGGGCCAGTAGATGCTGACAGGCCTCGTCTTGCCCTTCACGCGCAGCACGTCAAGATGAACAAAGGCAAAGGCATCCCCGCAGCCTTCCCTGGTGTCCCCGCTCACTACCACAGGCGCGCCATAGCGTTTGCACAGCCCCTCAAGGCGCGAGGCAAGATTCACATTATCGCCTATGAGGGTGTAGTTGATGAGATCGTCCGACCCCATGTTGCCCACATAGGCCTGACCGGTGTGAATGCCCGCGCCCATCGCAAGGCGTATGCCAAAGCTCGCCTCAATTTCGCCGTTCAGCGCCTCAAGCTGTTCCTGCATGCTCAGGGCGGCATCCACCGCCAGCGCAGGATGGCCCGGCACATCAAGGGGCGCGTTCCAGAAGGCCATGAGCGCATCACCGATGAACTTGTCCAGCGTTCCCTGCCGACTGCGCACAATGGCCGTCATGGGCGTAAAATAACGGTTCAGCAGTTGCACCACATCCTGCGGTGAAAGCGTTTCGGAAAGGCTTGTAAAACCCCGAATATCCGTGAACAGGATGGAAAGCTCACGGTTTTCGCCAGCCAGCAGATCGCCCTGCCGATTGCTGATCCGCTTGACCACTTCCGGCGATACATAGCGCGAAAACGCACGGCGCAGAACGATTTTCTGCTTTTCCTCCTGCCAGAAGCGCACACTCAGCAGCAAGCCGCCGCACAGCAGGGTGGTGAGCAGACCATAGAGGGGCGAGAGAAAGAGGCCGCCCATAAACAGCTGGCGTGAGGCCACAAGCGTAGCGCCCATCAGCGCCAGAGAGGACGGCACATATACGCGCGGCCCGGCAAAGCCAAAGGCAAGCGTTGCCGCGCAGGCCACAAAGGCGATTATCAGCGCCTGTGCACCCGGCCCCCAGGATGGCGACTGCACAAAATTGCCGCCGATCATGGCGTCTATGGCCGCCGCATGCACCTCCACCCCCGGCATCACCCTGTCAAAGGGCGTTGCGCGGATGTCGGCCAGACCGGGTGCGGACGTGCCCACAAAAACAATGCAACCGTCAATATCAGCCCGCTTTGCACTGCCATCCAGCACCTTGGCGGCGCTGATATACCGATAGGTATGCCGCCCCCCCTGAAAGGGAACCAGCATATAGCCCTCGCGCGAAACCGGAATTTTGAACTCCCCCGCCGCCACGCTGAAAAGCCCGTCCGGCCCTGTGTAAAGCCGCAGGGCATCAGCTCCCAGCGCGCGCATGAGGGCCTGCAAGGCCAGCGAGGGGTAAACGGCATCGCCAAGCCTGAGGAGCAGCGGAACCTGCCGCACAAGGCCATCAGCATCGGGCGACACATTCACAAAACCCACGGGGGCCTCGGTAAAAAGCTGCGGCAGGGGCAAAACTGCACCAAGGGCTGTCGGCAAATAGGCATCGAATGGGGGGGCGTCCTTGCCGCCCCGCGCTATCATGGCCGGAGGCTGTGGCATGGGGCCGGAATACGGCTCGCCCGCATAGCGGGCAAACGCGCCCAGCACCACGGGCGCGGCGCGCACGGAGGCGGCAAGCAAGGTATCAAAATCCCCAAGATATGAAGGCAGGCCCACAATTTCTAGCGTCACGCCCCTGTCTCGATAAAGCCCCTCGCGCATGCTCGCGGGCGAGGTTCTGTCCGGCTCTGCAAACATGATATCCAGCCCGATGGATGCAGCGCCGTTTTGCGCCAGCCTGTCTACAAGGTCGGCAACCAGATACCGGGGCCAGGGCCACTGCCCGTACCGGGCCAGGGATTCCTCGTCTATATCGACAACAAGGGGTACCGGAGAAGGCTCGCTTTGCCGCCGCAGAGGCAGCAGTGCATCGTAAATTCTCAGATCAAGGCGTTGCAGTGCCACAGGCTGCACAACATACAGAGCCAGCATGGCAAGGCCCCCGCACAGCCCCACAAGGGCGGTGAAAAGCCACGGCTGCCGTAGCAGCCGTTTCAGGGCATCTGCAATGTTCATGAAGCAGTATCGCGTTTTGCCTGTTCCGGCTCCGCATCAGGAAAGCGTTCATAGATTTTGGCGACAACGTCCATGATTTCTTCAAGGCATTCCACAAGCTGGGGGTCAAAATGGCTGCCCGCCTCCTCGCGCAAGAGGGCAAGAGCCTTTTCGTGCGGCCATGCTGCCTTGTACGAACGCGGGGAAACCAGCGCGTCAAACACATCGGCAATGGCGGTTATACGTGCCGCGAGGGGGATATCCTCCCCTTCCAGCCTGCCCGCGTCGCTTGGGCCTGCATAGCCCTTGCCGTTCCATTTCTGGTGGTGATGGTGGGCTATCTCGCAGGCAAAGATCATGAATCCGCCGCTCTGAGCCTCTGCCTCCAGAATACCCGAGCCAATAATCGTATGCGACCGCATGACGGCCATTTCTTCATCAGAGAGCTTACCCGGCTTTTTCAGCAGCAGATCGCTCACGCCCACCTTGCCTATGTCGTGCAGCATGGCGGCAAGGCGTATCTGGCTTTTGACGTGCAGGGTCACGTCCGGGTCAAGGCACAGGCGGTTGGCCCGCACCTGATACATTTCTGCGGCAATGGCGCCCACGCGCTCGGCATGGGGGCCAGTTTCGAGCGGGTCATGCACGGAGGCCAGCCGCACAAGCCTGTTGATGCTTGCCCGCACCAGATGGCTGCGTTCAAGGATATTGGCGATTTCGCGGGCCAGCACCCGTATGTGCCGCTCCATGTCGTGCGTGAACTTGCGGGGCTTGCCCGTGCGCGGATCAAGGCTGTTGATGAGCTGCATCACACCCGAGATGTGCCCCGCGTGGTCGTGAAAAGGCACCACGAGCATGGATTCCGTGTGGTATCCCGTGGCATTGTCAAAATCATCGCGGAACGAAAACGACAAATCCTTCGGCAAGGCGCGCACATCCACAATATTGAGCATTTCGCCCGTGCAGGCCGCATAGCCCGCAATGGAATGGGGATTGATGGGCAGGCGCGCCGAGGAATAGGCGAACTTTGAGGCAGTGTTTACAGAAAACAGACTGTCGTTGTGCGTATAGGCAAAGAGCAGATCTTCCCCATCAACAAGAAAAATGGTTCCGGCATCAGCCCGCGTGATCTCTCGGGATTTGGCGAGTATGCGGTCGAGCAGCGTGTTTTCGTCCTGATACTGCGAAAGGTCGTCCAGAAATCTGTCGAGCCAGTCGCTGAACTGAACCAGACCGCATTCCCCACAGGCCTGCTGCCTGGGCATGGGCAGGCTGAACCGCATGCCCTCACGCGCAAAGCACAGGCGCTGCCCGCTCATCTGGCAACTGTGCAAGGCCTCGCGCTGTAGTGCGTCTATCTGCGCGTCCCTCATATCCGGCGCATGGTGTGAAAGTACAATACAGCCCAACCCGGCAGCATGGCCCAGATCACGCCAGTCTTCCCAGCGGGAATGCCCCCAGCCTTCAATATAACTGGCCTTGCTGTACATGCTGTCCACAACAGCCAGATCCGCGCCTTCAAGCAGTTCGCGCGCCGCCTGCTGCACTTCATGGGCGCGGGTGATTTCATAATCGCCGGAGTACACAAAAATGGCATTGTCGGCGCAAACCCTGTAGGCAAGCGCGCCGCCGGGATGGTTGGCCGCTATGGCCGCAACCGCGACGCCATCGGCGGGATGCACCAGGTCACCGGGTTCAAGGCTGTGCCGCACAACGTTTCCGGCAAAGTCGCTGAATGGTATGGGGAACATGCCGTGGGCAAAGTGATTGTCCAGCACGTCCTCAAGCCAGACAGGAATATAGATGTGGGTTGTCCAGCGGGGGGAATGCAGGGGCGGAAAGAACCCCAGCCCCTGGATGTGGTCTGTATGCCCGTGCGAAATAAAAAGATGGCAGGTGCCGCTTTCCGGCAGGTTTTCGCCAGCCTGCCGCAGACCGGTGCCAGCATCGAAAAAGATGAGCGCCCCGTTGTCGGAACGCAGTTCAACGCAAGAGGTGTTGCCACCGTAAAACGACATGGCCGGAGCTGGCACGGCAATGCTGCCGCGCACGCCTCTGAGCACTACTTCCATGCGATCCTCCTGATGGATCAATACGGTGTTTTATAGTGCTAACCCTATGTCATCTGTAATTTTTTTCAAGCGGCAAAAACCGGCATATCTGATATTTGGTAATACTATCAACTATGAATAGAGCAGGTTGGAAAAATATTTCAGAAAAAAATTTTTTTGCTTATGAAAGGCAATAAAAGCGTTATCCGGCCAACCAACAGACCGGATAACGCTTTTATTGTATTGCTCGTCTAGAACACGCCGGTTACACGCCCTGTTGCCACATCCACATCTATGTTGCGGAAGGAGGGCCGGGAGCCAGTACCGGGCATAAGGCTGATGTCGCCCGCCACCGGAGCCACAAGGCCAGCGCCGCCAAAAAGCAGCACATCGCGCACATGCAGCCGCCAGGATGAAGGCACGCCCTTGCGCTTGGCGTCATCCGAAAGCGAATACTGGGTTTTGACCATGCACACGCCAAGCTCGTCCGCATCGGGGCGTTCCTGAAGCGCCTTGAGGCGCTGGGCGGCCATAGGTTCAAAATCCACGCCATCAGCGCCGTAAACCTCGCGGGCGATGCAGACAATGCGCTCGGCAATGGGCAGCTTCCAGTCGTAGAGCGGGCGGAAGTTCCGCTTGGGCGAATTGCAGGCGTCCATGACGGCATCTGCCAGTTCAAGCGCGCCTTCGCCGCCTTTTTCCCAGTGTTCAGAAACAGCCACGCTAGCCCCCGCCTTTTCGCAGATACGGCGAATAGCGTCAATTTCGGCGGGTTTGTCGGTATAAAACTTGTTGATGCACACCACAGAGGGCACACCGGAACGGCGCACAATGCCGATGTGGTGCAGCAGGTTGACGCAGCCGGCCTCCACCAGACCCACATCTTCCCGCAGATATTCTTCGGGCAGGGGCTGACCGGGGCGGGGCTGCGGCGCGCCGCCGTGGTGCTTGAGCGCCCGCACTGTCGCCACGATCACTGCCGCGTCAGGCGCAAGGCCGCTGTAACGGCACTTGAGGTTCCAGAATTTTTCGTAGCCCATTTCTGCGGCAAAGCCGGATTCGGTCACGTGGATGTCGCCAAGCTTCAGACCCACCCTGTCGGCAATAACCGAACTCTGTCCCAGAGCGATGTTGCCGAAGGGACCAGTATGCACCAGCACGGGCTGGCCCTCGATGGTCTGGATAAGGTTGGGCTTGATGGCCTCCACCAGCCAGGCGGTCATGGCACCGTCCACTTCAAGGTCGGCGGTGGTCACGGGCCTGCCATTACGGTCAAGGGCAAGCACCATGCGGCCCATGCGCTGCCGCAGATCGGCCAGATCGCGCGCCACGGAAAGGATGGACATAACCTCGGAAGCAACGGTGATGTCAAAGTGCGAGCGCATCATAAAGCCATCGTTGCGCCTGCCGTCGCCTTCCATACCGATAATCACGTTACGCAGAGTCTGGGCGCAAAAATCCATCACCCAACCGGTGCTGACGCGTGTGGGGTCAATATCCAGACGGCGCATGCCCGAGAGCCGCTCAAGGGTGGCGTCGTCATAGTTGCGCTCATGCTGCATGCGGGATGTGAGGGCCGTCATGGCAAGGTTGTGGGCCGCGCCCACTGCATGAATATCGCCCGTAAAGTTGAGGGAATACGGCGTGAGCGGGATGCACTGCGAAAGACCGCCGCCAGCGGCGGAACCCTTCATGCCCATGGTGGGACCGCCAGAAGGCTGGCGAATGGCGGCAGAAGACCGCAAGCCGCGCCGCGCAAGCCCCTGCACCAGACCGATTGTGGTGGTGGACTTGCCTTCGCCAAGGGGCGTGGGCGTGATGGCCGTAACGTCAACATATTTGCCGTTGGGGCGGCTCTCAAGCCTTTGCAGCACTTCCTGCTGCTCAATCTTGCCCATGTATCGCCCATAGGGCAGGACTTCTGAAGGTTCAAGCCCCATCTCGGCGGTCAGGGCCTCAAAAGTTTTCATATTCTGTTCGGCATCCAGGGCTATCTGCCAGTCCGGGTGCTTGGTGGGATCAAGAGTCATGCTGTCTCCATACAACAAAGAATTGGCAAAATGGTAAGGGCCGCCAGCTGGGGCGTCAAGCCCGGGGCATCAGGCATCGCGGCGGCCTTGCGGCTGTAGACCGCATCATATATATACCACAACAATTCCGCCATGTTCATGGGCGGATTTGCCCACCGCAACAGGCAGGCTGGAAATTTCATCGGGCACATGGCAAAAAGCCGTAAGGCCCGCAACGGCGTGGCACCCTACCTGCCGCCAAAGCACAGGAGCAGCCATGCGATTCACCGCCCAACAGGGCCACCTGAGCATACATCTGCGCGTTTTTCGTCAGGGGCGCGACCTGCAGGTGCTTTGCGGCGGCGGCGCAACCCATATCGGCGCTGTGGCTCTGGCCGCGCCTGCGCATGGTCAGGTAGAGGCCCAAAGCCATCTGGCGGGCCTGCCCGGACACAAGGAAGACGCTCTCGCCCAACGCATGGCCGAACGCATGGCCCATGCCCTGAACTGTGCCGTGTGCGTCAACGCGGGCATCCACTACGACAACATCACCCGCGAAGAAATCCGGCAGGTCGAGCAGATGGTCCACGACCTGACGGAGCGTTGCATCTCCGCACTGCAAAAGGATTCTCCATGCTCACGGTAAAAGACCTTACAGAACTGGAAAACTACATCCGCAGCGGCGAGCTTGAAGCCGACTTCAAGGACGGCTGCGAAAACGACCGCTTCTACCTGCTTGAACTGCTGGAAAAGCTCATGGACGTCTCCGAACTGGCAGACGCCGCCGCCACTCGGCTCATCTTCAAGGGGCTGCCTGTTCCTCCGCCGCCCACAGAAAAATAACCATGCGCTGGCCTTTAGGCCGCATGCCGGTAAGCAGACACTGAAACCAGGCCGACAGCCTTTATCCTTGCAGATGCGCTCCTGATTCCAAGGCGCCTGCCACCACAGCGCAAAGCCGCGCCACATCCTCAGCCGGGGTAACATACGGAGGCATGAGGTAAACAAGCCGGTTAAATGGCCGCACCCAGATGCCGTGCCGCACAAAATATTCCTGTAATGCGGATGTATTGACGGGTTCGCACGTTTCCACAACGCCGATGCCGCCCAGTACGCGCACGTCAGCCACGCCTTGCAGCTCCGCACAGGGGGCAAGCCCTGAGCGCAGGCCGCTTTCAAGATTTGCCACCTTCTGCGCCCATTCTCCCTCTTGCAGCAGGTCAAGGCTGGCGCAGGCCACGGCACAGGCCAGCGCATTGGCCATAAAGGTGGGGCCGTGCATAAACACATTGCCCCCGGCGCAAATGCCCTGCGCCACACTGGCTGTGCAGGCCGTGGCAGCCAGGGTGAGCACCCCGCCCGTGAGCGCCTTGCCGCAACACAGAATATCCGGCGAAACACCGGCCCATTCCGCAGCAAACATCTTTCCAGTGCGGCCAAAGCCCGTGGCGATTTCATCAAATATCAGCAGCGCGCCAGCCTCGCGGCACAGTTGCGCAAGCCCGCGCAGGTAGTCCGGGTGGTAAAACCACATACCGCCCGCGCCCTGCACCACTGGTTCAAGAATCACCGCCGCGATCTCGTGCCCGCGCTCGGCAAAAACACGCCGGGCATCGTCAAGGCTTGCGGAGTCAAAGGGCTGGTCAAAACGACAACCGGGCCGCTCCATAAATATCTGTTGGGGCAGCATGGCCGTAAACAGGCTGTGCATGCCCGTAACCGGGTCGCACACCGACATGGCGCCAAAGGTATCCCCATGATAACCGCCGCGCGGCGTAAGAAACTTGCTGCGACCGGTCTGGCCCCTGCCCTGCTGGTATTGCAGGGCCATTTTCAGCGCCACCTCCACCGCCACCGAGCCGGAATCGGCAAAAAACACGCGCTCAAGCCCCGCAGGCATGAGGCGCAGCAGCTTTTCGGCCAGATTGACCGCCGGTTCGTGCGTCAGGCCGCCAAACATTACATGGGGCATGCGCCCGGCCTGTGCGTGCAGGGCCCCCATGAGGCGCGGATTGTTGTAGCCGTGCACGGCTGCCCACCATGAAGACATGCCGTCCACAAGTTCCCTGCCGTCTGCCAGCACAATGCGGTTGGCTCTGGTGCGCGCCACAGTGCTGAGCAAGGGCGGCTGCATGGCCGAGGCATAGGGGTGCCAGATGGTCTGGTGATCGCGGCGCACAACATCCGCGCCGCAGCCGCAAGCAGCATCCAGTGAGGCTTGCAGATGCCGCACCAGCGGCTCAAGCCCCTGAGCCAGAGTCTGCCAGCCCTCTGCATCCAGCTGCGCTACACGCGGCAATTCCACAAGGGGCGCAGTCAGGCCCTGTTGCGCCAGCCGCTCGCGCAGCATGGCGGCGTTGTCGGCCAGCATGGCGTCCACATCCACGCCGGGGCAACCCGCTGCCGGATCGGCAGATGGGACAAGCACCACTCCGGCCAGTTGCAGGCCGTTATGACGCAATGCATCCAGCGAAAGCAGAATATGGTTCAGACCACCCAGATAATTGCCGCCCACAAGCAGCACGGGCAGATCCACCGTGGCCATGAGGTCGAGCATGTCTTCACGCTCGTTGAGCGGCACCCGCAAGCCGCCAGCGCCCTCGAGCAGCAGCATTTCAGCGGTGCTGGCACGGCTGTGGCAAACAATGTCGTTGCGCAGCCCTGCGCAGGTCAGGCGCGCGCCTTCGCGGGCCGCGGCCAGATGGGGCGAAGCGGGCAGGCTGAAGCAATGCAGGGCCGTGGCAGGCAGCATGGCGGCGCTTTGCGGCATGCCCGCAACGGCAGCGGCATACACGCGGGCATCGGCCAGAGGGGCCGTATTGGCCTGCTCCGGCGCAACACCTGTCTGCACAGGTTTTACAGCCTGGGCGTTGATCCCGGCCAGCAGCAAGGCCCGCAGCAGGGCCGCCGTCACCACGGTCTTGCCCACATCTGTGCCGGAGCCGGCTACAAAAAGGCCCCTTAGCGGTGGGTCAATCTTTTCCTCAGCAGTTTGCATCGCAGCGAACCTCAAGCCCTTGCGCGGCGATCATTTCAAGATCATGCGCAATGCTCTGCCCGTGGGTTGTAAGATAATCGCCCGTCATGAGGGCATTGGCACCGGCGGCGAAAATCTCATTCTGGCGGCTGCCCAGCACAAGAGGCCTGCCCCCGCAGATGCGCAAGGTGGCCTGGGGCAAAATGTGCCGGAACACGGCAATGAGCGTCAGCGCTTCATCAGCGGTAAGGGGCTTCTGCCCTGCCAGCGGCGTTTCCGGGTGCGGATGCAGAAAATTCATGGGCACATGGGCCACGCCCATTTTTTTAAGGCTGAAGGCAAAATCCACGCGGTCTTCCCAGCTTTCACCCAGGCCGAACAGGCCGCCGGAACACACGCTCAGGCCCGCCTCGCTGGATCGCAGCACAGTGTCGCGCCGCTGCTCCCAGGTTTGCGTGGTGCACACGCTGGAGTAATAGCCCTGCGAAGTTTCCATATTATGGTGAAACCGGGTAAGCCCGGCCCCGGACAAAAGGGCAAAATCTTCAGCCGTTAGTTTGCCCAGCGAAGCGCAGACGCGCGGGCGCACGGTATCCGGCAGGCCGGAAATTACAGTGCGCAGGCGCTGCAATTCGCTGCCGCTCAGTGCAGAACCGCTGGTAACAACGCCAATGCGCGCCACAGGCAGAGCTGCAAGATGCAGAATGCGCTCGCGCAGTTCATTGTCCGGCAAGAGAGGAAAAACCTCAATGGGGGTGTGATTGTGCCTGCTCTGGGAGCAGAAACGGCAGTCCATGGAGCAGTTGCCGCTTCTTGCATTGATGATGGCGCACAAAACAATACCGCGCCCAAAGGCCGTTTCGCGCAGCGCAGTGGCCCTGGCAAACAAGTGTTCCTGCGGCAGGGACAAAAGCGCGAGGGCTTCGGCGGGCGTTGCAGCCGCCTGTGATTCAGTCATGATATAACCCTGAAAAAGAACAATGATGCAGAGCAAAAATCATTTGCTGGCCGTAACCGCCCTGAATGGCAGCCATGCCGCCATACAGGCAGCTACAATGCCATTTTTTGGCCTAAAAAAAAAGCCCGCCTCAGGGGCGGACTTTCAGACCGATGACAATGCCTGCTATTGCGGGTTTGATGCCGGGGATACTTGAACCTTGCGGCGTTTTTCCCACAGCTTCATATCTTTCATCTTTTTGCGGCGTTCGCGCTGCAGGGCTTTGCACACCAGAGGTGCGTCTTTCTTGAAGCCCCACTTTTCGCGGTATTCAGCCGAGGTCATGCCGTGGCTGGCCAGATGACGCTTGGTAAGTATCTTGAAACTCTTTCCACACTCAAGGCAGGTGACGGACTTTTCTTTGACCGACTTGCGTGCTTCAACGGCCATTTCGCCGCTGTCCAGTTCCACAGGCGTTTCGCCTTCAGCAACTGCTTTGATGCCCTGCGCCACTTTCTGTATAAAGGCGGCTATTTCTTCTTCGCTCATAACGCGAACGCCAGCTTGTGCTCTGGTAATTTCCAGCGCCTCTTTCAGATAATCGTCCATAACTACCCCTTTATTGTCTTCAATATACTCAATCTGACGCGCTGCGTACCCGCCTGATCGGCTCATTGACAGAACAGTCGGTCCCCCTCCCATCCTGATGGGGAGAACATACACAGCAGCTATTGTTTCGTCAATGTACTATACCCTATAATATAAAATTGTGTTGCAAATTTTACATAACCATTATTCCAGAATGTATTAACTTGTTGCAGTTACTTGGTGTCGGTGCAGGCGCAACAAACGTAAAAAACAGGGAGGCCGCTTGAAAAAACTTTCCCAAGCGGCCTCCCTGGCGGAATCCCGGTGTAATGTCAGATTACCGCAAGCACATGCTACTTTAAGACAAATGTGTCATACTTTGATGCAGTTCCCCAGAAGCGGTGATCCAGATATTGCCCACGAATGTTCTTTGCATATCCTTCTGTAATTCCAGTCATATGTTCAGATACAGAAGCAACGGCAAAGGCTGCGCTGGCGCGCTGCTCAAAGGCACGGAGCTGGTCAGTCTGGCTTTCTGTCAGGCTTTCCTGCCCGGCAAGATTTTCAGGCAGGGGTTCTCTGTATTCCAGTATGACCTTGGTGTCATTAAAATTGTATCTGGCGGCAAAACCGCGCGTCAGCCAGCGCATGGGCTTTGTTTCGTCCGTCAGCCCTGCAAGGGCTGAAAACGCATCCTTTTTGCTGTCCACAATATAGGTGCTGGCCGCAAAACCGTCATTATTGAAAATCTCCACCCCTTTATCAACGCTAAAGGGGCGCTGGCCGTCGCTGTCCCAGTACCAGCCGCGCGGCACCTCAGCCAGCCCCACAATGGCCAGGGGACTTTGGGGGTCGCCCTTGCCGTAAACAGCAACCCACGCATGCAGCGGCAAGCCGCCGATAACGCCTGCACCATCAAGGCTGACGCTTGTCTCGCCGCCGGTAAGCAGGGGCATGTTCACGGCCTTCATGCTGATGGCCGGGCGTGCTGTGGAAACATAGGCCGTGTTCTGCATTCCCCTTTGCAATGCGCCGGTGCATCCGGCCATCAAGGCAAGCAGGCCGAGTGTAACACAAAGAAGCACTCTGTTCATATGCCCTCCAAGGCTGACGGCGCACATCACGCCCTGCATCATCTTGTGAAGCTTGCGGGACGTTCCATCGCACTTTCCATTAAAATTGCATCAGGCAGCCAATTCCACCCCACGGCAGAACTGCGGTTGTGTTTTATTATATTCCAAGGTGTGAACGCATGCAATGCGCCCTCATATACCTGATCGGCATATGGGAGGGGTTCCGTGCCCTCATGCAAGATGCGCCTGAGACGACAGCGGCAGGCTTGGTCGAAAGGCAAGGGCGACAGGCCCAAATGATGAAAACCGGAAGAAGCTAGGGAGCGGCAGGCTTGGCAGCGGGCGCAGCCTGACTGCCCGCCCCGCCAGGCAGGTAGTTTTGCAGGTCGCGCGAAACCTCAAAGGTGTGCAGTTCCGCCGTGGCTGCCTTGGCAAAAGGAGAATCGGCATAGTTGCGCACAATATCCTCAAGCAAAGCCTGAGCCCGCGTGGCATCGCCCAGCTTGCGATACAGCCGGGCCTCGCGGAAGCGCAAGCCCGGATATTCCGACGACTCCTTGGGCACAAAGGCATTGTAACGCGCAAGCCATTCCAGGGCTTCCGGCACACGGTTGCCCACTTCGCAGATATCCATGAGTGAAAGTATGGCATCCTTGATACGCTGCGGGTCGGCCTTGTCAGAACGTTCGTTCTGCAATTGGGTAAAGAGATCAATCACCTTGCGGTTCAGCGTGTAGGAATTGCGAATATCCTTGCGCTGTTCGGCATCACGGGCAAGAAAGTACGTGGCGTAGGCCCGCTGATAGAGCGGGATATCCTGCCGCTCGGCAAGCTTTTGCCACATGGCGAGAGCAGCCCCGGCCAGATTGAGATTTTGGGCCGAGAGCGCCATGGCGTAATCAAGCTGGTTGCGCAACTGGGGGTTCAGAGGCCAGGTGGCCACCAGTTTGCCAAGATCAAGAATCTTGGCCCAGGCCCCGGCCTGAAGATAGCGGTTGAAAAATTCCGTAAAGGTCGCTTCCCCATACTGGGGGTCCATGGGCGACTTCAAAAATTCCGTAAGCATGCCAAGGGCCTGTTCAGTCTCACCCCGTTCAAGCAATCCTTGCGCCAAGGCATAACGCATACGCGGATCTATCGCCCCATAGCGCTCGCGCACCAGAGGAAAGCCATTCCACAGAATGAGAATGCGCCCATAGTTTTTTTCAGCCATGGAATTGGCAAGCTCTTTTTGAAAAGCAAGCCAGATAATATCGCGGGCCTGCGCCACGTTGGCGTTTTCGGGATAGCCGTCAATAAAATCTGCGGCCTTGCCCATGGCCTCTGTATAGCGCTTGCTCCAATAGAGCCACATGGCCTCCTTGAGCCGCGCGAGGACAGACTCCGGCGCAGTGCGCGAAGCCGCCGCAAGGCTGGCGTAAACCTTGGGCAGATTACCGCTGGCGGCTCTGGCAAAAACCTGGGTCATGGCCTCATAATTGATGGGCGAATCGTAAATGCCGCCTTCGGCCAGCCGCAGACTTGCCATATTTGCCGCATGGGTTCCCGCAAAATGCCGCGTCAGATAGGAATACAGGAACTCGGCCCCGCTCTTGTTGCCAAGCCGGGTATACATGTCGCCCATTTTAAGGAGCAGGTCGTCATTGCCCTTCTGCCCGGGCACGAGGTTGTAATACAGCCAGTACAGGGTCAGGGCCGCAACGGGTTTGTCCAGAGCCTCATCATTGGCGCCCTGCAAAAAGAGGAATGTGGGGTCTTCAATATAATAGCGGGGCCAGCGCTTGCTTATAAAATCGAGGATAACCTGCGCATTGGTGTACTTGCGCTGGTTGTTCAGCGCCTGGGCAAGCCCCACGGACGCTTCCTGCAAAAAGGAGGATTCCGGGTACTTGTCGAGCACAATGGCAAAGGCCTGCTCCGCCTGGGCATCCATGTGCCGCTTGAGCTGTGCCTTGCCTAGGGCCGTAAAACCCTGCGCCACGCCGGGATAATCCGGATAGCGCCGATACATGGCCACAATGTAGCCCCCGGCATCTACCAGATTGCCCACATTGACGTTAACCAGCCCCAGGCGCAGAAGGGCCTCCGGCACGCGGGGAGAACGCAGGTCAAAATTCATGGCCTCGCTGGTGGCTGAAACAATAGGCTCAAAGCCAGCCAGCGGATTATCGGCATATCTGGCCCATACGCAGTCGCTGATGTAATACAGCGTCTTGAGACGCATATCGGCGCTGATTGTGGGCATTTCCTTCAGTTTTTCCAACTGTGGCAAGGCCTCAACGAACTTGCGCTCCTTGATGAGCCGCTCCGCCTCTTCCATCATTTTTTCCGGGTTAGCAGGCTTGGCAACAGGATTGCCCTGCTCGTCCACATAGACCACGGGCCGGGGTTCTTCCTTGGGAGCAGCGGCCCCGTGACCGTCTTTTTCTTCGGCATGCGGCAGCCCCACCACATTGTCCGAAACCTTGCCGGATACGTTGCCGCCCACGCCGTTCGGCTTTGCCTGACCGGCCACAGGGGCAGGCGCGGGAGCTGCGGCGGGCGCAGGCTGCTGGGCCGGTGCTGTTTTTGCCTGCGGCGCAGGCTGGGACGACGGTTGTGGTATGGCCTGCGGCACAACCTGCTGGACAGGCTGTGGAGAGGGCTGAGCTTGTGGCTGTGCGGCGGGCGGTACTGCACGCTGGACGCCATTTTGCGGAACAGGCGCAGGCTGGGCCGCTGGTCTTGTTACGGGCTGGGTTGCAGGCTGAGTCGCTGGCTGGCTGGCAGACGCAGCCGGAGCTGCTGGCGCTGTGGCCGGAGCCGCAGGAGGAACATTGCCGGGAATTGATGTAGAAAGCCCCTTACTGTCAGGCCAGTTTTCCGGCCCGCCGGGATTCACCCGGCTCATGAGGCTCTGGGCGTCCAGCGTCACGGCGAGGCTGCCCGCACCGCCTGCGGCTTGCGGCACCTCAGCGGCTTCCGCAGTCTTGGTCGAGCCAAGGGCGGAAAATTTCAGGCTCAAATCCGCCAGCTTTGCCTTACCTGCGTCAAGCAGACCAGTGAAGGGCAAGGCCTTTGCCCCCTGCTGCACATCGGCCAGCAGTTTTTGGGCCTTTTGCAAAAAGCCCACTGCGGCATCTGCAGGCAGATTAACGGCAAAAGAAGCGCCCTGCCCTTCTGAATCAGCAGAGGCATTGCCCACAGGCACACCCGCCGCATCCAGACGAGAGGAATTTTCCCCTTTTTGGGTTCCGGCGGCAAAAATTTCTATATCCAGTTCAGAAGGAGAAGACCGGCGCATAACATGGTTCACGGCCTTGGGAGAAAGCGTAATGCGCAACTGACCGTTGGAAAGCCCGATGCTGTCGAGCAGCGCACCCGCAGAAGGCGCTGCACCGCTGCGTTCAAGCGTTGCAGAAGGGTCATCAAGATAGAGAAGCAAGGTATTGCCGGTGCGCAAGAGCCTGTGCACCTGACCGGGGCTGTCGAGCGTGAGGCGCAGCCTTTCCCCGGCTGGCTGTGAACTTTTTGACTGTTTCCCGGCAACCGTGGCTGCGGCAGTATCTGCAATGGGCGCCCAGTTCCAGCTCATACCCTGCGAAGGCTGCGCGGGCAGCAAAAGGCTCGCAATCAGCAGCAAAGCCCCAACACGTGAGCAGCGTTGGGGAATCGCACCCTTGCGGGCAGAAATATGAGGCCGTGGCGCGGCGGCGAAAAGTTGTGTATTCACTTGCACTTCGCAGGATGTGTCGTTGCGTCTGAGCCGCAAAATCCAACGCAAATTCTATGCAAATTTTATGCCGCTACATACTGCGTTTCTTGAGCTTTTCAATAAGCGTTGTCCGCTTGATGCCCAAAAGCTCGGCGGCCTGATTTTTTACTCCCTCCGCCTTGGCCAAGGCCTCATCAATAAGACGGCTTTCCACGGCATCAAGAAAATCTTTCAGGTTCTGCCCCTGAGCCGTCAAAACGCCCAGATTGGGCCACACGAAAGCTCCATTGGCTGCAACGGGCATTGCGGCTTCAACTTGCGGCGCTGGGGCGGGTGCCTGCTCCACGCCGTCATCAGCGGTGGATTCGGCAAGCGGCTCCGCCTCTGGTTCGCACGCCGGGGCATCATCCTCCACCGGGGGCAGCAGCGACACATCGCCCACCTGATCCAGAATCTTGCGCGGCAGATCATCCATGCACACCGTATCGTCATCCACGAGGATGCTCAGGCGCTCCATGAAGTTTTCAAGCTCGCGCACGTTGCCGGGCCAGTTGTAGGCCGCCAGAATACGCCGCGTTGTTTCGTCAAGCAGCATGGGCTCGCGCGCTTTTTTGGTACAGAAATGGTTGAGAAAATAGCGCGCAAGCAGCAGCACATCATTGCCGCGCTGGCGCAGCGGCGGCAAATGCAGGGGAATGACGTTCAGGCGATAGTAGAGATCCTCGCGGAAGCGCCCGGCGGCGACTTCTACCTCAAGATCGCGGTTGGTGGCGGCCACAATGCGCACGTCCACCTTTTTGCAGCCAGTGCCGCCCACGCGCTCTATTTCTTTTTCCTGCAGTACACGCAGAATCTTGACCTGAAGGCTCAACTCCATCTCGCCGATTTCATCCAGAAAGATGGTGCCGCCGTCAGCCATTTCAAAACGGCCTGGCCGCGAACGGATGGCGTGCGTAAAGGCGCCCTTTTCGTGACCGAAAAGTTCGCTTTCAAGCAGCTCTTTGGGGATGGCCCCGCAGTTGATGGGTACAAAGGGCTTGTCAGCCCTACGACTGTTGGCGTGAAGCGCGCGAACCAGCAATTCCTTGCCAGTTCCCGATTCACCAGTTACAAGCACAGTGCTGTCCGTGGGCGCAACCTTGCCGAGAACCTTGAAGACTTCGGCGAGGCTGGTGCTCTGGCCGATAATGCCGCTGGTATTCAACTCCATGTGTTCATTCTCCGCGTGCATATCCTTTCTTGTGTCAATACACTGACACGCATTGGATTACCAGTAAAAATGCGCCTATTGTACCGCATTTACCCTCAGCCATGCCGTATTTAGCCATGACCGATTCGCCGATACGCATTGCCGCCCCCGCAGGCTCCCCTGATCGTTGCCCGGGCCTGCCCTCATGCCTGCCCCCATGCCCACTTGACGCTTCGCGCGCAGAAGTTCTGGAATCTCTGGCCCAGGGGCGCAATCTGGTGCTCAGCGCCCTGCCGGGAGCAGGCAAAAGCAGCCGCGTTCCCCTCTGGCTTATGGGGCAGCCCTGGCTTGAGAATCGCCGCATTCTGCTGCTTGAACCACGGCGCGTGGCGGCCCGCGCGCTGGCGCGCTATATGGCGGCCTTGCTGGGTGAGGAACCGGGCGGCCTTGTGGGCTACCGCATGCGTGATGAAAGCCGCGTCAGCAGCCGCACCTGCGTGGAGGTTGTCACCGAGGGCGTGCTCACGCGCATGTTGCAGGATGATCCCGAGCTGCCGGATATCGCCTGTGTGATTTTTGACGAATTTCATGAGCGCTCGCTCACTGCCGATACCGGGCTTGCCCTCTGCCTTGAGAGTCAAGCTGCGTTGCGCCCCGACCTGCGGCTGATCGTCATGTCTGCCACGCTGGATGTGCAGGCCGTGGCAGGCCTCATGGGAGGCTGCCCTTCTGTTGTATGCGAGGGCAAGACCTTTTCTGTGCAGATGGTGCACCTGCCGCCCAAAATCCGCGCAGGGCAGATTGTGGGCGGCGGCCCTTTGTCTGCTGCCGGGGCAGGGCCGCTGCTGTGGCGGCACATGGCCGATGCAATCCTGCACCTGCTGCGTACTGAACAGGGCAGCCTGCTGGCTTTTTTGCCCGGCGCTGGCGAAATCCGCCATCTTGCAGCCATGCTTGAGGGCGCTTTGCCTGCTGATGTGGCCCTGTGCCCGCTCTATGGCAATCTTAGCGCCAGAGAGCAGGATGCGGCCATTGCGCCCGCCCCGCAGGGGCAACGCAAAGTGGTGCTTGCCACGTCCATTGCCGAAACTTCACTGACCATCGAGGGCGTGAGGCTCGTGGTGGACAGCGGCCTTGCGCGCCTGACGCGCTTTGACCCGGCCAGTGGCCTCACCCGCCTTGTGACAGAACGCGTTTCGCTGGCTGGCGCTGCCCAGCGGGCCGGACGCGCCGGACGCACCGAACCCGGCATCTGTTGCCGCCTGTGGGCAAAAGAGCAGGAAAACGGCATGCGCCCGCACATCCGCGCTGAAATTCTGGATGCCGACCTCACCGGGCTTGCCTTGCAACTGGCGGTATGGGGCGTGACTGACCCGGCCTCGCTCGCATGGCTCGACACGCCGCCCCCGGCCCATATGGCTGTTGCCAGACAGAACCTACTGGCACTGGGCGCGGTGGATGCCCAGATGCGGCCAACGGCTTTGGGCCGCAGCATGGCCGCGCTTCCCCTTGCGCCGCGCACGGCGCGCCTGCTGCTGTGGGGGCGCGACAAATCCCTTGCCGCATTGGCAGCCTGTATCGCCGCCCTGCTGGAAGAACGCGACCCGCTGGCCTTTACCGCTGGCAAAAACACGGGCGGCATGCCTGCCGCTGGCGCGGGATGCGATGTGCTGCGCCGCCTCGACTGGCTATGCCGCGATGGCGCAGCGGGCAAGAATTTGGACGCCGCCCGCGAGCGGGTGCGCCGTCTGGCGCAGCGGCTCATGCGCCAGCTTGATCAGCATGGGAAGAAAGGTTCCCGGCCTGCGCCACAAGGGCAATCCAGCAAAACGGACAAAATTTTTTCCACAGCTCTCGCTCAGACCGCAAGCCTCGGGCAACTGCTGGCTGTGGCGTGGCCGGAGCAGATCGCCATGCGGCAGACAGACGGTCAGCCTCAGGGCAGCGGCAATGGAAATTTTTCTGGCGGGGTGGCCGCCATGACGCCCTATCTCCTGCGCAGCGGACGGGCCGCCCAGATAGCCAGCGATGACCCTCTGGCGCGGCTGCCCTTTCTGGCGGCGGCAGAAGTTGACGGCGCAGCGCCGCGCGGGCGCATCCGCCTTGCCGCCGCCCTTTCGCCCGATGATCTTGCAGCGCTTTTCAGCGCAGACATTTGCAACGAAGACAAGCTCACAGTTTCGGATGCCGGGCTGGTCAGCGCTCGGCGGCAGCGAGTGCTGGGATCTCTGGTTCTGAAAGATGCCCCTCTGCCACGCCCGCTGCCCGATCAGTGCGCTGCGGCCCTGTGCGCCCATGTGCAGAGCAAGAGGCTGGAATGCCTGCCGTGGGATGATGCCGCAAAGCAGTGGCGCGCGCGGGTAAGCCTGCTGCGCGAGCTGGACGGCGAGGCATGGCCCGATGTTTCTGATGCCGCCCTGCTGGCGACTCTCAATGACTGGCTCGCACCAGCCTTGCAGCAGGCACTCGAAAGGTCAGCCGGGCAAGGCAAGCAGGGGCGCACCAATTCGCTGGCGGCGCTCGGGCCGGAGCAGTTGCTGGATGCCCTGCGCCGTCTGCTGCCGGGGAATCTTCACCGGATACTTGAACGGCAGACCCCCACGGAATGGCAGGTGCCGTCAGGGGCCATGCGCCCCATTGTGTATGGTGAAGACGGAGGCCCCTGGCTGGCCGCCAAGTTGCAGGAATTATTCGGCTGCGTGGACACGCCGCGTATAGCCGATGGACGCGTGGCTCTGGTGCTGCGCCTCAATTCGCCCGCAGGCCGCCCCTTGCAGGTTACGCGCGATCTGGCCCATTTTTGGCGTAACGGCTACCCCGCAGTGCGCGCAGAAATGCGTGGCCGCTACCCCAAGCATCCCTGGCCGGAAGACCCGGTTAACGCCGTGGCCACGGTTCTGACCAAAAAACGGCTCGCCGAGCGGCAAAAAAGCTGACGCGCCCGCAAAACCTCCATCACAACCAGACCTCTGTTGTCGCGCCCCGTTTGCGATACCAGCCGCCTAAAAAACGCCTTGCCCCGTCAACTGCCGTACAAATCCGCGCGCGCGTTGTTCGCTGTAGTATTCCTGCTTCTGTTGCACAAAACCCACATGCCCGCCGTGCGGGGCTACCTCCAGATGCAGGTGCGCGCTCTGCTCCGCTGTCTGCCACGGATAGCACGATGGCGCGCAAAAAGGATCGTCCGCAGCCATGAGCAGCAGGGTCGGCACGTTTATGCAGGGCAGATCGGGCAGAACCGTGTTCTTTTCCCAATAATCTTTGGCTGATGCAAAGCCAAAGGCAGGCGCGGTAAAGCATTCGTCAAACTCCGCAAAGGTATGGATTTTTTCCACGCCTTCAACGGAGGGATAGGAAGGAAAGCGCTCGGCTTTTTCGCGCACTTTTTTGCGCAGGGTTCGCAAAAAATAACTCATGTAAATGCGGCAGGCAGGGCCGTCCATTACCGGTGCAGCGGCGGAAAGATCGCACGGCACGGACACGACTACAGCCGCCCGCACCAGCGGCGAAACCGGCCCCCGGCCCAGATAACGGCAAATCTGGTTGCCCCCCATGCTGAAGCCAGCCAGCAGCAGGGGGCGGTCAAACTGCTCGGCAAAACGCACGACAGTTCCAAGATCTTCAATCTCGCCCATGTGATACAGGCGCGCAGTGCGGTTACTCTCGCCCGAGCAGGAGCGCATGTTCCAGGCCAGCACGTCAAAGCCTTCGGCCCGCAGGGCATTGGCCATGCCCAGAACATACTTGCGGCGGCTGTTGCCCTCCAGCCCGTGCGAAATAACAGCTATGCCCCTGCCCTGTCCAAAAGGGCGCTCTGCCCTGTCCTTTCCGAGCGAGGGATGCTGATCCACATCAAGAAAGTCGCCATCGGGCGTTTCAAGGCGCACCCGGCGCACAGAAGGCGGCACTTGCGGCTTTTCACGAAAGAGCACGGGCCATATGGTATTGGCGTGGCCGTTGCGCACAAACCACGGCGCAACGTAGGATGAGACAAGAACTGGCATGACAATCCCGGTAACAAGAAATGGCTGCGCGGATGCGCGGGCCGGGTCAGACAAAGGCGGTTTGACGGCACACAAGGGCTTGGCAGCCGCCAAAGCCTCGTATACTTTCGCCGCATGCACAACAAAGCTCCCCAAAATAGCGCCACGCGCAAAATTCTGTCAAATCCGGCACGTCAGGCCTTTGCCCCGCAAACTCCCGGCCCCAAGGCCGAACCCGCTGCGCCTGCGGCACCTGTTGAAAACACATCGCAGGCCAAGCCCAAGGGCAAGGATTCTGTACAATCCAAGCCCCCTAAAAAAAAGAGCGCAAAGCCAGCGCAGGGCGACGGGCGACGCTGCCCGGATGTAGCCGATGTGCTGATTCTGGGCGCTGGCGCTGCGGGGCTTATGTGCGCCCGCGAGACGGCGTCAAAAGGCCTGCGCGTTGTGCTGCTGGAGCGTGGGCCTGTGCCCGGACGCAAACTGGCCGTGAGCGGCGGCGGCAAGGCAAACTTTACCAACCGCGCTGTCAGCCCCAAGGACTACCGCAGTGACGGAAGCAGGGGCAATGCATTTTGCGGCCCTGCGCTCAAGGGCTTTACGCCGGAGCACATGCTGCGCCTTGTGCAGGAATGGAATCTGCCCTTTGAGGAGCGCACCCACGGGCAGCTTTTTCTGACTGTTTCCGCGCAGCGGCTGGTCAGGGCACTGACGGACGACTGCCGCGAACACGGCTGCGTCATTGCCTGCGGCACCACAGTAACAGCAGTAGAGGCTCAGGCGGATGGTTTTTCTGTGCAGACGGAGGGCGGCTTATGGCGCGGCAAGGCCCTGGTGCTGGCGCTGGGCAGCCCGGCATGGCCTCAGGCTGGCGGCGGCGGTGCCGGCTATCGCCTTGCGGAAGACCTGGGGCACAGCATTGTTGCGCCGCGCGCTGTTCTTGCGCCGCTACGCCTCAATTCGGATTCCCCCCTGCTCGGTCTGACGGGCATCAGCCTGCCTGTGGGCGTTACGCTTGGGCAGCACCGCTGGGAGGATGATCTGCTGTTCACCCATGAAGGGCTGAGCGGGCCAGCAGCCCTCAAAGCATCCCTCTATTGGGCCGAAGGCGCTGCAATCACACTGAATTTTTTGCCGGAGCAGGATGTTGCCGCGCTTATGGATGCGCCGCAGGCTGGCAAACAGACCCCGCGCGCCCTACTGGCAAGGTTCCTGCCCCAGAGGCTTGTGGACGCCCTGCTGCCGGAGGGAACCGCGAGGCGCAAGGTTGCGGAGCTTTCGCGCGCGGCCCGCGTGGCGATTGTGGAAGCTATGCAGCGGCACACGGTGACACCGCAGGCGACTGCGGGTCTAAAAAAAGCGGAGGCCTGCTCCGGCGGTGTAAACACCAACGAAGTAGACCCCAGGACCATGCGCAGCCTGCTGCAAGAAAATCTCTTTGTGGTGGGTGAACTGCTGGATGTTACCGGCCTGCTGGGCGGCTACAACCTGCACTGGGCTTGGGCCAGCGGCATGGCGGCAGCCAGGGAACTGGCCCGCAGCCCAACCGCCAGGGCCGCTGCACCAGCCACGGATTAAACGGCTGGCAGCCCATTGGCAAGCATGATGGGGATAACGCTAGATGCGATTGCAGTAGACGTTTTCCAGAAAGTGCTCCATGGCTTCATCCGCCTGACGGATGTAGTCCTGAAGCGGAAACTGGGCCTTGCAGGCCGGGCAGTACATATAGACTTCGTGGCAGGTGCGGGCGATATGCAGGGGCGCGCCGCAGGTCGGGCATACGAGTGTAGTCTTGACATCACGGGGTGCAAAAAAAGCCATGGCGATTCTTTGTGTTAAAAGTACTGTTTGAAATGCTGCCCGGGCTGTGGCTAGATCGGTAAAATGCTGGTTCCATCCCCATCCGGGCCATTGGTCATGAGCCTTGAACAAGCCGCAGATGTCCATCAAATGAGGCGGCGCAACGCAGCTTATTCTTAGAGCATCTGTCCCATATTTTTGTCAACATGGGGCAGATGCAGCAAGCCCCTTGCCGCCACAATGGACGAGCCATAAAAAATGCCCGCAAATGCCCGGTTCCGTAGGCTCAAATTTGTTATTGCGTCCACCGTCCGCTCATGCCATAGACGTACAGCCATATTGTTGTAGATGTGGCATAACCAGAAGAAACGGATACGAACATGAAAAAGCTCCTTATGGCTGCCGTGGCCCTTTCGCTGATGACTGCTCCCTGCCTCTTCAGCACTGAAGCCAACGCCGCTAACACCGCTCCGGCAACTGTTGCAAGTGGAACCAAGGCACACAAAGCCAGCAAGGCCAGCAAGGCGAAGGCTCCCGCCAAAGTAAAAAAAGTTTCTGCCAAGGCTCCCGCCAAGGCAAAGAAAGCTCCTGCAAAGAAAAAGACGCAGGCAATCTAATTCTTGCTGTCAAAAAGGCCGGTTAAACCGGCCTTTTACAGTTTAGATTAATGCGCTATTGAGTGCATAATCAACTAACAGCAGAATAATGCACATGCAGTAATGTAAAAATACCACCTAATGCGGAGCAATTTAGTCAAAGTTTGTCGTTTGGCAATCATTTTTGAAGCCAATGCAGATAATACTTGACGATTTTTTTGCTTAACAGTACTGTTCGACCTTATTCATAGGGTGCAGTATTTCTTTTTGCCAGAGACTTTGCGTGGGTAAGGCTTCAAGCGGAAAGTTTACCCACCTCAACAACGGAGTCGTTATGGCTGTTTCCATTTATGTCGGCAATCTGCCTTTTTCCGCCACTCAGGAAGGCATTGAAGCCCTGTTCGCCCCCTACGGCGAAGCCCTTTCCGTCAAGCTTATCATGGATCGCGAAACCGGCCGCCCCCGTGGTTTCGGTTTTGTTGAAATGGACGAAGCCGATGCCCACAAGGCCATTGAAGCCCTGAACGGCGTTGACTTTGGCGGCCGCACCCTTCGCATCAACCAGGCCGAAGAACGTCGCCCCGCGCCCCGCCGCTGGTAGACCACAAATTTCCTTGAAAAAAAGCCGCTGCTCCCGCAGCGGCTTTTTTTGTAAGAACAAACCGTTCTAGCCTTGCTTGCCCTCGCTCTGGGCAGGCGCGCTCTGCTTTTTGCTCTCTTGCCCAGTCACAGCGCCAGACTCTGGAGCGGTGAACTGACATGCGCCAATACAACGGATGCCGCCGCAATGCGGACAAGCATTGCGCCGCTGCGGCAAAAACATGTACCGCAAAATTGTCAGAAAACACTTGATCGCCATGCACCCACCAAGAGCATCCTTCTGTATTTAAAACTACCCGGTTTAATCCAAACGCCGCAATGTCTGTGCGGCAGGCGACACGAGGAATATGGCTCCGCAGGCCAGCCGCGGCGCAAAGAACAGATACCCGGCTGCCAGCTTGATTAGTGGAGTCCTTGCCCTGAGAAGGCCTTAACTATTCAGCTGGAGCTAGATGGTAATAAGTTTTTCATCATCCTTGAGGATTTTTGTAAACGCCTCCCCAATGTAAAAAACCTCATCAACACCTTCCAGCTTTTCTATCTGCGCAAACACACCGAGGTTTTCAGCGCACTTTCTGCATGCGGAGACATGCCCGCCAGCATCATGAAATTTTTTGAGAAGCCCCTGCAACTTCGCGTCTTCACAAATCAACTTGACCGTTGCCCCCCAAAGAATCAAGTGTACTTCTTCCCACCAGCCTTTCAGCAAGGAATTTGTGGCATACATAAAGACCATATTCTCAGCGGTGACAGGGTTATCGTTAACCCACAGGATATGCAGACACTTTTTCATGAATCTACCCCATCAGTCAAAGGGTTAGGCAAGCCATAGCAGGAATGCCACTCGCAAGGATAAACACATACCTGCCAGACCAGTTCGCCATGACAAGCACGACAGATGCACACAAGCGCACCTTCGCTAACGCACAAATACCAGCCCAATATTTCGGATGTGAAAAAGAATTTTGTACCTGAGACATGAATTTCAAAGGTCGATTCATGTGCGCAGCGTTTCCATGCGTTGCCCTGGCTGGCGGCCAAGTGCAAAATTACGCCTTGGATAACATCCAAATGCCCTGCACATGGGCATAGCAATGCCAATCACGCAGCGCAAGGGGGCAATTTAGCATCGGTTCCGGGGCTTATATATCAAACCATGTGTCTGAAATGCAGCACTAGTCGGTCTATTTTGAAGGGCGGACGGAATCCTACAAACAGTTTCCCAACAAAAAAGTCCGTGAAACCTAGGTCTCACGGACTATAGCGGACATTTACGCCCAGCTCTGGGAGGCCCCCAATGGGCCTCCCGGCGGGCATTTCAGGGCCGAAGAGGCAAGCCCTGAAAATCATGGGCCTTCATGGCAGAAAGGCATTCTGCCAATGCGCTCAGGAACCAACAGATTAGTCGGCCTGGGTGCGGATGAAGGTGGGAATTTCAAAATCATCCTCATCATAGGTGAAGTCTTCATGACCGGGGTTATGCGCACGGCGGCGCGGCTGGCCCACAACTTCACGCTTGAGCAGATAGGGAGGACGATTGCTGTTTTCATCGTACCAGCGCTCCACCTCGGTGCGGCGAGGTGACTGCGGCAAACGCGACTCCGCACGTTCCTGCTCGTCCATCATGCTCTGCTGGGCCGCGCGGGAATTCATGCGGCGCGGTTCGGCAACCACGGCGTCAGGGCCGGGCTTGCGGAAGTTGGTGACAGTGGCCGCAGGAGCCTGCACGGGCTGAATAACCTGAGGAGAGTCAATGCCGGTGGCAATAACGGTAAGGCGAATTTCGTCACCGATATTGTCGTCAAACACGACACCAAAGATGATGTTGGCTTCTTCAGGCGTGGCATCGCCGATGATATCGCCAATTTCGGCAATTTCCTCGGCAGTGATATCTGTGGGGGCAGTGATGTTGTAAAGGACCGCCTTGGCGCCCTCAAGCGAAACATCTTCAAGCAGCGGGCTCATGATGGCGCGCTGGGCGGCCTCGCGGGCGCGGTTTTCACCAGAGGCGATGCCCGTGCCCATCAGGGCCATACCGGCTTCGGCCATGGTGGTGCGCACGTCTGCAAAGTCGAGATTGATGAGGCCTTCGCCCACAATGACGTCAGAAATACCCTTGACGGCGTAGTACAGCACATCATTGGCCTTCTGAAGCATTTCGGAAAAAGGAGCCTTCTTGGGGGCAAAGGCAAGCAGACGGTCGTTGGGTATGGTGATCAGGCAGTCCACATGCTGCTTGAACTCTTCAAGCCCGGCCTCCGCCGCGCGCTTGCGCTTGGCGCCTTCAAAACTGAAGGGCTTGGTCACAACACCCACGGTGAGGACGCCCATTTCCTTGGCAGCCTGGGCAACCACAGGAGCAGCGCCGGTACCGGTGCCGCCGCCCATGCCAGCGGTAACAAAGACCATATCGGCATCGCCGATGGCTTCACGAATGCTGCCAACGCTTTCCACCGCAGCCTCGCGACCAATGGCGGGGTTGGCGCCAGCGCCAAGGCCCTTGGTGAGCTTTTCACCAAGCTGCACCTTAACGGATGCACCGTTCTTGTTCAGCGCCTGCACATCGGTGTTGGCGCAAACAAACTGCACTCCGCGCAGGCCAGAGGCAATCATGTTCTGCACTGCGTTACCGCCGCCACCACCTACGCCAATAACTTTGATCTTGGCATTGCTGGCCAACGAGGTATCGATATCATCAACGATAGACTGAGCCATTACACCTCTCCTCTGTGCTGTCCTCAAAATGCCCGCTTGAGGTTGTTATGAAATGTCCGCAAACCACTTTTTCATTCGCGAAAGCACACCGTCAAAAACGCCGCTTTCACTACGTGTGGTAAATTTTTTCTGACCGGAAAGTTCCTTTTCCGCGCCGTAACGCAACAGTCCGACCGCTGTGGAAAACTTGGGGCTGTTGACCACGTCTTTCAGGCCCCCGATGTTGCGCGGGTAGCCAATGCGCGTGGGCAGATTGAAAATCTGTTCGCCCAGTTCCTGGCAGCCTTCAATCAGCGCAGTGCCGCCCGTGAGCACCACACCTGCGCCGATCATGTCCTTGTAGCCGGAGCGCACGAGGGTCTGATCCACAAGGTAAAGAATTTCTTCCATGCGGGGTTCACATATCTCGGCCAGCACCTGACGCGAAAGCCTGCGCGGCTCGCGGCCCCCCACACTGGGAACTTCAATAAATTCGTCGTTGCGCACAAGGTCGGCAAGAGCGCAACCATACTTGAGCTTGATTTTTTCGGCAGAGGCTATGGGAGTACGCAGACCAAAGGCAATGTCGTTGGAAAGGTTCTGCCCGCCGAGCGCCAGAACAGCCGTATGCTTGATGGCATCGTTGGCAAAAACGGCGATATCGGTTGTGCCGCCGCCCAGATCAACCAGAGCAACGCCGATTTCGCGTTCTTCTTCGGTCAGCACGGCCTTGGCCGATGCCAGCGACTCAAGGGCAATATCGGCAACTTCAAGCTGACTGCGGTGGCATGAACGCACAATGTTCTGGGCTGAAGAAACTGCGCCGGTAACAATGTGCACCTTCACTTCAAGGCGTACGCCAGCCATGCCGAGCGGGTCGGCAATGCCGCGCTGGTTATCAACAATGTATTCCTGAGGCAGAATATGGATGACCTCGCGGTCGGCAGGGATTGCCACAGCCCTGGCTGCGTCAAGTGCGCGCTCAATATCGCGCTGCGCAACCTCGCCGCCCTTGACGGCAATGACGCCGTGGCTGTTGATGCCCATGATGTGGCTGCCCGCAATCCCCACGTATACCGAGTGGATCTCGCAGCCCGCCATAAGTTCCGCATCTTCCACGGCCTTGCGGATGGACTGGACGGTCTGTTCAATGTTGACCACCACGCCCTTGCGCAAACCAGTGGAAACACTGGTGCCGATGCCCACCACATCTACAAGACCCGACTCCGACAGCTCGCCCACCACAGCGCATATCTTTGTGGTGCCGATGTCGAGGCCAACGATGAGCTCGGACTTATTCATGCCATTCTCCTCAAAACTCCTGTCTCCGGGTCGCAACGGCATGCCACTCTGGCGCATGCCGCAAGTTTCTTACGCTGGCTGGTTAAGTAAAACCCAAACATTGCCGTTAACAGATCGAATCTCGCGTACATTGCGCAGTTCGTGTCTGCGGGCCAGATCGCCCAGGGTCAGACTTAACCGGGAAAGATTGCCCTCCCAATCGTCAGTAGCGATGGAAAGCCGCATCTCCCTGTCTTCAAGATAAATTTCAATGCCCTTGCCGGGGCTCACGCTGACGGACGAAACCGCCCCCGCTTCTATGGGCAGCAAACCGCTTTGCATGCCCTTCATCAGGCGCGTCAGGTACGGCAGGGCGTCTTCTGCCCCCTGGTCAACACGCAAGGTGGGCAGCGAGAGAAAATTTTTGCTCTCGACCGGCGCTATAATTTCGCCAAGTTCGTTGGCGTAATACAGCACCCCGTCCTTATGCACCCAAAAAGAAGGCAACCGCTCTTTCAGCCGTATCACAAACCTGTCTGGCAGAAGGCGCTTAACAGAAACTTCTTCAACCCAGGGCGTCTTGCGCAGGTTTCTTTCAACCTTGGCAATGCTGACTGCAAGACTGTTGTCGCCCTCGCGTATGCCGCCGTATTGCAGCACCATGTCGTGCGAGAGACGCACATTGCCGGTCACGTCAACATGACGGGTGGTAAAAAAATCGCTGGTTATGGCCTTGTTGTAGAGCCAGAGCGATGAATAGCACACACCCGCAAGAATCAGCCCCAGGCAGGCCAGCAGCACAGTCAGCGCGGCAAGGCTTTTCAGTCCGCTGAAGCCCCTGAGATTCTTGAAAATCCCCGCGAAAACCCCGCCCGCACGTACTTTTGATCCGCCGCCGCTTTTTTTGACTGGGGCAGATGCTCGTGTGTAGGAGTTACGGGCTTTGCGTCCGTTTTTTCTCAGGGCAAGGGGCATGGCACTATCCTGACCTCCGGCTCAAGCTCAATGCCAAACCGTTGCCGCACAGCTTGCCGGGCCTCTTGCAACAGGGCCAAGGCCGCTGTGGCGCTGCCCCTGCCTTCATTAATCAAAAAATTTGCATGCAGGGTTGAAAAAGCCATTCCCCCAAGCTGCCTGCCCTTGAAACCGGCCTCGTCAAGAAGCCTCCCGGCAGACATTTCCGGCGTGGGATTTTTGAATACGCACCCCGCGCTCCAGGCCGTCACAGGTTGTTTAGACTTTTTCTTAAAAAAGTTGTGACGCATGCAATTACAGATGCCATCCCTTTCAGCAACGGTCAAGCCAAATATGGCTTCCAAGACGATAAAATCATTCTTTTTCCCGTTAATGCTGAGAGTACGATAGCCGTATTGCAGTGCATTTCCGTTGATGCGCTCAATGGTGTTATCAGCAAACACCTGGATGTTATAAATATTTTTGCATGTTTCCGCACCATGGGAGCCTGCATTCATGGCAACAGCCCCGCCCACGCTGCCGGGTATTCCCACCAGCCCCTCAAGGCCGGAAAGCCCGTTTACAGCGCAAAAACGCAGCAACCGCGCCATAGGAACGCCCGCTCTCGCACGAACCAGAACCTTGCCCTCGTGCTCGCCCACAATAACCGGGCCGTCATTGAAAAACGGGCGGATCAGAACCAGCGGCAATTCGCCGTCCTGCGCAAGAATATTGCTGCCCGCGCCCAGTACCAGAGGTGTGCCGCCAAGGGCCTTGAGCCTATCGGGCAACAGATAAAGGTCTTCACTCCGCTCGAGTATTATTTCCGCAATGGCGGTCCCCCCCACCCTCAGCGTGGTGCGGGGGGCAAGAAAAGGAGCGGGCATTTCACGCATGGTCTTGTCCCTCCAGCCACGCTGGGCCAAGGCGGGTGATGCTGCCAGCGCCAAGGGTCAACAGTACATCGCCCTCGCGCAGCACATTGGGCAGGGCTGCGGCAAGGTCATTGAGGGTCTGGTAGTATTCCACCGGCGTGATGGAGACCTGACGGATGCCCTGAGCGAGACTCTGGCCCGAAACGCCGGGGATGGGTTTTTCAGACGCGGCGTAAATTTCGGTGAGCAGCAGTTGATCCACATTGTCAAACACCTTGCAGAATTCGCCAAAATGGGCCTGCGTGCGGCTAAATCGGTGCGGCTGAAAAGCCGCTACAATGCGCCGACCGGGAAAGACCTGCCGCGCCGTTGCAAGAGTTGCCGCAATTTCCGCCGGGTGATGACCGTAGTCGTCAACCACCGTCACACCGCCCTTCTCGCCTTTGAATTCAAAGCGCCGCCCCACGCCGCCAAAACCATTCAGGCCCTCGGCGCATTTATCAAAGCTGATGTCCACTTCCATAGCAGCGCCAATGGCGGCCAGAGCGTTGAGCATATTGTGGCGGCCCGGCTGCGGCAGACTAACCTGCCCAAGCCTGACGCCATTGCGCCACACTTCAAAGTTGTTGCGCACGCCGCATTCAAGCGGCACGGCCCGCAGCACGTTGTCCTCCGCAAAGCCGTAGGTAAGCACAGGGCGCTTCACACGGGCAAGCAGTGCGCGCACGCCGGGGTCGTCGCCGCAGACAATGTTCAGGCCGTAAAAGGGCACGTTGTTCATAAACTGCACAAAGGCGTCATCAATGCCCTGACGGGTTTTGTAGTGATCCAGGTGGTCTTCGTCCACGTTGGTCACAACATTGATGATGGGCAGAAGGCACAGAAAGGAGCCGTCAGACTCGTCGGCTTCGGCTATCAGATATTCTCCGTGCCCAAGATGCGCGTTGGTGCCATAAGCGTTGAGCCTGCCGCCAATAATGACTGTAGGATCAAGCTCCGCAGTATCAAAGATAGATGCAGTAAGTGATGTTGTAGTGGTCTTGCCATGCGTACCGGCAATGGCGATGCCCTGCCGCAAACGCATCAGCTCGGCCAGCATTTCGGCACGGGGAATAATGGCAATATTGCGGCGGCGGGCTTCAACAAGCTCTGGATTTTCATCGCTGATGGCGGTGGACTTCACCAGTACCTGAACATCCCCCACGTTTTCCGCTGCATGGCCCACGGCAACGAGTGCGCCAAGGTCGCGCAGATGGCGCACAACGGCAGAATCACTCATGTCAGAGCCGGAAACTTCGTAGCCCTGATTGAGAAGAACCTCGGCAATGCCGCTCATACCCGCGCCGCCAATGCCCACCATATGAATACGCCGAATCTTGCTGTTCATGCTCTACCTTTAAAGAAAGTCTAGATAATTTGAAGGGTTGAATTCACCCTTGGATATTGGATACTGAAGCCCTGTTTATGCTGTCTGTTCCAGAACGGCGACCACGCGCGCTGCCGCGTCAGGCCGGGCAGCGGCAAGCGCGGCTGCGGTCATGGGTTCGCGTTCGCCAGGCATGGTCAAGAGCCGCAGCAGAATGTCAGACATATGCTGCACGGCCATGCGTCCTTCAGGCACCAGCACGGCAGCGCCGCTGCGTGTCAGCACTTCGGCGTTGCGGGTCTGGTGATCGTGAATGGCATAGGGAAAAGGCACAAGAACCGAGGGCAGGCCTGCGGCGCAAAGCTCCGCCACAGTGCTGGCCCCGGCGCGGCACAGGGCCACGTCGGCCCAGGCATAGGCCCCGGCCATGTCGTCAATAAAGGCGGAAACGCATTCGGGTGCATAATCCGCCGCCACATAGGCCGCGCGCACACTGCCCTCGTCGGTTATGCCGGTCTGGTGGCGAATCTCCACCCCGGCGCCGCGAAATTCCGCCAGATTTTCAAGCATAAAGGCATTGAGCGCATGCGCGCCCTGCGAACCGCCCATGACCAGCAGACGGCGCGTCTGCCGGTGGCGATCCACCTGCCCCACCGCGCTTACGGCCGCCCGCACAGGGTTGCCCGTAAATACGCATTTTTTCATGTCAAAGCCGCTGGTGTTGGGCAGAGAAATGCACACGCGCCGCGCAAGCCGCGCCAGAAAACGGTTACTGGCCCCGGCTATGGCGTTCTGCTCGTGCAGCACTCCGGGCACGCCAAGAATACGGGCGGCCAGCATGGGCGCAAATGCAGCATACCCGCCGAAGCCAGCCACAACATCGGGCTTGAAACGGTGCAGAATGCCCACGGCCTTACCCACGGCAAGAGCCATCTGCGCACCAGCGCCCACAGCCTTGAAACCGCGCCCCAAAAGGCCGCGCACAGGCAACCCCTCAAAGGGAATGCCCGCCTGACGCATCAGCCGTTCTTCCGGCCCATAGAGCGAACCCACAAACAGCAAGCTGGCATTGGGATTGCGACGCCGCAATTCCTCTGCCACAGCCAATGCCGGAAAGATATGCCCGCCAGTGCCGCCGGTCGTCAGGATGATGTTGTCCATGTGTCCGCCGTTCTTGAAAAATTCATAAGCAGGCCCACGCACAGCATGGTGGCCAAAAGGTTACTGCCGCCGTAACTCATGAGGGGCATGGGCACGCCTTTGGGCGGTGCAACCCCCATGACCACGGCCAGATTCATGACCGAACCCATTGCAAGAATGGTGGTAATGCCGAATGCGGTAAAACGGTCGCGCAGATTGCGCTGGCCCATGATGATTTTGTAGCAGCGCCAGAAAAGCAGGGCAAACAGAATCATCACTGCGCTTACACCCACAAACCCCATTTCTTCGGCAAGCACGGCCATGATAAAGTCGTTGTGCGCTTCAGGCAGATAAAACATCTTCTGCTTGCTTGCGCCAACGCCTACGCCAAAGAAGCTGCCCGAACCAATGGCAAGCAGCGACTGCACAAGCTGGTAGCCCGTGTTGTGCGCATCCTGAAAAGGATCAAGAAAGGCCAGCAGGCGGCGTAGACGATAGGGCGAAGAAATCGCCAGCGCCATAGCGCCGCCGCATGCAAGCGCCACCGAAAAAAACAGATAGACAAAGCGGGTGCCGCCCGCCACGCACATGAAAAACAAAATACTTGCCAGAACAACGGCGCTGCCGAAGTCCGGCTGCAAAAGCAGCAAAAAGCAGAACAGCCCCGTAACGGCAAAGGGAGGTATGACGCCCCGGCTGAACGTCTTGATAAGTTCCTGTTTGGAACTCATAAAGTACGCCAGGTACAGCGCCAGCGCAATTTTGACGAACTCCATGGGCTGAATGGAGATAAAACCCAGCGGGATCCAGCGTTTTGCACCGTTGATGGCAGGGGTAAGGGGCGAGAGCGTCACCAGCAGCAGGAGCAGCGCAAGAAAGAGCGCCGGATACTGCATGCGGTACAGCCAGTGCCTTGGCAGGAGGGCCGCGCTCCACAGCGCAACGCCGCCGCAAAGGGCAAAGATGACCTGACGCTTGAAGAAAAAGTATTTGTCGCCGTTGACCTGCTCCGCCACGATACCACTGGCCGAAAGCACCATCACAAGACCAATGGAAAGGATAATCAGCATGATGGTGAAAAGCCACCAGTCAAAGGGCGCAAACGGCCCTTCTTCCGTGGCCCTCGCCATGGCGCTGTTTACCTTGGGCGCTTTGTCCTTACCGCTGAAGATATTCTTCATGACAGCTTACCTACAATCTGTTTGAAGTCTTCACCGCGCTGTTCATAATTTTTGTACAGGTCATAGCTGGAGGTGGCGGGCGCAAGCAGCACCACATCGCCGCTTCTGGCATTTGCCGAGGCAAACCGCACTGCCGGATCCATTGTTTCGTGCCAGCTTATGGGCACAATCCCCTGCCAGGCTTTTTCAAAATGTTCGCGGCTGGCCCCAAAAAGCACAACTTCCTGCACCTTGGCGCGCAACAGGTCGGCAAGCCCGGCCAGATCGCCGCCCTTGAACTTGCCGCCGCAGAGCAGCCGCACAGGGCGGTCAAAGGCCTCCAGCGCCACCTGAAGGGCGGAAACCGTGGTGCACTTGGAATCATTGACGTACAACACGCCGCCAAGCTCACGTACACGCTCAAGGCGGTGCGGCAAGGGCTGAAAACGCTCGACGGCCCTGGTGGCGCTGGCTTCCGTCACACCAAAAAGGCGGCAGGCCTGCCACGCGGCTTCTTCATTAATACGGTTGTGTGCGCCCATGAGGCAGCTTGTGGGAAAGCGGTCAGTGGCTTTTACAAAAACCTTGCGGGCCTTGAGGCGGTGAGCGTCAGCCAGCGCTTGCAGGTCTTCGCCCAGCACGGCCAGATCGCCTTCGTCCTGACAGCGGAACAACCGGAACTTGGCCTCGGTGTATTCCGCCATGTCCTTGTGGTAATCAAGATGGTTGGGCGTGATGTTGAGCAGAATACCCGCGCGCGGACAAAAAGTGGTGCAGGCCTGCAACTGGAAGCTGGAAATCTCGAGCACAAGCACATCGGCCTTTTTGCCGCCGAGAACGTATTCCGAAAGCGGCGTCCCGATGTTGCCGCCCAAAAACACGGCATAGCCCTGCTCGTGGAGCATGGCGGCAGCCAGAGAGGCCGTGGTGGTTTTGCCGCTGGTGCCGGTTATGGCCAGCACTGGCTCGTCATCAAGGTAACGCCAGGCCAGTTCCATTTCGGCCAGGATTTCAGAAACCTGCGTGTCCACCAGCCCTGCGAGTCTGGCTACAGGCATGCCGGGGCTGGGCACCACAAAGGCCGCGCCTGCAAACTGCGCGGCGGAATGCTCGCCAAGCTGCACGTCAATGCCAAGGGCCGCAAGTTCAGCGACAAGCACTTCCCTTCCGGCCAATGCCTTGAGGTTGCTGTCCAGTAGCCGAACCCTCGCCCCGGCGCGCCGCAGCAGTCTGGCGGCGGCAAGGCCGGAACGGCCCGCGCCCACAACAACTGCCAGTTCACCGGGTTCGATACGTCTGCCGCGATTTTTCTCCAGTGCCATATCCCCTCTCCTCAGCGCAGCTTCAGAACAGAAAGCGCCACAAGGCCCAACAGGATGGAAGTTATCCAGAACCGGATGATGATCTTGGATTCAGGCACGCCCTTGAGCTCAAAATGATGGTGCAAGGGAGCCATGCGGAAAATACGTTTGCCGCCAGTCCAGCGGAAGTAGCCGACCTGTAGAATGACCGAAAGTGTTTCGGCCACAAAAAGGCCGCCCACCACTGAAAGCACAAGTTCCTGCTTGCACAGCAGGGCCAGATAGCCCAGCACGCCGCCGAGCGAAAGCGAACCCACATCGCCCATGAATACCTGGGCCGGATAGGCGTTGAACCACAAAAAGCCAAGACCAGCGCCCACAAGCGCCGCGCAAAACACTGTGACCTCGCCCACGCCGGGCATGTAGGGCAGCAGCAGGTATCCGGCAAAGCGGGCGTTGCCCGTGATATAGATGAAGATGGAAAAAACGAGGCAAGCCACAATGGAAGGCCCGATGGCAAGACCGTCCAGTCCATCCGTCAGATTGACGGCGTTGGAAGAGGCCACCATGACAAACACGCCAAAGGGCAGATAAAACCAGCCCAGATCAAAGGTAACTTCTTTCAGAAAAGGAATGGTCAGCTTGCTGCTGTAATCGGGATTGATATAGAGCAGCACCATTGCCGCGCAGGCAACAGCCAGTTGCCCCGCCATCTTGGACCTGCCGGAAATCCCCTTGTTTTTGTGGTGACGCAACTTGGTTATGTCGTCCCAGAAGCCAACGGCCCCGAAGCCCGCAAAAACAAGAAAAGCCTGCAAGATATAGGGATTGGTCAGGTCAGACCACAAAATCAGGCTGATGCTGAGCGCAAACAGCATGAGCAGACCACCCATGGTGGGGGTGCCGGCCTTGCAGGCGTGGGCGGCAACGTCTTCGTGAATATACTGGCCGCATTTGAGGCTGCGGAGCCAGCCGATAAAACGGGGACCAATGAGAATAGAAAGCACAAGAGCAGTGATGAGCGCGGCCAACGAGCGGAAGCTGATGTACCGAAAAACGTTGAATACCGTCCATTCGGACGCAAGGGGGACAAAGAGATTATAGAACATGCAGCGTAATCCGTTCTTTTGGTCGTGTGCAGACCGTTATGCCCGTTCTTTAAAGCAGTTAAACCCTGAAACCTGGGCTTGAGCGTAATAATCCGCCAACGCCCGTTTCAAGTATGCAACGCTCCAGCAGGCTGCGTTTTTGATCTTGGCCCTCAGCCCCGCACGGCCTCCGGCTCTGTGAGAGTCTGGAGCAGGCATTCCAGCCTGTTGCCTCGTGATCCCTTGAACAAGGCCACGCCGCCGGTTTTGTTCTCAGCAAACGCAGTTTGCGTCAATTCGGCCCATGCAGCAGCAAAGGCCGCAGCGTCATACACCTCGTGCCACGGCCCTGTATAGCCCCCACAGGTCAGCCCGGCGCGGATATTTTCGCCGTGGCCGCCTTTCCAGAATATGGCCGCAGGTTTAAGTTCAGCCAGGTGTTTGCCAAGTGCCTCATGCTCTGCCGCTGCCTGCGGCCCAAGCTCGAGCATTTCGCCGAGCACAGGCACAAAAAGCCTGCCAGCGGCGCGCTCTGCCGCAGCATCAAGCATGCGGCGCATGGAAAGCGGATTGGCATTATAGGTATCGTCAATAAGCAGCCACTTGCCCACGCGCGCCTGGTTGAAGCGCTGCACGGGCAGCTCGCTCTGAGCCAGCCCCTGAGCAATTTCCGCAGTGCTCAAGCCCAGCAGATGGGCGGCGGCGGCAACGGCTATAACATTTTCTGCGCCGTACTCTCCCCTGAAAGGAGCGGTAACGTCGCAACGTGCGCCGTCAAGCCAGAGGTGGTACAGACCGCGCCTGTCGTCCGGCGCGTCAAAGCCCGTTGCGGCATTATCCCGGCCGTCGGCCTGGGCGGGCGCTGGCCCAGCGTAAGAAGCGCGGTAATCCACAGCCCTGCCTGCGGCGCTGAAAAAATGCAACTCTGCGCCGGTGGCTCTCGCCTCGCGCACAAGTTCGGGATAATCGGCGCACACAAGGCCTATGCCCTTGGGGGCAAGATTTGTGAGCAGGCGCGATTTGTGCCAGGCCACGCCCTTGCTGCCAAGACCCTCGGTATGCCCGGCGCCGACGTTAAGTATAAGGCCAATGTCGGGGCGCATGACGGACGACAGTTCTTCCATGTCGCCCTCGTGGCTGATGCCAGCCTCCATGACCCAAAAATCTTCATCGCCGTCAGTGGCGAGCATGGCGCGGGGCATGCCGATCTGATTGTTGTTGTTCAGGGCGTTCTTGGCGGTTTTGCCGCGCACGGAAAGCACCTGAGCCAGCACTTCCTTGAGCGTTGTCTTGCCCGCAGTGCCGGTAACGCCCACAACCCTGGCAGTTGTTTTGTCGCGCCACATGGCGGCTATGCTGCCAAGGGCCTTGACCGTATTTTCCACAACCAGCACTGGCACACCCGCATCGGGCAGCGCCCGTGAGGCCAGCACGGCAGAAGCCCCAAGCTCCACGGCGGCAGGCACATAGTCATGCCCGTCCACCCTGCTGCCGGGGATGCAGACAAAGAGAGCCCCGGGCGCGGCCTCACGGCTGTCCGTCACTGTGGCGGTCAGCGCAATGTCGCTCTCAAGGGCGCTCAGGCCCAGACGGGCCGCTATTTCATTGTAAGTCAGGCGCAATGAAGAAACTCCCTAACTACTTCCTGGTCGCTATAGTGGTGTTTGACACCCTGGATGATCTGATAATCCTCATGGCCTTTGCCTGCAATAAGCAATGCATCGTCCTTGCCGAGCATTTTCAGCGCCTTGATGGTAGCTGCACGGCGGTCAACCTCAACCACAACTTCGCGGGCGGATTTCAAACCAGGCAGAACATCCTGCAAAATGGCTTCCGGCTCTTCAAAACGCGGGTTGTCGGAGGTCAGCACTGCCACGTCAGACCAGCGGGCAACAGCCTCGCCCATGAGGGGGCGCTTGGTGCGGTCACGATTACCGCCGCAGCCAAATACAGTAACAACGCGTTTGAATCCAGCCCCCCGCAGGGCCTGCAAAACGTTTTCCAGCGCGTCTGGCGTGTGGGCATAGTCTACAAATACATTTAATCCTTGGGGATTTTCCACACGTTCAAGCCGCCCGCTCACGCCCGTAAAACTTTCAAGAGATTTGAAGGCATCAGGCTCTATGCCCATTTCAAGGGCAACAGCCTGCACGGCCAGCAGGTTGGAGGCGTTGAACGCGCCCACCAGAGGCGAGCGAAGTTCCCACTTGCTGCCCTCAAGGTGCATGCGCATATGGCAGCCGTCCGTTCCGGCAGAAAGCAGCTCACCCCAGAGGTGGCGCTTGTTCAGCGCGCCTTTCTGCAAACCAAAGGAAAGCGCCGTGGGGCACAATTCCAGCAGGCGGCGGCCCCAGGGATCATCAGCGTTGACAGCCATGGCCTTGTCGGGCCGGGGCAGCTCCAGGAACAGGCGGGCCTTGACCTGGAAGTAGCTTTCCATGTTCTTGTGATAATCCAGATGATCCTGCGTCAGATTGGTAAATGCTGCGCCGGAAAACGGAACGCCGCAGACGCGCTGCTGGTCAATGGCGTGGGAGGACACTTCCATCACCGCCACATCCACGCCCGCCTTGGCCATGGCGGCCAGCATGGCGTGCACGCTCAGGGCATCGGGCGTGGTGAGGGGGGCAGCTTCCGCATGACCGGGCCAGCGGTAGCTGACCGTGCCCATGACGCCAAGCTTGTGCCCGGCCTGCGCAAAGAGCTGTTCGAGCAGATAGGAGCATGTGGTCTTGCCGTTGGTGCCTGTAACGCCCACGATCTTGAGCGGCAGTTCGCTGGTGCGCCAGCGGGCCTCCGCCAGACGCCAGAGCGCCTCGCGCGGGTCGGAATGATGCACAACGCGGCAGCCGCCAGCAAGCGCTGCGGCTTCTTCCGCTCCGCCGGGGCGGCAAACGACAATGGAAGCCCCTGCGGCAACTGCGGCGGGAATAAAACGAGCCCCGTCTTCGTTAACGCCAGGCACGGCAACAAAGATATCGCCGGAATTGACCTGACGAGAATCGACGCGCACTTCAATACCGCCGCGTCTGCACTGTTCAAGAAGGGCTGTAAATTCCCGTTCCATATCAACCTCACTGCATAACCGGGGCAAATGCCCCAATTTAGTCCCGGCGGCGCGCGCAATTCAACCCGCAACCCCGCGCGTCATGCGTGCGCCAGCCGGAAGCAATCTGCCGTTTTTACCGTTCGGAAAGCCAGAGAATATATTCAATGTCCTTGCCTTCTTCAGGCCAGGCCACACCGGGTGCAGGGGTCTGCTTGACCACCCTGCTGCCGGATCCTTTGAGTTCAGGCACAACGCCCGCGCGGGCAAACAGTTCAACCGCATTGCGCACAGATTTGCCCATCACGTCCGGCACCCTGCTGCTGGCCTTTGCCAGATGCCCCGGCAAACGCATGCCTTCGGCCTGTTGCGGCGGGGCCAGCTTTCTGGCGTCGGTTGCATAGGGAACTTCCAGCGAGGCAAGCTTGAGACCGCGCTGACGGGTCTTGGTCGCCGGGCTTTCGCCAGTTGCTGCCTTTGTACCCGCTTCCGCCACCTTGGTTTCGTTAAACATGCCCGTATACGAGACCATGCGGGAAGCAACTTCCTTGAACACGGGCGCGGCAACAACACCGCCGTACTGGTTGCGCGAAGGTTCATCAACCATGACCATCACAAAATACTTGGGCTTGTCTGCCGGGAAAAAGCCGACGAACGAAGCAAGACGCTTGCTGCCGTAGGTGCCCGACCTGTGGTCGGCCTTCTGGGCCGTACCGGTCTTGCCGCCCACGTCAATGCCGTCCACACGGGCGCGCTTGCCTGTACCGTCATGTTCTTCAACAACATCGCGCATCATGTGCATGACTTCGCGCACGGCGGTTTCAGAATAAATGCGGGGGCGCACCTCATCCACAACCCCGTCTTCGCGCGTGAGGCGCAGGGGCTTGTACACGCCATTGTTAAGCAGGGTCAGGTAGCCCTGCGCCATCTGGAGGCCCGTCACCGAGATACTCTGGCCAAACGAGGTGGACATGATGTCCACTTCGCTCCAGTCACGCGGGGCGCGCAGGATGCCACGGCTTTCAGACACAGGTACGCCGGTGCGCTGTCCAAAGCCCAGCGCATGCATATATTTGTAGAAGGTGGGAGCGCCCATGGACAGGCCGATCTTGGCCATGCCAATGTTGGACGAATAACGCAGCACCTTGGCAGCGGGCAATATCCCCTGCCGCGAGGTGTCGCGGATGGTGAAGTTCTTGGTCACCCACTTGCCGCCTTCGCAGTCGATAAGGGTATTGGGCGTGACCTTGCGCTCCTGAATGGCGGCGGCCATCACAAAAGGCTTGAATGTGGAACCCGGTTCCAGGGCATCGGCAGCCAGCCTGTTGCGGTAAACGAGGGGCGAAAAATCCTTGTAGTTGTTGGGATTGAAGAAAGGATACTGCGCCCAGGCCATAATTTCGCCCGAGGCCACATCCACAACCAGCGCCCCGCCCCAGCGGGCATCATATTCCCGCACGGTACGCGCCACGGCTTCTTCAACAAAAAACTGGATCTGCATGTCGATGGTGAGGGTCAGATCCTGCCCCACCGGCTCGCTCTGCCCTTCTTCGTGCAGATAAAAGCGGCGGCCCATGGCGTCGCGCTGCACAATCTGGCGCGTGGGAATGCAGCCAAGGCGCGAATCGAGCGAGCGCTCGATGCCCTCAAGCCCCTTGTCGTCAAGGCCCACAAAGCCCAGAAGCTGCCCGGCCATATGCTTGAAGGGATAAACGCGGTCATATTCCTTACTCAGGCCTATGCCGGTAATGTTGGCCTTGCGCACGGCCTCGGCGGTATAGTCGTCCACCTTGCGCTTCAGCCAGACAAAACGGCGCTTGGTCTGCGCCAGGTCGTCATAAAGCTTCTGCGGCTCCATGCCCAGAATGGGGCCAAGGGTGTTGGCCATGGCCTGAAAATCGGTGATATCCTGCGGGCGCGCGTAAATGGATTTGGCTTCCACACTGCGGGCCAGCACCTGACCGTTACGGTCAAAGATCATGCCGCGACGTCCGGTGACCAGCTCCGTAGCCGTATGCTGCCGACGCGCGCGTTCTGCAAGGCGCGGCCCCTCCATCATCTGGAGATACCATGCGCGCCCCCACAGCCCGACCCACAGCAAGCAGAACATGCATACAACGATCTTGATGCGGGCGCGGCCCCAGTCCACATTGCCCATCCAGGCCGGAGAACTCGTGCCCTTGCCAGAAGAGACAAGGTTGCGGGTGGTCTGCGGCTTGGCGGCACGTGCAGGGCCAGCGCTGGACACATTGCGTTTGCGAGAACTGAGTTTGAACATGGCGTTTCCAAACTGGGCGTCGCCGTGATGACGCCGGGCTTTTTCCGGGCCTGAGCATTGACTGGTCAGGCATTGGAGCGTTCCGGAGTTTTTACTGTAGTTCCATACGTCGAATCTGGCCGGGCTTGGGTTCGCGCATACCGAACTCATCTGCCTTGCGCCGCAGTTCATAGGGAGAAAGCAGCCGTTCGCGCTCAACCTCAAGCTTGGCCCTCAGGGCGCGCCGTTCGCGAACAGTATTTTGCTGGATATTGATGAAATAGGTTGTGTCCATGCGCTCAATGTTGCTCCACACGAGCACAAGGCCCATGACCATGCAGCTCAAAAGCCCCAGAACCAGCGCCAGAAGCCATCCCCTGCCCCCATGTTGCTGGTTCATGGTTGTATTGCGCTTCATGATCCGGTCGCCTCGGCTATTTTTTCCACAGCGCGCAGCTTGGCGCTGCTGGAGCGAGGGTTGACGGCCAGCTCTTCGGGTGTGGCGGTCACGGGTTTTTTGAACAGAATGCGTACTTCGGGCTGATGATGGCACACGCATATCGGCACATGGCGCGGGCAGCGGCAGCCTTCTGCCCAATGGCGCATGGCCTGCTTGACCATGCGGTCTTCAAGCGAGTGAAACGTTATGATGGCAAGCCTGCCGCCAATGGGCATATATGCCAGAATGTTATCAAGAAAACGCCGCAATTCGCCCAGCTCGTCGTTGACGGCCATGCGCAAGGCCTGAAAGGTGCGCGTGGCCGGATGCCGCCGGGCCTTGGCCCGCCATGCGGCGGGATAGGCCTTTTCCACCAGGGCCGCCAGTTCTGCGGTGGTATCTATGCTTGCCTTCTGGCGCGATTCCACAATCACGCGGGCAATGCGCCCTGCCTGGGGTTCTTCGCCCAGCATGGCGATGCATTCCTTGAGCTTTGCAAAACTCTCGCGGTTGACCCAGTGCCAGGCCGATGGCTGGCCGGAATTCTGATCCATACGCATATCGAGCGGGCCATCGCCGTGAAAGCTGAAACCGCGTTCGGCTTCATCAAGCTGGAGCGAAGAAACGCCGATATCCAGCAGCGCCCCGTCCACCTTGTCCCAGCCCAGTTCTGCCAGCGCATCTGGAAAGTTGCTGTAATTGCAATGAAAAATGTGGGCGCGGCCGCCAAAAGGGGCCAGGCGCTGACGCGCAAGAGCCATGGCGTCTTCGTCCCGGTCAAGGCCGCACAGTTCTATGTCGCTGGCGGCGCCAAGCACTGCCGAGGCATGGCCGCCCATTCCCAGGGTGCCGTCAAGATAGCGGCCACCAGCCCGGGGCGAAAGAGCCTCCAGCGTTTCTGCCGGAAGCACCGGCACGTGCCGCACGGGTTCAGCAATGTTATCCAAAAGTTCCGTCATGGTGCGGCCTATAGACTGAGAGTTATGCCAAGCCCGGAAAGCTCGTCGGACACATCCTCAAGCTGGAGGGCGTTGAAGCGTTCCTGATCCCAGATTTCAAATTTATTCAGCATGCCCACGAGCATTGCATCCTTGTGCAAACCAGCCTCGCGCATCAGCACCTGCGGAATGCGCACCCGCCCCTGGGCGTCAGGTTCAAGTTCCTGGGCAAGGCCCATAACCTTTGTTTTGAAGTGCGAAAGCCTGGGCGAGGGCATGGGGATGCTGCCAAGCTGTTCTGTAACCATGTCCCAGTCGGCGGGCAGATAGGCCACCAGGCGTCCGTAAAAAGCAGTAAGCCAAAACGTCCCAGAGCCGCCGTCCGCGCAGAGTCCTTCGCGGTATTCCGGCGGCAGCATGAGGCGCCCCTTGGGGTCCAGGCTGCGGGAAAGGCTTTTTGTGAACAGTTTTTTCACTTTTTCCCACTTCTTACTACTTGTTACCACTTTTTCCCACTTATGCCCCATGCCCCACCCCGTGTCAAGTAATGCCGCAAAATTGGCTTTATCTGCGAATTATCTGGCGATAAGCCCTCCAGTTTCCGTCCATTTTTGCGGTGGTAAAAAGTGGCAATTTACCACGGCCCACCCCTCAGGGGGATGCGCGGCAAAAAATAGCGCCCACCATTGCCGCCAGAAGCAAAAAAACATCAGGCGGACAGCATGCGCGCGGTTTCAACGCTTTTGCGCTGAATGCCTTGACAATATGCGGGAAAACCAAGACTATTTGGATCAAGCCGGAACTGTAAATTTTGTACTTTTGCGCCCTTGCGCCACCGGTTTCAGCCATAAGGAACAGATATGAGAACGAAAATTGTCGCTACTATCGGTCCCGCTTCCAACAGCAAAGAAAAACTGCACGAACTGGCCGAGGCCGGAGTCAGTGTATTTCGACTCAATTTTTCGCATGGCGGCGCGGCGGACTTTGTTGCCATTATCCAGAGCATCCGTGAGGTGGAAGCCGCCATCGGGCGCCCCATCACCATCATGCAGGATCTTTCCGGCCCCAAAATCCGCCTTGGCGTGCTGCCCGAAACCAGCATAACCGTCACCAAGGGCATGGAGCTGCTGCTCGGCCCCAGTGACCGCCATGTGGACGATTTCCCCTATCTGCCCTTTGACCACGATGTGATCCTCGAAAGCCTCGAGTCCGGCGACCGCATGGTGCTGGCTGACGGCGGGCTTCAGTTCGTGGTTACGGAGTGCCGCGCGGACGGCCTTGTGCTGCTCAAGGCGGACAACTCGGGCATCGTCACCTCGCGCAAGGGTCTGGCCCTGCCCGGCAAGGCCACCAAGGTGCGCGCCCTGACGGAAAAAGACAAAAAAGACCTTGCGGACGGCCTCAAACTTGGCGTGGACGCAGTGGCAATCTCCTACGTGCAGACTGCTGACGATGTGCGCGAAGCCAAGGAGCTTATCGCCGCTGCCGGCAAAAGCCTGCCTGTGGTCGTCAAGCTTGAACGGCAGAGCGCCGTGGACAACCTTGCCGAGATTCTGCATGAGACAGACGTGGTCATGGTGGCGCGCGGCGACCTTGGCGTGGAATGCCCCCTGCCCCATCTGCCCGCCCTGCAAAAGCATATCATCAGCGCCTGCAACAAGGCCTCCAAGCCGGTTATTGTTGCCACGCAGATGCTGCTCTCCATGGTCAACAGCCCTGCCCCTACCCGCGCGGAAACCACAGACGTGGCCAATGCCGTGCTTGACGGTGCGGACTGCGTGATGCTTTCGGAAGAAACCGCCATGGGCAACTTCCCCGTTGAAACCGTGCGCTACATGCGCCGCATCACGGACGAAGCCGAACGCCTGCTGCTGCTCAACCGCAAGCTTGAAGAGCCGGACAGCGACAAGGGCATACCGGAATTTCTGGCCTACTCCGCCTGCCTGCTGGCAGACAAGGCTTCGGCCAAGGCCATTGTGTCGCACAGTCTTTCGGGCAGCTCGGCCCGGCAGGTCTCTGCCCGCCGCCCCCCGCAAAGCATCTATGCGCTTACGCCTGACCCGGTTTCCATCAAGGCGCTCAACTTTGTTTGGGGCGTGAGGCCTGTTTTTGTGGAAAATCCGCAGGAAGAACCAAGCCACCTTATCCGGGCCGAGAGCTTTATCCATGACAGCCCGGATTTTGAACCTGACGACTGCGCGGTTATTACTGCCGGTCAGGTCAAGGGGTCTTCCGCCACGCCCCGTGGCACAAACCTTGTCAAAATTTACTGGAAGTAGCTCATGGCCGCAGAGCAAAGGAAAGTTCTTGATGTTCCCATGAACATCAACGAGGAATATTATCAGATCAGCGGCGAAATCCTGTCGAGCTTTCCCAAGTTCCGGCCTCCGGTAGATCTGTTCAGGTTTCGCGAAGATATCGCTGTACTCGCTCCCTACTGCGTCAAGGGGAGCCGCCTGAGCAGCGAACAGGTGGACGAAGTGGCGCAGTTGTGCGCTGAGGGCGACCTTTTTGTTTCCCGCTCCGACCACCCCATTTACTCGCGCCACATTGTCAAGCAGCTTGACCTTGTGCTGCAGGACAACAACCTCAAGGAAGCGGAAATCGCAGATATCTGCATCCGCGCCCTGCTGATGCGTTGCAGCGACTTTTTTGAGCAGCCCGTCAAGGCGCTCTTTGAACCGCTGTACCGCGACGTTATGGTTGTTACTGAGTACCTGTGGAGCGACAAACACCACATCAACACATTCATGCGCCGCCTGTTTCGCAAAAACAATCTTGCACGGCATTCCATCAACAGCATGATTGTGGGCCTGTGGATATGGTTGCAGGGCTCTGGTGAATACCGCCGCAAAGACATGGATCGCATTGCAGTTGCCATGCTGCTGCACGATGTGGGCATGTGCAAGGTTCCCCCTTTCCTGCTCAGCAAGGCTGGCCCTCTGAAGCAGGAAGAAAGGGAAAAAATCATTCTCCATCCCATTGTGGGCGTTCGGTTGATGCAAAAGATGGAAGTATCTTTTGACGAACTGCTGCGCGCCTGCTTTGAGCACCACGAGCGGCTTGACGGTTCAGGCTACCCTCAGCACACCAAGGGCAACCAGACCACCAGGGTAGGACGCCTTGCAGCGGTGGCCGACTCTTTTGCCGCCATGATTTGCGACCGGCCTTTCAGAAAGGCCAAGGATGTTGTGCAGTCTGCCAAGGAACTGGCCAACGACCCGCGCTATGATCAGGAAATGGCCAACGCGCTGTTCGGAGGTTTTGCCGCAGGAACCATCGGGCAAATGGTCGACATGGACTCAGTGATGGATACGCCGCAGCCGGAATAGACAAATCCAGGCGCAGGCCAGCAAGAGAACAAGAAAAATTCATTCGGTCGCAAGTCCAATGCCCTAAGGGAGTTTGTCCTGCTGCCAGCAGATACATAAAAAGCCGGTTCAGAACGCATGGTTCTGAACCGGCTTTTTATGTGAGTCAGGCCCGCTTGCGCGGCGGCCAATTACCCTGCCCGGCTCGGCTGGCCTGCTTACATTTTGCCCGCTGCAGCAAAAAACACCTCTGGCTCACGCCGTTCACGGCAGTTGCTTTCAAGCATGGCAACAATTTTATCCACCTGCGGATTGTTAAAATACTTTGCCTGTTCCGGGCAGGTTTTTACGCAGGCGCAACAGCGCAAACAGCCGTGCGCCACTTGTGCCGCATTGTCGGCAGCAATCACGCGCACCGGGCACACGCTGGCGCACAAGCCGCACTGCGTACATGAATCAAAGGTTTGAGGCCGAATATCCGCCGCTGGCGGCAGTGCCTTGTAAGGCCGGTTGCCGGGCACAGCCACAGTTGCGCTTTTTCCACAGGAGATGACGCTGGCTGCGTTGCGGGCAAAATCCGCAATAGCGGCCATATCTTCCGCATCAGGCCTGCCTGCCCCGACCTTTGCCGTCATGCTGTGCTCTGCCACAAAGGCCCCTGCCGCAGGAACGGAAAAACCGTTGGCTACAAACAGATCAACCGCTTCAAGCAGGGCATCGTCATAGTGCCTGTTGCCATACACGGCAAGCAGAATTGCGCGTGCGCCATGCCGCCCTGCCAACCTTGCCAGCGGCTCCATCAGCACTTGTGGAATACGCCCGGCGTAGACCGGAAAGGCAAAAACCAGCACATCCTCCGGCCCAAGCGTGTGGGCTGCCGCCCGCCCTTCAGGAAACGTCCAGTCCCAGTCATCGCCGCGCGCCAGTGCCATATTCTGCGCCAATTCCTGCGCCAGAACACGGGCAGTCTCTTGCGCAATGTTGCGGCTGCTGCCAGTTGGGCTGAAAAAGACCGTGTGAAGGCTTGGGGTCATGACATCATCCTTTGTTCATGAAAAAGCGGGCCGTTGGTACAGCCCGCCTGAAGAGTTCATTTTCTTGCGGCGCTGGGCCGCAAAGGTAGTTAAGCAAACAGGCCCTTACCAGGCTTTCTTGCTCTGCTCGTGCCCGACTATGCCGCCAGCCAAGGCGCCCACGCCCGCGCCAGCCAGAGCGCCCCAGGCAGCGGATCCACCGGCAATGGCGGCAACGCCTGCGCCGCCAAGCGCGCCAAGGGCCGCGCCACTGGCAACACCCTGCTGGGTCTTGCTCATATTGGTGCAACCGATGCCGCTGACAAACATGGCGGCCAGCAACGTGATTATCAACAAGTTTTTCATATTTTCTCTCCTGAAGAAACCGCGTAGCGGATTTTGCTGTTACTTGGCGTTCAGGCGGGGTTCAATGATTTCGCGCCAGATCACGCTCATGACGGGGCGGTCAAGCTGCTGCGGATTTGCCGTATACCACGCGTCCACCATCTTGGCGACCTCTGCGCGGTTCACACCCTTGAAGGCCTTCATCCAGCCCTTTTCAAAGGGTGAAAGCGTGTACACCGGACGTTTGCCTTCCTTGGTCGCTTTTTCCGCGATTTTTCCGTTTACAAAATACTCAACGGTGATCGCTGTTTCCACACCGAAAAGAAAGGCGAGCTTTTCAGCTTCGGGAGTTTTTTGCCACGCGGCACCCGTAAACTGATCCACAGGGTTCGCCTTGGAATTTTCGGCCTCGGGCGTATTTTCGGCAGCGCGAACCGGAGCGAATGCCAGAACAAGTGCAAGGCTCAAGGCCAGACACAAAACCGACTTTTTCACGATATGCTCCTTGAGTTGAAGAACCCTCTGCAATGCCGCTTGCGCGGCAGCCAGCCGCGTGGCGGAATACACCAGCGGCAAGAATTATCGGGGCATGGCCCTTAGCTTGTCTTGCAGTTTACCCAAAACACCACCGAGATATCAAGTACGAAAAACCCGGCTGTCTTATGCAAACAGCCGGGTTTTCATTCGCGGGGGCGCACGGTGCGCCCTTGTATTTTATATGTCTTGCTGGCAGGGCAATCCGCCCTACGCTCCTGCGGCCTCGCCTATAAGCTGGCGGAAGCGGCCAAAGAGGTACTGCCCGTCGCGGGGGCCAGCCGCCGCTTCAGGGTGGTACTGCACGCTCATGACAGGCAGGGTCTTGTGGCGCAGGCCTTCAAGCGTGTTGTCGTTCAGGTTGATATGCGTGGCTTCCACATCGTTCACGCCGTCCAGCACCACATGGAAGCCGTGGTTCTGCGACGAAATCTCGATGCGTCCTGTGGTCAGATCCTTGACCGGGTGATTGCAGCCGTGGTGGCCGAACTTGAGCTTGTCGGTGGTGCCGCCAAGGGCGTGACCGATAAGCTGATGTCCAAGGCAGATGCCCGTGACAGGGAACGAACCCACAAGTTCGCGCACAAGAGCAATTTCCGCAGTCAGGGTCGCCGGGTCGCCGGGGCCGTTGGAAAGGAACACGCCCTTGGCTCCGCTGGCCTTGGCCTGCGCGGCGCTGAAGTTCGGCGGCACCGCCAGAGGCTCAAAACCGGCCTCGCACAGGCGGCGCAGGATATTCCACTTGATGCCATAATCATACACCAGCAGGGGCAGGCCCGTGCCGCGCCAGGCGTAGGCGCCATCGGCGCCGAGAGCGACCTTCTGCGGCTGGTTGTCAAACCATGCGTAGGGTTCCTGCGCTGCCACAAAGGGCACGAGGTTACGGCCCTTCATGGTGGGCTGGGCAAGCACTTTTTCCTTGAGGGCAGCGGGATTCAGCTCCCTGGTGGAAATCATGCCGCGCATAGCGCCGTTGATGCGCAGGTGGCGCGTCAGGGCGCGGGTATCCAGCCCTTCCATGCCAGGCGTATCGAACTTCTGCAAAAAGGCGGGCAATGCCATGACAGACTGCCAGTTGGAGGGCTGCTTGCAGCATTCCTTTACCAGAAAGGCGCTGCAATGTACGCTGGCCGATTCCATATCAGCCTCGGAAATGCCGTAGTTGCCCACCAGCGGATAGGTCATGCAGACCATCTGCCCATAGTAGGAGGGGTCGGTGAGCACTTCCTGATAGCCAGTCATGCCCGTGGTGAAAATCACTTCACCGCCGGTTTCAAAGTCTCCGGTAAAGGATTTGCCTTCCAACGTGAATCCGTCTTCCAGCACCAGCAATGCTTTCATAACTTACCCCCGCGCTTCCCGCGCGTAGTATTCCTGCAAACTTTCCACATGGGTCTCTGCCCGCCGCGAACCGATGGCCGTGGCCGTGGCGCGCGCTGCGGCGATGGTGGTGCAGTAAGGAACCTTGTATGTCAGGGCCGCGTGGCGAATGGCCTTGGAATCCCTGGCCGTATGCTTGCCCGAAGCCGTGTTGATGACCAGAGCCACCTCATGATTGATGAGCAGATCCACAATGTTGGGCCGCCCTTCGTAAACCTTGAGCACTTCTTCCACTTCAAGCCCGTGCTCACGCAGCACGGCAGCCGTGCCGCGCGTTGCCAGCAGGTGGAAGCCAAGCTTGGCAAACATATCCGCCACTTCGGGCAGATAGGGTTTGTCGCGGTCGTTGACCGACAGGAAGAGCTTGCCCCCCTGCGGCAGTACCTGACCAGCGCCAAGCTGGCTCTTGAGGAAGGCCTCGCCGAAGTTGGAGCCCATGCCCATGACTTCGCCGGTGGAGTGCATTTCGGGTCCTAGAATCACGTCCACGCCGGGGAAGCGCTGGAAAGGCAGCACAGCTTCCTTGACGCAGGTGAACCCGCCCTTGCGCATGCTCCAGGGATCCAGTTCCTCAAGCGTTTTGCCCAGCATGACCTGGGTTGCCAGGTAAGGCAGGGGAACGCCCGTGGCCTTGGACACAAAGGGCGCGGTGCGCGAGGCGCGCGGGTTTACTTCCAGTATATAGATATCATCGCCCTTGATGGCAAACTGGATGTTCATCAGGCCCACGACCTTGAGTTCGCGGGCAAGGGCCTCGGCCTGCACCGCAATGCGGGCCACGTGGTCGTAAGAAAGCGAGTACGAGGGCAGCACGCAGGCCGAGTCGCCGGAGTGGATGCCAGCTTCCTCGATGTGTTCCATGATGCCCGCCACGTACACTTCCTTGCCGTCCGAAAGCGCGTCCACGTCCACTTCCACAGCATGCTCAAGGAACTTGTCGATGAGAATGGGGTGTTCCGGCTTTTGCGGCACCTGGACATGGAAGTAATCCTTCAGTTCGGCGGCGTCATACACCACGGCCATGGCGCGGCCGCCGAGCACGTAGCTTGGCCGCACAACCACGGGATAGGTGATGCGTTCGGCCACTTCAAGCGCGTCTTCAAGGCTCATGGCCGTGCCGTTCGGCGGCTGGAGCAGCTCAAGCTTTTCAATGAGCGCCTGGAAGCGTTCGCGGTCTTCGGCGCGGTCAATGGCGTCCGGGCTGGTGCCCAGAATGGGCACGCCAGCGCGCATGAGCGGCACGGCGAGGTTCAGCGGGGTCTGGCCGCCAAACTGCACAATAACGCCCTCGGGCTTTTCCTTTTCCACGATGTTCATCACGTCCTCGAAGGTCAGGGGCTCAAAATAGAGCCTGTCCGAGGTATCGTAGTCTGTGGAAACGGTTTCGGGGTTGGAGTTCGCCATAATGGCCATCACGCCCGCATCGCGCAGGGCGAAGGAAGCGTGGCAGCAGCAGTAGTCAAACTCGATGCCCTGACCGATGCGGTTGGGGCCGCCGCCAAGAATGAGCACCTTGCGGCGGTCTTCCACCTTGATTTCTTCGCCACGTTCGTAGGTGGAATAGAAATAGGGGGTGTAGGCCTCAAATTCCGCAGCGCAGGTGTCCACCAGATAATAGGTGGGCTCCACGTGCATTTCCTTGCGCATGCGGCGTATGTCGGCCTCTGGCGTCTTCCACATTTCCGCCAGCTGGCGGTCGGAGAAGCCGTATTCCTTGGCTTCGCGCAGCATGTCGGCAAGAGCGGCGTTGGCCGTGGTCATGTCGTTGGCGAGGCCAAAGTTGCTGATGCGCTTTTCCATCTCCACAATGTCGCGCACCTGGCGGATGAACCAGGGATCAATGGCGGAAACCGCAAAGATTTCTTCTTCGCTGATACCGGCCACAATGGCCTGCCGCAGCGAAAAAATGCGCTTGGAGTTGGGGCGGTGCAAGGATTCCAGAATGGTTTCGCGGTCGGGCAACTCGGAGCGGAAGCTGTAGCCAAGGCCCGTTGCGCCGATTTCCATGGAACGCAGGCCCTTCTGCAAGGCTTCCTTAAAGGTGCGCCCAATGCTCATGGCTTCGCCCACGCTCTTCATGGAGGTGGTGAGCTCGTCCTTGGCGCCGGGGAACTTTTCAAAAGTGAAGCGCGGGATTTTCACCACGCAGTAGTCGATGGCTGGCTCAAAGCTCGCCACGGTCTCGCGGGTGATGTCGTTGCGCAGTTCGTCAAGGGTGTAGCCCACGGCCAGCTTGGCGGCGATTTTGGCAATGGGGAAGCCCGTGGCCTTGGAGGCCAGCGCGGACGAGCGCGACACGCGCGGGTTCATTTCGATAACCACAATCTCGCCGTTGGCCGGATTGAGGCCGAACTGCACGTTACTGCCGCCCGTTTCCACGCCGATTTCGCGCATGATGGCAATGGAGGCATCGCGCAGGTTCTGGTATTCGGCGTCAGAGAGGGTCTGCACCGGGGCAACGGTGATGGAGTCGCCCGTGTGCACACCCATGGGATCAAAGTTTTCAATGGCGCAGATGATGACGCAGTTGTCCTTGGCGTCACGCATCACTTCCATTTCGATTTCTTTCCAGCCAAGCACGCTCTGCTCAATCATGACTTCAGAGGTGGGGCTCGCCGAAAGACCGCTGGATGCAATGGCTTCAAGATCTTCCATATTATAGGCCACGCCGCCGCCAGTGCCGCCAAGCGTAAAGGCCGGGCGGATGATCAGCGGGAAGGGCAGCACGTTGCCGAGCTGGCAGGCCTCTTCAATGGTGCGGGCAATGCCGCTGGCGGGCATTTTAAGGCCGATCTTTTCCATGGCTTCGCGGAAAAGCTCGCGGCTTTCAGCCTTTTCAATCACGTCGGCGCGCGCGCCGATGAGCTCAACGCCGCATTCCGCCAAAACGCCGCTCTTGGCAAGCCCAAGAGCGGCGTTCAAAGCCGTCTGACCGCCAAGCGTGGGCAAGAGCGCATCGGGGCGTTCTTTTCGGATGATTGCGGCAAGGGTCTCCTGCTCGATGGGTTCCACATAGGTGGCGTCAGCCATATGCGGATCGGTCATGATGGTAGCCGGATTGGAATTGACCAGCACCACCTCGTACCCTTCTTCCTTGAGGGCCTTCACGGCCTGGGAACCGGAGTAGTCAAACTCGCAGCCCTGGCCGATGATGATGGGGCCCGCGCCGATGACAAGAATTTTGTGTAAATCCGAACGCTTGGGCATTGAACTTTCCTGCGGATTTTGAGATCAGAGGTAATGACGCGGCACAGGCGCGCCGATTTGCATAAAACGATTGTTTTTATTCCACAGCTGGTATAAAAGTCAAGTTTTTCCTTCGGCCAAATGAATACACACCCTTGCAGTGCTGCAGCCGCGTGCCCGCCAAGCCTGAATTACAGGGTTTTACCCTGCCGTGCGACATGCCGGGGCACAAAGCCCTTGCCTCGCAGTTTTTTTTGCGCAATAATTTTTCCCTTGAATCCACAAGGGGAGCACCACATGCAGAATGTAAAAAAAGTCGTCCTCGCCTATTCGGGCGGGCTTGATACTTCCGTTATCCTTAAATGGCTCATTGAGACCTACAAATGTGAGGTCATTGCCGTTACCGCCGATCTGGGCCAGCCCGAAGACCTCACGGGCGTGGAAGAAAAAGCGCTCAAGACCGGCGCTTCCAAGGCCTACGTGCTTGATCTGCGCGAAGAAATGGCCAAAGACTTTGTATTCCCCATGATGCGCGGCGCTGCCCGCTACGAAAACCGCTATCTGCTGGGCACCTCCATCGCCCGCCCGCTCATCGCCAAGGCCCTTGTGGACATCGCCCGCAAGGAAGGCGCGGACGCCGTGGCCCACGGCGCTACCGGCAAGGGCAACGATCAGGTGCGTTTTGAATTTGCCGTCAGCGCCCTTGCGCCCGACCTCAAGGTCATCGCCCCCTGGCGCGAATGGGATCTCATGTCGCGCACGGCCCTCACGGCCTTTGCCGAAAAGCACGGCATCCATATCTCCAGCGAAGCCAAGCGCTACAGCATGGACGCCAACATGATGCATACGAGCTTTGAAGGCAGCGAGCTGGAAAATCCCGGTAGCGCGCCCGATTCCTCGTGCCATCAGCGCTGCGTGCCCGTGGAAGAAGCACCCGACACCCCCGAGATCATCAGCGTGGATTTCGAGCAGGGCAACCCTGTGGCCGTTAACGGTCAACGCCTCTCCCCCGCCGCCATCATCAAGACCCTCAGCGAAATGGCCGGACGTAACGGCATTGGCCGCGACGACATGGTCGAAAACCGCTTTGTGGGCATGAAGTGCCGCGGCGTGTACGAAAACCCCGCCGGTACCCTGCTGTTTGCCCTGCACCGCGACCTTGAAGGCATCTGCATGGACCGCGAACTGCTCGGCATCCGCGACATGCTGGCCGTGCGCTACTCCCAGTGCGTGTATAATGGCTTCTGGTATTCGCCCGAGCGCGAAACCATGCAGGCTTTTATGGACAAGTCGCAGGAGTGCGTCACCGGCACGGTGCGCGCCAAGCTCTACAAGGGCGGCGTGTGGCCCCTGGCCCGCACCTCCCTCAACTCGCTCTTCTCCGAAGATCTGGCCACCTTTGAAGGCGGCAACTACGATCACAAGGATGCCGCTGGCTTTATCCGCCTCAACAGCCTGCGCCTGCGCCTGCACGCCGCTGTGCAGAGCAAGCTCGGCAAGTAGACTGAAACGCCCCGCATGCAGCCTTGAAAATACGGCGGCATGCGGGGGTGTGGAATATCGGGCGCTTTCCCCGGAGCCTGCGCCATCCCGGGCTCGGCCATTGGCGGCATTGCCGCATGTTTTGCAGAGATTTGACGGGACAGGTTCCGGGGGAAACGGCGTTCGCCACGAGCAACGCGGCTTCCCCCGATTCATTTTTTACAGAAAACGGACAGACCATGAAGACCAACCAGAGCTGGGGCGGCCGCTTTGCCGAAGGCCCCAAGGAAGCCGTGGCCCAGTATACGGATTCGCAATCCTACGACAGGGCGCTCTACGCCCAGGATATCCGCGCGTCACAGGCGCATGCCCGCATGCTGGGCCGCCAGGGCGTCATCAGCCAGAACGAGGCGCGGATTCTGGTCAACGGTCTGGACCGTGTGCGCGAAGAAATCGAAGCTGGCAACTTTGTGTGGAAGCCCGAGCTGGAAGACGTGCACATGAATATTGAAGCACGCCTCACCGAGCTTGTGGGCGATGTGGGCAAAAAACTGCACACTGGCCGCAGCCGCAACGATCAGGTGGGCCTGACCTTCCGCCTCTTTGTGGCCGACCGCCTCGAAACCTGGCGTCAGCGCGCGGCCCTGCTGTGCTCCGTGCTGGCCGACAAGGCCGCGGAGCACAAGACGGACATCCTGCCCGGCTGCACCCATCTGCAACCGGCCCAGCCTGTAAGCCTTGCCCACCACCTGCTGGCCTATGCCTGGATGTTCCGCCGGGATGCCATGCGACTTGAAGACACCCTTGAGCGCGTGCGCATTTCGCCCTTGGGCGCTGCGGCCCTGGCCGGAACCACCTACCCCCTCGACCCGCAGAGTGTGGCGGACGAAGTGGGTTTTGCAGAAATTTACGGCAACTCCATGGACGCCGTTTCTGACCGCGATTTTGTGCTTGAAGCACTTTTTGACGGCTCAACCATCATGATGCACCTCTCGCGCCTGTGCGAAGAAATCATCCTATGGGCCAACCCCGCCTTTGGCTTTGTGCGCCTTTCTGACGGCTATTCCACAGGCTCGTCCATCATGCCGCAAAAGAAAAACCCTGACGTGGCTGAACTCATGCGCGGCAAGACCGGGCGCGTCTATGGTGCGCTGACGGGCCTGCTTACGGTCATGAAGGGTCTGCCCCTAGCCTACAACCGCGATATGCAGGAAGACAAGGAAGGCTTCCTTGATGCCGACCGCACCGTTGAAGCATCGCTACGCCTCATGGCGGGCATGCTGGAAGAACTGACCTTCCGCACCGACCGCATGCGCGAGGCCTGCAAGGCTGGCTTCCTCAACGCCACAGAACTGGCGGACTACCTCGTGGGCAAGGGTATTCCCTTCCGCGAGGCGCACCACATCACAGGTCAGGCCGTGGCTATGGCCGAAAAGGCTGGCAAAGGCCTTGAAGACCTCACTCTTGGCGAACTCCAGAGCCTCGAGTCGCGCATTGACGACTCGGTTTTTCCCATTCTGGAATATGCCGCAGCAGTAAGCCGCCGCGAAACCCCCGGTGGCACCGGCCCCCGCTCTGTGGAAACACAGCTTGAACAGATCCACCAGTGGCTCGGGCAGAATCTGGGCGAGGAAAACTGAGAACGGAGCCGAACGCCATGTCCATTTTTGATACCGAAAACCGGCAGGATATGGGGACGGAAGCCCCCTCCGCCGTGTGCTGGCCCCAGTGGGCCGAAGACGCGCGGCTGGACGACGACCTCGCCGCAGAGGCCTATGAGGCCACGCCTGCCGCCCTGCGCGCCGCAATCAAAACGGGGCTGGCTCTGGCCCACATGCACTTTGGCGAGTCCACCACCAGCCAGCGCAACGAGGTGCGCAACGCGCATCTGGGCTTCTGGCGGCGCTCCATCGCGCACCCCGCGCCCTGGGCGGTCATTGCCTTTACGCCCGCATACGCCGCTGCGGCCCGCCTTGCCGCAGCCTGCATGCCCGCCCTGCTTGGCGGCGTGCCCCTTGTGGGGGCCGTGTGCGTGGGCGGCGCACCCAGCAGGAATGCTCTGGTCACGCTGGAGCTGGCTGGTGTGGAAGACATCTTTGTTCTGGACAGCGCTGGCCTCTGCACCCTGCTGGAAGAAACCCAGCCAGGGCCGGGGCGGCTGGTGCTGCTGCACAGGGGAGAGCTGGACGGCGTGGGCGCGGCGGCGCGGGCGCTGGAACTGCCCTGTTACGAGGAGCGGCGCTCTCCCATCCTGTGCCTGCCCAAGCCCGAAGCCTTTGACCTTGAGGCGATGGCCTTTGCGCAGGCCGAGGCTCTGGAAACAGCGCTCGATACCTCCTTGCGCCTCACCCCTGACGCCACCTACCTTGCGCCCGTGGCCGCCCTTGGGCATTGCCGCGAGCGCCGCACCGGGCCATTCCCCTACAGTGGCGCGCCCGCGCTCACGCCGGGCTGCGAGGGCTTCTGGCTGCACCCCGGCCTCACGCCCGACTTCTTCCGCGTGCAACGGCAGGCATTCGGGCTGCTGTAATCCGTCGCAAATTCGCGCCACGCACCGCGCCAGGTCATCGGGCGTTCTCAATTGAATCTTCGCCAAGGCTTCTTTGCAGGCTGGCTGCCCTGCTTCCCCGCACAGCATGGGGAAGCTGCGGCGGCCAGCCTTGCCCTGCGCCTGAAAAAGCCGTAATCATTCAGAAACACCTCGCCTTGGGAGCAAAACCATGCCCAGCATCAAGCATATCCGCAACATAGGCATTATTGCCCATATCGACGCGGGCAAGACCACGCTTTCCGAGCGCATGCTGTTCTACAGCCGCAAAATTCACCGTATGGGCGAGGTGCACAACGGCTCGGCCACCATGGACTACATGCCGGAGGAGCAGGAGCGCGGCATCACCATCATGTCGGCCTGCACCACCTGCCAGTGGGGCGAAAATACCATCAACCTCATCGACACGCCCGGCCATGTGGACTTTACCATTGAAGTGGAACGCGCCCTGCGCGTGCTGGACGGGGCCGTGGGCGTGTTTTGCGCCGTGGGCGGGGTTGAACCGCAGTCGGAAACCGTGTGGCGGCAGTCGGAAGATTTCAACGTTCCCAAGATCGCCTTTATCAATAAGATAGACCGCCTGGGCGCGGATTTTGAAGCAGTGCTCGAGGCCATGCGCCAGCGCCTGCAAACCAATGCCGTTGCCGTGACCATCCCCCTTGGACAGGGCGAAGATTTCCGCGCAGTGCTTGATCTTGTGAACGAGCAAAGCCTGACCTTTGACCCGGCGGATCAGGGCCAGACCGTACACCACGCGCCCTTTACGGAAGAAGAAGCCGCCATCGCCGCCCCCTGGCGCGAAATTCTGCTGGAAAAGCTTGGCGAGGCGGATGACGCCTTTGTGGAACCCTATCTGGAAGGCACCTTCACCCTGGCCGACATCAACGCGGCCCTGCGGCGCGCCACGCTGGCCCGCACGCTCACGCCCGTTTTCTGCGGCTCGGCCCTGCGCAACATGGGTGTGCAACCCGTGCTTGATGCCGTGTGCGCCCTGCTGCCCTCGCCTGCTGATGTTCCGGCCCCGGTGGGGCACGATGCCGATGGTCGGGAAATCATTGTGGAGGCAACGCCAGATGCCCCCGCTGCGGCGCTGGTTTTTAAAGTGCTCATGGAAAACGGCCGCAAGCTGGCCTTTGTACGCATGTACGCGGGCCGCATCCACGAGGGTGAAAGCCTGCGCAATACCGCCAGCGGCAAGGATGACCGCCTGGGCCGCATCTACCGTCCGCATGCCGACAGGCGGGAGCAGGTGGAATGCGCCGAGGCGGGCGAAATCGTGGTCGTGGTGGGCCTGCGCGGGCATACGGGCGAAACCTATACCGCCCGCGAACGGCAGCTTGCACTGGAAAGCATTGATGCGTACGCGCCCGTCATCACCCTTGCGCTGGAGCCCCGCAATGCGGACGAAGGCAAGATTCTGGACGAAGCGCTCGCGCGCTATACGGAAGAAGACCCCACCCTGCTGACGCGGCTGGACGACGACACAGGCTCTCGCATGGTTTCCGGCATGGGCGAGCTGCATCTGGACGTTCTGCTGGAGCGCATGCAGCGCGAATACGGCATCAGCCCCCGCGCGGGCAATCCGCAGGTTGTGCTGCGCGAAACCGTGCGCAAGGAGGCCGAGGTGGCCTCTGTCTTTGACCGCGAAATGGGCAAGGAGCGCCATCATGGCTCTGCGGCCCTGCGTGTTGCGCCACGCGCCCGGGGCACGGGCAATGTGGTTGAAGTGGGCGACTTTTTGCCGCAGGATGCCGCCGAAGCCCGCAAAATTCTGCCCAGGGTCTATCTGGACGCCGCCCTTGAAGGCGTGCGCGATGCACTGCAATGCGGCGATCTGACAGGCTACCCCATTGAAGATGTGGCCGTGACCCTCACTGCGGTGGACAGGCAGGAAGGCCTGACAACTGTTCCCGGTAGCCGCATGGCCGCCGGGCAAGCCCTGCGCGAGGCACTGGCGGCGGCAACTCCCGTGGTTCTGGAGCCTGTGATGCGCGTGGAAATTACCGTGCCGGAAGACTTCCTTGGTGCGTCCATTACCATGTTCACCACCTGTGGCGGCAAGGTTGAGGATATGGAAGACCACGGCGGACGCAAAACCCTGCGCGGCACAGCCCCCCTGCGCCGCCTGTTCGGCTTTTCCACCTCCCTGCGCTCGGCCACACAGGGCCGCGCCGGGCTGGTAATGACCTTTGACCGCTTTGATCTGCCCTGAGGAACCATGCAGCACCAAGAATCCACACACGGCCAGCCCCGCGCAAAAAAAAGCCTCGGCCAGCACTTTTTGAAGCGCGAGGACATCTGCCGCCGCATTGCCATGCTGCTGCTGCCCAAGCCCGAAGACATGGTGCTTGAGATCGGCCCCGGCCCCGGCGCGCTCACCCGCGCCATTGAGGAGCAGCCTCACGCCCGCCTGCTGCTGCTTGAAAAAGATCGCCATTGGGCGGCTGAGCGCCAGCGTCTTGGCGAGGCCCGCACCCAGGCGGTGCTGACCGATGCCCTGCGCTTTGACTGGCGGCGCATCACGCCCGAAAAACCTTGGAAAATCATAGGCAACCTGCCCTACAACGTGGCCTCGCCCCTCATATGGGACATTGTTTCGCGCGCAACGGGCTGGCAGCGCGCTGCCTTTATGGTGCAAAAAGAGGTGGGACAGAGGCTGGCTGCCCAGCCCAACACCAATCACTATGGCGCGCTTTCGGTCTGGGTGCAAAGCTACGCCCGCCCGCGCATGGAATTTATTGTGGGGCCGGGGGCTTTCAGCCCGCCGCCCAAGGTGGATTCTGCCGTGCTTTCTTTTGATCCGCTCCCGTCGGAACGCAGACCAGCCCACCCCGAGATTCTGGCGAGGCTCTTGCGCGTGTGTTTTCAGCAGCGCCGCAAACAGCTTGGCGGCGTTTTCAGACGTAGCGGTCAGCCGGGGCTTGAGGCCGCGCTGGAAAAGACAGGCATCGACCCAAGCCTGCGGCCTGAAGCCCTTGCCAACAAAGATTTTCAGGCTCTAGCCGCTTTTTGGGCCGATCAGCTTGACAATAATGCATAAAAAGTTTTGAGTTTACGCACTGTCTTTTAAAACGTAACGCTTGGCGGCATTTGCCGCCTGAGCTTGCTGGCAGAACAACTCAAGCCGGGGAATTTTCAGGAGGATGTGCTGATGACTAAAGCTGATCTGGTTGAAAAAATCGCCGCCAAGGCAAACCTGACCAAGGCTGCCGCCGAGCGTGCCCTCAATGCTTTTCTTGCTTCTGTGGAAGACGCTCTTGTAAAAGAGTCCAAACTGACCCTCACGGGTTTTGGCACCTTTGCGGTAGAAACCCGCAAAGCTCGCCAGGGGCGCAACCCGCGCACCGGCGATACGCTGACCATTCCCGCCTGCAAAATTCTCAAATTCCGTCCCGGCAAAATGCTTAAGGACTCCCTGAATTAAGCTTGAGCCGTTATGCTCTGGCATAGCGGCTTTTTGATTTACGCCAGCAGCCGCAAGGCTGTTGTCGACTGCTTTTGCCCAGCGGCAAGGCAAAGAACACCTCGTCAGCGGTGCACCCGATGCACCCTGAAGAGACTCCTCTGCATTGCCGCTGGGAATCAAAAGTTTGAAAAGCTGCCACCTTTTGCGGAAAATATTCATTTTCCCGCACTTGAGGCTTGCCTTTTTCTAAAGTGCGGGCTAAAAGAGTAGTTCATATTTTGCGGGCCACGGTCTAGAGCTGTGCCCCACCGCCGAAGGGGGTGATTTTCTTGCCCGGAGTTTTTCTTAACGACGACGACTATAACTTCGACATCGCACTGCGCCGCTTTAAGAAGCAGGTAGAAAAGGCGGGCGTTCTTTCTGAAATGAAGAAACGCCAGCACTACGAAAAGCCCAGCGTTATGCGTAAAAAGAAGAAGGCCGCCGCCCGGAAGCGGCTGTTGAAAAAAATCAGGAAGATGAACATGGCCTAGGCAGCAATGCCTTGCGCCGCTTTGCAGGGCATTGCCCGGCAAACGGCAGGCCGGGCGATGCAAAGCCATCGCTCCGTTCATTCGGCCAGTTATGCGGGAGGCCCCTCGGGCTTCCCGCGTTTTCTGCTTTTCTCCACCCTCCACCCCACCACCGCCATGACTGTCACCACCACGCTTTTTGAGCAGATCGACGTTGACTATATCAAAGCCTACAAAGCCAAGGACAGTGTGCGCCTTACCGTGCTGCGCCTTCTCAAGACGGCGGTGAAGAATCGCCTGGTGGAACTCAAGCGCCCCGGCGGCAGCCTTGCCGACGAAGAAATGCTTGATATCATCATCAAGGAAGGCAAGCAGCGGCAGGATTCCATCGACCAGTTCACGGCAGCAAACCGCACTGACCTGGCCGACAAGGAAGCGGCGGAGCTTGTCATTCTCAAGGAATACCTGCCCAAACCCCTCTCGGCAGAAGAACTAGCAGCCCTTATTGACGCCACCGTGGCCGAAGTGGGCGCAACTTCCCCCAAGGAGATGGGCAAGGTCATTTCTGCCATCATGGCGGGCCACAAAGGCCGTGTAGACGGCAAGGCTCTTTCGGAAGCTGTCAAAAAACGCCTCCAGCCGTAGCTTCAGGCGCATTTCCACCTGGGGAAAACCCCCGTTTCAGTGTCCCGTTTTGAGTTGGCATGCAATCTTGCGGGAGTCGCCACGTTTTGGAGCAAAAAGCCTTGAGCAGCTCACTTTCGCCCCTTGGGCGACAGCCCGAAAGCGCTACAGCTGCGCTTGCCGGGTAGCTTTACTGCTGCGCAAGGGCATGCTGCCCGACGGCTCACGATGTTTTTTCCGCACCACGGGCAAGCGCCGTTTTTTGCGCGCAAACCCAATGCTTTAAGGCAGTTCACGCATGATTCACGCCCGCACGCTCAACGCCCTTGAATTTCACCGCATTACAGACCACCTTTCGGAATTGTGCCTTTCCGGCGTTGGCCGGGAATGCGCCAGGGCCATTGCCCCCCTTGACGATGCAGAGGCTGTAACGCTTGCCGCGCGCATCTATGAGGAAGCCGCCGACTGGGCCAGCCGCCCTGCCGCAGGCGGCGCTGTTTTCTGCGTCTGTTCCTTCCCCGATGTCAGCGGCATGCTGCGCGCTGCGGCCACCAGCCGCTCCCAAACTTTTCAGCCCGATGTGGACGCCTTCTGGGCACTGCGCGAGGTGCTGCGCCTTGCCAGAGACGCCCACGCATCCATTGCCCAGCCCGAAGCCGCCACCCGCTGGCCGCACCTGATGGCCATGGCCGATGGCTCTCCCCTGCCGGTTCAGCTCACTGCGGCCCTTTTGCGCTGCATTTCTGACGATGGCCTGCTGCGCGATGAAAGCTCGCCGGAGCTGTACCGCCTGCGCGGCGAACTGCGCCGCCTGCACCAGAGCTGCATGCGCAAGGTCAAGGATTTTGCCCAGCAGTACAACATGCTGGCCTATCTGCAAGACGAGTTCATGACCCTCTCGTCCGACCGTTACGTGCTGCCCCTCAAGGCCAACTTCAAGGGCCGCATGCAGGGCATCATCCACGACTGGTCGCAAACGGGCGAGACCTGCTACTTTGAACCCATGTTTCTGGTGGAGATCAACAACCGCCTTCAGGAACTGAAGCGCGAAGAACGCGAAGAAGAACGCAAGGTTCTGGTCTATCTGCGCAGCCTGCTTGAAGCGGAACTGCCCGGCGCGCGCGCAGCCCTTGAACTGCTGGCACAACTTGATGTTTTGCAGGCCAAGCGCAGGCTTGCCGCCCTTTTTGACGGCCGCCCACTGCCCCTCACCCCCGTGGCGGAGGGCATTCAGCTTCTTGATGCCCGCCACCCCCTGCTCATGCTCAACCGCGTGGCAGAATCCGGCAAGGATGGCTCCAAGGCCGCCGCCGCTGCCCACAGCAAGGTGCGGCCTCTGGATATCGTGCTGCGCCCCGGCGAGCGCGCTCTGGTCATCACCGGCGGCAATGCGGGCGGCAAAACCGTATGCCTCAAGACGCTTGGCCTCATTGCGGCCATGACCCTGAGCGGCCTGCCCGTGCCAGTGGGCGCGGGTTCGCACCTGCTCTGGTTCAGCAGGCTGGATGCCTTTATCGGTGACGAGCAGAGCCTTGCGGACAACGTGTCTACCTTCACAGCCCAGATCGAGCACCTTGCCAAGGCATGGAAGCACCTTGACGCCAGCAGCCTTGTGCTGCTTGACGAATTTGGCGCAGGCACAGACCCGGCCCAGGGCGCTGCCCTTGCTCAGGCCGTACTTGACGAATTGCTGGACAAACATACCTTTGTTCTGTCGGCAACGCATTTTCCCGCGCTCAAAAGCTATGCCCTCACGCGCGAAGGCGCTCGCGCGGCCTCCATGCTCTTTGATCCCCAAAGCAAAAAGCCTTTGTTCCGGCTTGCTTACGATCAGGTCGGGGCCAGTCAGGCACTGGATGTGGCGCGCGAGCACGGCCTTGCCGAAAGCATTGTGCGCAGGGCGGAGCATTACCTTTTGCAGGACGGGCAGGACGCCACGGCCCTGCTTGGCAGGCTCAATGACCTGGCCGCAAAGCGGGAGGAAGAACTGGCGGAACTAAAGCGCGAGCAGGATAAAACCCGCCGCCAGACGCAGGATCTGCGCGAAAAGCTTGAGAAGGAACGCCTCCGCCTGCATGACGAGGTTCGCGCCCAGGCTGGCGACCTCATGCGCGCCTGGAAGGAAGGCCGCGCCACCCACAAGCAGGCGCTCAAGGAAATGTCGCGCCTGCGGGCCTCGCTGGCTCCCGCGCAGGATGAAACTGCGGAAGGCGCATCCGTGCTGCCCCAGCCCCAGAGCTTTGCAACCGGGCAGGAGGTGCTGCACACCGTATTCAACAAGCGCGGCGTCATCACAGATGTGGACGAACGGCGCGGGCGTGTGCGGCTGGAAATGAACGGCGTGAACCTCTGGGCAGAAATGAAGGCCCTGCGCGTGCCGGGCCAGGCAGCGCCAAGCCCCTCCAAAGGCGCCCTCAGGGGCGTTGTGGGACGCACATCCGCCAGTGACGAGGCCGCATCCCTGCGCCTTGACATGCGCGGCATGCGAGCGGATGTGGCGCTGGCCGAGCTGGAGCGCTTTATGGACAAGGCCTTGCTGGCAGGATTTTCTGAGGTGGAAGTGGTACACGGCAGGGGAACGGGCGCGCTGCGCCGTCAGGTGCATGATTTTTTGCGGAGTTTCCCGGCTGTGGGGCAGTTTGTCCTTGCACCGGAAGACCGGGGCGGCGACGGCATGACCATAGTAACCTTTCGCTAATTACGGGCGTGTGACCCATGCAGTCCAAGGACGCAATCCGCGCCATTAAAGAGCGCCTGAATATCGTTGACGTGGTGCGCCGCTATGTTGAGCTGAAGCGCAACGGGCCGCGCTGGGTGGCACCCTGCCCATTCCATCAGGAAACCAAGCCGTCCTTTTCCGTCAACGAAGATCAGGGGCTTTTTTACTGTTTCGGCTGCCACGCCTCGGGCGATATTTTTGATTTTTACAGCCGCATCAACGGGCTGGAGTTTAAGGAAACACTTGAACAGCTGGCGGCGGAAGCTGGCATTACCATTGACCGCGGCCCACGCGATCCCCAGCGGGATGGGCAGGAACGCAAGCAGCGCTCGGCGCGGCAGCAGATGCTGCGCATGTACGAGCTTGCGGCAGGCCATTTTGCCTCGGCCCTGCAAAGCCCCGAGGCAGAAGAGTGCAGGCGGTATATAGAAAAACGCGATTTGAGCGATGAGATAGTGCAGCGCTTTGGCCTTGGCTGGGCCAGACGCGAATGGCAGTCGCTGGCTGATGCCCTGCGCCGTGCGGGCTTTGATATGCGCATGGCCGCAGAGGCTGGCCTTGTAGGACAGGCGAGCAGCGGGCGACCCTACGACAGGTTTCGCGGGCGGCTTATATTCCCTATCAAGAGCCTTTCCAACCAGATAATCGCCTTTGGCGGGCGCATTATCGCCGATGAGGAAGAAGCCAAGTACATCAACAGCGCCGACACGCCCCTCTACAAGAAGGGCGAGCACCTTTACGGGCTGGCGCAGGCGCGGCGCGGCATTGTGACCAAGGGCCGCGCCATGTTGACAGAAGGCTACATGGACGTGCTCACCCTGCACCAGTTCGGCTACGACAATGCCGTTGGCGTGCTGGGTACGGCCCTGACGCCTGAACAGATAAAACGCCTTTCGGGCTTTGCATCGCAAATGACCCTGCTGTTTGACGGCGACCGCGCCGGACGCAAGGCAGCCTTGCGCTCGTGCGAAATGCTGCTCACGCGCGGCCTTTCGTGCAGCGTGGTGATCATGCCCGAAGGTGAAGACATAGACAGTTTGCTGCGCGGCGCTGGCCCCGAGGCTTTTGAGGCATTGCAGGCACAGGCCCCGGACGGTCTGCGCTTTTGCGTAGACGTGCTCAAGGCCCTGGCCCCGCGCGAAACAGTGGAATGGGCACGCAATTTTTTGCGCCAGCTGGATATTCCAGAGCTGATCAGCCCTTACATTTCGCGGCTGGCGGCACATTTGCAGCTTTCGGAAGCCGACCTGCGCGAGGGCATTGCCGGGGCGCGGGGGCAACGCAAAGACAGCCAGCGACAGGGGGTCTCCGCCTCGCGGACGCGCCAGAACATACGCGACAGACAAATAATGATGTTTGCCGTGCGGTATCCCCACCGTCTGCGCGATATGCAGGAAATAGGGGCAGACCTTGCCTTGAGGTCTGAAATCGCCAGGAGGCTCTGGGACAAGATAGAAACCCACGGCCCCGAGGATGTTTTTCATCACTTAGACGAACGAGAAAAAAGCTTCTGGTGTGAGTGTCGCGGGCCAACTGCCGCACCGTGCGACAATGGCGAAAAAGAATTGGAATTTTTGCGACAGTCGTTAGATCAATACTATGCCTCAGCTCAGGCCTCCTCCCTGTCCGCTGCCATGCGGGCCAATACAGGCATAGGTGACTTTGAAGCTGATTTGGATTATCTTCGCGCACTTAAGGAAACCTTGGAGAAAGGGCATGAGCAATCTTAAAGATATCCAGCAGATACAGTCCCTTATTGCCAAAGGCAAGGGCGCGGGCTTTCTGACCTTTGAAGAGGTCAACAAGGCTCTGCCTGTTGAAATGAGCACGCCGGAGCAATTTGAGGAAATCATCGGCATCTTTGAACAGCTCGAAATTGTCATTGTGGATTCGGAAAAGGACGGAAAAAAGATTTCCGCCGCCGCCACCGAGACTGACGAAGATATTACCGAAGGATCGCTGGATCTGACTGAAGACGAGGACACAGCGGACTATTCCTCGCGCAGCACCGATCCTGTGCGCATGTACCTGCGCGAAATGGGCGCCGTGCCCCTGCTCGACCGCGATGGCGAAGTTGTTATCGCCAAAAAGATCGAAATGGGCGAACAGGACGTGCTTTACGCTCTGGTTGAAGTACCTGTGGCCGTTGAAGAACTCATCAATGTGGGCGAAGACCTGCGCCAGAACCGCGTCAAACTGAAGGACGTGGTCAAAACCATTGAAGAAGACGACCCCAGCGAAGACGAAATGAACCAGCGCACCCGCGTTATTCTGCTGCTGGACGAAATCAAGCAGACCTTCAAGAAGAAACGCAAAATTTACAAAAAGCTGGACGCCTGCGCCTGCATGGATCGCCGCGTTACCGCAGTGCAGAAAGAAATCATCAGCTTCAAGGATGAAATCGTCACCCGCCTGCGCGACATCAAGCTGGAAAAAACGCTCATCGACCGCATCATTGAAACGGTCGAGGACTATGTGCGCCAGATGCACAACTGCCAGCGCGACCTGTCGGCCTACATCCTTTCCACCGGGCGCACCCAGGCGGAAATTCAGGCCATGTTTGACGGCCTTGAAAAGCGCGAGGTCAACCCCAACGATGCGGCCCGCGACCTCAAGCTGAGCGTGGACGAGCTGTTTTCGTTCAAGGAAATGATCATCGGCAAGATCGAAATTCTCAGCCGCCTCCAGGAAAAGTGCTGCCATAACGTCACTGATCTTGAAGAAGTGCTGTGGCGCATCAAGCGCGGCAACACCGCCGCCATGCGCGCCAAGCAGGAGCTGATCCGCTCCAACCTGCGCCTGGTTGTTTCCATTGCCAAAAAGTACACCAACCGCGGCCTCCAGTTTCTTGACCTTATTCAGGAAGGCAACATCGGCCTGATGAAGGCCGTGGACAAGTTTGAATATCAGCGCGGTTACAAGTTTTCGACCTATGCCACGTGGTGGATCCGTCAGGCCATTACCCGCGCCATTGCAGATCAGGCCCGCACCATCCGCATTCCCGTGCACATGATCGAAACCATCAACAAGCTTATCCGCACCTCACGTTACCTTGTGCAGGAGCTGGGGCGCGACCCCACGCCCGAGGAAATCGCCGAGCGTATGGAATACCCGGTGGAAAAGGTCAAAAAAGTGCTCAAGATCGCCAAGGAGCCCATCTCGCTTGAGACGCCCATTGGCGACGAAGAAGATTCGAGCCTCGGCGACTTTATTGAAGACAAAAAGGCCGTTGCACCGGCTGAAGAAGTCATCAATACCAAGCTGTCCGAGCAGCTTGCCGCCGTGCTGGCCGACCTTACCCCGCGCGAAGAACAGGTGCTGCGCAAACGCTTTGGCATTGCAGAAAAGAGCGACCACACCCTTGAAGAAGTGGGCAAGCTCTTCAACGTCACGCGCGAACGCATCCGGCAGATCGAGGCCAAGGCCCTGCGCAAGCTCCGCCACCCCGTTCGCAGCCAGCCCCTGCGCTCCTACTACGAAAACTGATTCATTGTGCAAGCCCGGCGGGTTGACCTGCCGGGCTTGCACGGTCATTATTCCATTGACCCTTCCGCCACACTGACAGCAACGGACGAGCACCGCACCCATGCTGAGCCACATGCAACAGCTTTTCCGCTGGCCCAATTTTTCGGGCGGCAAAAATCATACTACAGCGCATGTCTTTGCGCTGATTCTTCTGTGTCTGCTGGCACTGACACGTGTTGCTGGCGCTGCGCCTGCGGCAGAGCCTCTGCCCAATCCGCAGGGCAAGGTCGCCAAATGTTTTGACGGCGACACGTTAAAGCTCACTGACAGGCGCACAGTGCGCCTTGCTGGCATTGACGCCCCTGAAATGGATCGGGGCAAGCAAAAGCCCCAGTACTACGCCCGCGAGGCCTTTGACCAGCTCACCAAACTGGCTCAGGGCAAGGATGTGCGCCTTGTGGCTGTGGATGTTAAGGGCAAGGATCATTACGGACGCGTGGTGGCCGATGTCATTCTGCCTGACGGGCACTCTCTGTCCGACACCATGGTTCGCAACGGTGCGGCCTTTGTGTATCCGCACAACGACCTTAATCCCCATTTTCAGGAAAGGCTGCGCAAACTCCAGCACGAAGCCATTGCCGCCCGGCGCGGCATGTGGGCGCATTTGCTCACCCTGCCCGCCGCCAAAAAGACCTATCTGGGCAATCGTGAATCCATGCGCTTTTTCCCCACTGACTGCGCTGAAGTACAGCACATAAAGCCCCGCAACCGCGTGTTTTTCGGCACGCTCATGGATGCCTTTATGGCTGGCTACGCCCCGGCGCGTCCCTGCAACTTCTGGCCGCAAGTAAAATGAACACCACTTCTCCCCTGCTTGAACAACAGGCTCTTGTCATATTTTCCGGCGGGCAGGATTCCGCCACCTGCCTCGCATGGGCGCTCAGCCGCTTCAAACGTGTGCTGACCCTGGGCTTTGACTACGGGCAGCGTCACTCTGTGGAGCTTGACTGCCGCAAGCGCGTGCGCGAGGGCATTGTCGCCCTCAACCCGCAATGGGCGCAACGCATGGGGCCGGACACCCTGCTCAATCTCGATATTTTCCGCCAGCTGGCAGACACGGCTCTGACCTCTGACGCGCCCATTGAAGAACACTGCGCCAACGGCCTGCCCAACACCTTTGTGCCTGGCCGCAACCTCATATTTATTCTGCACGCCGCTGCCTGGGCCTATGCCAAGGAAATCCGTCACATGGTGCTGGGCGTCTGCCAGAGCGATTACTCCGGCTATCCCGACTGCCGGGACGACAGCATCAAGGCCATGCAGGTTGCCATTAACAGCGGCATGGACGCCAATTTTACGCTACACACGCCGCTCATGTGGTGCAGCAAAAAAGACGCCTGGATGCTGGCCCGCAGCCTTGGCGGCGATGCGCTGGTGAACCTGATTGTGGAAGAAAGCCACACCTGCTACATGGGCCAGCGCGGGCAGCGCTACCCCTGGGGCTATGGCTGCGGCGACTGCCCTGCCTGCCGCCTGCGCGCTGCGGGTTACGCCGCCTATGCCGAGGCGCAGGCAGCCTGCGCGCAAAACCCGCTAGAGGAAGAGGCCTGATGTCCAAAAAACGGCTCAGCGCGGCTCAGGGTGTGGAAGCGGCCTGTATTCTGTTTCAACTCAACAGCAAGACCGCCGACATCATCAATATGGCCAGCGGCGCGCAGATGCCCGATGAATATCTGTCAGGCCCCGGTGCGGATATGTTCTGCGCGGAGTGGCGGGCCTTTGTGCATGCGGTGGTTACGGCCGCTATCATGCACCACGCGCCCAATACCGTATTTTTGGCCTATCTGCGCCAGACGGGCAATCTGCTGGCCGCAGCCAGCAATGATTTTGACAGCGCGGACGAAAAAGCGGTCAACGCAGCCCTTAATGCCTTTGTGGACGGCCCTTTTGCCGAATACATGCCCCTGCTCGCGCAGGAACAGCAGGTTCGCTGCCCGGAACTGTTCTGCCAGCGCCTTGCGGTGCAGGCCGCCAACCTGCACGGCCAGGCCACCCCGCCGGACGACCACGCAAAGGCCCGCCTTGCTGCCGTTATGGCCCTGATTATCAGCGCCGTGTGGGACAAGCTGGAGCAATACGATATTCAGCCAGACTAGAACGCGTAGGGCGGAATACTTCCATTCTGATCCAGCAAGCATAGGACGCACTGCCGCAAATTAGTTTTTCTCCCACAAAATACAAAACTGCCGGGATTTTGATGCATCAAAATCCCGGCAGTTTTATTTTCAAGATTTCTATCAGCCTATTTTTTTCCCAGAAGCTCCAGCATGGCCTCGGCGATATTGTTGGTGCGCAGGCCCACAAGCTCGCGCAGGCGCAACTGGCTGCCGTGCTCCACAAAATGGTCGGGCAGGCCAAGGCGTTTGATGCGCTGGCCGCGCATGAGGCCACGGTCATTCCAGAATTCCAGCACTGCGGATGAAAAACCGCCAGCCAGCACGCCTTCTTCCACCATAAGAATACGGTCAAAGGTTTGGGCGATTTCGGCCAGTTGTTCTTCCGGCAAGGGTTTGATCCAGACCGGGTCGAACACAAAGGGTTTCACCCCTGTCTGACGCTCCACCATGGCCGCAGCTTCCAGCGCCGGATGCGCGCGGTTGCCCACGGCTATCACCGCAAGGCCTTCGCCCTGTTGCAGCACTTCGCCCCTGCCTGGGGTCAGCAGCCGGGGCGCGCCGTCAGGGGCAACGCCAAAGGCGCTGCCGCGCGGATACCGCAGGGCGCAAGGGCCGGGATGGCACAAAGCCGTGTGCAGGCTATGGCGCAGCAGATTTTCATCGCGCGGGGCCAGCATGGCTATATTGGGGATGTGCCGCAGGTAGGCGATATCAAAAGCGCCATGGTGGGTCGCGCCATCTTCGCCCACAAGGCCTGCGCGGTCCACGCAGAAGGTAACGGGCAGGTTTTGCAGGCATACATCGTGCACAACCTGATCGTACGAGCGCTGCAAAAAGGTGGAATACACGGCCAGCGCGGGCCGATAGCCCTGACTGGCAAGGCCCGCAGCAAAGGTCACGGCGTGCTGCTCGCAAATGCCCACATCCACAAAACGGTCGGGGAAGCGCGCGCGGAACTTGTCCGTGCCTGTGCCTTCGGGCATGGCCGCCGTGATGGCAATGATCTTGTCGTTATGCTCGGCAAGCTCGGTCAGCGTATTGCTGAACACCGTGGTGAACGAGGGCAGCTTGGCTGTGGAAGCCACAGGCTGCCCGGTTTCTGGCGTGAACAGGCCGATGCCGTGGTACAGGGTGGGATTTTTTTCCGCCGGGCCGTAGCCCTTGCCCTTCTGGGTGCGCACATGCAGCAGCACCGGGCCGTCCTCGATGGCGGCGGCCATTTCCAGATGGCGGCGCAGGCTTGTGATGTCGTGCCCATCCACCGGGCCGATGTAGTTGAAGCGAAAAGCCTCAAACAGCATGCCCGGCGTAAAGAACGACTTGAAGCTCCATTCGCCGCGCATGGCGTATACGGCCAGCTTTTGGCCGATGCGCGGAATGGAACGCAGGAAATTGAGCACTTCCTTGCGGGTTTGCCGCACCCAGCGCTGTGAAAGTGTGCGGCTCAAAAACAGCGAAAGCGCGCCCACATTGGGCGAAATGGACATTTCATTGTCGTTGAGCACCACAATGAGCCGCCGCCCCATGTGGCCCGCGAGGTTCAGACCCTCAAAGGCTTCGCCCGCCGTCAGCGAGCCATCGCCGATAACGGCCAGCACGTGGTGCTTGAGACAGGAAAGATCGCGGGCCAGGGCCATACCCAGGGCAGCAGAAATGGAAGTGGAGGAATGCCCCACGCCGAAATGGTCGTACGGGCTTTCTGCCATGCGCGGAAAGCCTGAAATGCCACCAAAAGACCGTAGAGTATGAAAATTCTTGGCGCGCCCTGTCAGCAGCTTGTAGGCGTAGGCCTGATGCCCCACGTCCCAGATGAGCTTGTCGTGCTCCACATTAAAGGTCGCCAGCAGGGCCAGCGTCAGCTCAACCACGCCCAGCGAGGGCGCAAGGTGCCCGCCGTTGCGGGAGACGGTTTCAATGATGCGGCTGCGCACCTCGCCAGCCAGTTGGGCAAGCTGGGCGTCAGAATATTTGTTCAGTTGCGCCGGGCTGCTGACAGCATCCAGCAATGGGCTCTCTGTGATGTCCATTTAGGCCGCCCTCGTTACCGTGTAGTCGGCCAATGCGCGCAGAAAATCCGCTTCCTGCCCGTCAAACGGGGCCAGCGCGTCCTGCGCGGCCTGAGCCTGCGCGCGCGCCAGTTCACGGCTTTTTTCAAGCCCCAGCAGGGCGGGATAGGTGCTTTTGCCCTGCTCCTCGTCACTGCCCGCAGGTTTGCCCAGGGTTTCAGTGTCGGAAACAACATCAAGGATGTCGTCCGCAATCTGAAAGGCCACGCCAAGCGCCGCGCCGTAGGCGGCAATGGCCTCGCGCGCGGGAGTTTCCGCCCCGGCAAGGATGGCCCCGCACACGCACGATGCCCGCAGCAGCGCCCCTGTTTTCATGGCGTGCACGGCACGCATCTGCTCAAGCGTGATGGACGCCGCGCCCGTGTAGATCATGTCCCATTCCTGCCCGCCAACCATGCCGGAAGACCCTGCCGCCAGCGAAAGCTCGGCCACGGCGTCCAGCACACGGTCAGGGGCCTCTGCGGTACGGCACATGACCATGAAGGCGTCCGTCAGCAGGCCATCGCCCGCCAGTATGGCCGTGGCTTCGTCAAAAGCCTTGTGGTTCGAGGGCTTGCCCCGGCGCAGATCATCGTTATCCATGGCGGGGAGGTCGTCATGGATGAGAGAATAGGTGTGAATCATCTCGATAGCGGCAGCAAAGGGCATGCTGCGCTGTGGCGAAAGGCCGCACAGGGCGGCGGTGCTCAGGCACAAAACAGGGCGCAAACGCTTGCCCCCGGCTTGCAGGCTGTACAGCATGGAATCCTTGAGCCTCTGCGGCATATCACGGCCGTCAAGGCAGGTGGCCAGATAGGCTTCCACATCCTTGCCCCGCGCGTGCAGCAGGGCCTTCATGTCAGCAACGCTCATCATCGCCTATTCCGCCTCCTCTTCTGCGTTCAGCCCGCTTGCCGTCACAGGGCGTGACTCAAGGGGACGAGCCTGACCATCCTGCCAGATTTCAAGCTCATGCCGGGCTTTGTCGAGCTGTTCGCGGCAATAGCGCGAACACGCCGCTCCTTCCTTATACAGGGCCATGCCCTTTTCCAGGGGCAGGTCGCCGCTTTCAAGCGCCGCCACGATCTCCTGAAGCCGGGCCATCTTTTTTTCAAAAGTATTGTCTGTCTTGGCGCTCATGGATTGTTTCCCCTGGCGTTCCCGGTTGTCAAAAAGGGCTGCGGGTCAACCGACTCGCCCTGAACCAGAAGCGATAGATGCAGATGCGGCCCGGTAACGCGGCCCGTGGCCCCTACCAGCCCGATAACCTGCCCCTTGCGCACCCGATCGCCATTTTGCACCAGTATTTCAGAGAGGTGCAAATACGCGGTGAACACCCCTTCGCCGTGATTGATGTACACTACATTACCAGAGAAGTACAAATTCCCCGTAAGGCCCACCTGACCATCTGCGCAGGCAAGCACAGGCTGCCCCTGTGGGCCGCGCAGATCAAGGCCCTTGTGCACCCCGCGCGGCTGCCCGTTGAACACGCGTTTGAGGCCGTACAGGCTTGATACATCGCCGGGCACAGGCCGCACAAAGGGCAGCACCCAGAAGCGCTCGGGCAGACGCTGGGCCAGGGCCTGGCGCACAAGCTCCCTGTCGGCCTTGATGCGCGCCATTTCCGCCGCCGGAGGATCGACGTATTTTTTATCCACGTTCAGTTTCTGCACCGGGCGGTCTTTGTCAAAAAAAGCGATCTTGCGCGCTACGGCGGGGGCATCCTTGCCGTTGCCCGTGGAGACGGCAAGATCACGCGCGGATTCCTTTTCTTCCAGCGGCACGGGCAGCAGCATGACGGCCTGCCAGCGCGTTGCAGCGCCCGCAGCGGTAGTGGCGCTCACCTGCTCCGCCCTGGCCTCGTAGGTCTTGCCCAGCCAGCGGAACGTCAAGGACTTTGCGGGCGCGTCGCTCACAGCCAGGGCGGGAAAAGCATCCCCTCTGGCAACGGATTCGGGCGCGTCAAGCGCAAGGGCTGGCGTGGGGGATGGCGCAGCCAGAACGGCTGTAGGAACAAAAAGGAAAGCCCCCGCCAACAGAACCATGAGCATGCGCGTGAGCACAGACATCAGCTATTCCGTCCTTGTTTTTTGGCAACCGGCAACGCGACTGTATCAGAGCCAGGCGCAGCGTCTGGCGCAACGTCTGGCGCAACGTCTGGCGCAACGTCTGGCAGCACCTTGCTGACCACGGCGGCAAGGCTGCCATCCGCCAGTCGCACCGTGATGGCGCTGCCCGCAGGGGCCGCCGTCACCGTGCGCAGCAGGCCGCCATCCGCGCCATGCACAAGGGCATAACCGCGCCTGAGGGGTGCCAGGGGGTTGGCGGCTGCCAGAGCAAATTCGCATTTTTCCAGTTCGCGCCCGGTGCAGGCAAGCATTTCCTGCCCTGCCGCCTGCAAGCGCTGCCGCGCGGCATCATACCTTTGCTCCTGCGCGGTCAGCATGCGCGGCATAGCCGCAGCCAGACTGGCAGAAAGCGCCTCTACCCTGCTGCCCAGCACATCCAGCCGCGAAGGGCTGAAGGCGTTTTGCAGGGCACGCTCAAGCCTGTCGCGCCGGGCCTCCGTGGTATCGAGCCACTGACGCGCGGCCCGGTGCAAGGAGCGGTGCAAGCCGTCAAGCTGCTCTGCAAGGCGGGCCTGATGCCGCATGGGCGAAAACCAGCGCAGGGCGTTTTCAAACTGGGCAAGACTTTGCCCCGCTGTTTCCAGCCGCCGCCGCGCCGCCCGCACAAGGGCCGCCTCCGCCTCGTCAACCTTTTGCATCAGCTCTGACCGCGCGGGCCAGAGCAACTGGGCCGCATGCGAAGGCGTTGCCGCGCGCAGGTCTGCTGTCATGTCGGCAAGGGTAACATCCACCTCATGCCCGATGCCCGCCAGCACCGGCAGGCGCGACTCAAACACGGCCTCGGCCACGGCTTCTTCATTAAAGGCCCACAAATCTTCCAGCGAGCCGCCGCCGCGCACCAGCACCACGGCCTGCGCCCAGCCCTGCGCGTTGGCCTCGTGCAGGGCCCGCACAATGGAGGGAGCAGCTTCCGCCCCCTGCACCAGAGCCGGGAACAGACGAATGCGCGCCCCGCTGCCCCGGCTGGCCGCAAGCTCCATAAAATCATGGATAGCCGCACCCGTTGGGGAAGTGATAAGGGCCACGCGCTGCGGATCATACGGCAGGGACCGCTTACGCTCATGGCTGAAATAGCCCAGAGCCGCCAGCTTGCGCTTGCTGGCCTCAAAGGCCTGCGCAAGCAAGCCCTCGCCCGCTGGCTGCACCAGTTCAACCGCTAGCTGATACTGGCCGCGCGGCGCATACAGGGTGATGCGCCCTGCGCACAGCACATCCAGCCCGTTGCGCAAAAGCTCCAGCGGCGATGGACGCGGCGCGTCAAAAACCTCGCCCGTCAGCGGATCAAAACCCTGACTGTTCTGCCGCTGCATGTGCCTGAACCACACACACTGCAACTGAGCATCGGCATCCTTGAGGGTAAAATAGACGTGCCCCGAGCCGGGACGGGTCAGGTTGGTCACCTCGCCCCGCACCCAGACAAAGGGGAAACGTCCCTCAAGGGTTTTGCGCAGCTGTTCCGTGAGTTCACGGACAGACAGTATGGCTTCCTGCATGGTGCTCCGCGTCAGGCTATCTATCTGAAAAAAAGCTTTTTTGTTGTAAAAGGGGCACTGACAGTGCCCCTTTTACATTACCTCAACCTATAACAAACCCTCAGACCGTGGCGCGAAAGGTATTACCTCACATCGCGGCGTGGCTCAGTTTTTTTAAAGGCACAACCAGATTGCTGTGCGGGCCTAGCCCTGCTGCTGCGCCCAGCCCTCGCGAACCTTGGCGGCCCAGGCGGAAAAGGCTTCAGCCATTGCATCGGCGGGCAGTTCGCCCTTTTCGCCGCTACGGCGATCCTTGCATTCCACAATGCCCTTGGCCAGCCCCTTGCCACCCACAACGAGCTGCATGGGAATACCCAGCAAGTCCGCATCCTTGAACTTGACGCCGGGGCGTTCGTCGCGGTCGTCCATGAGCACGTCCACGCCCATATCCTTGAGCATGGCGTAGATCTGCTCGACCTTGGCGTTGACCTCTGCATTGCGCGGGTCAAGGTTCAGCAGGATGCAGTCGTAAGGAGCCAGCGGCGGCGGGAACACAATGCCGTGCTCGTCGTTGTTCTGCTCGATGGCGGCTGCGGCCACGCGGGAAACGCCGATGCCGTAGCAGCCCATGATCATGATCTGTTCCTTGCCGTTTTCGTCAAGGAAGGCGGCATGCATGGCATCGCTGTATTTGCGGCCAAGCATGAACACGTGGCCCACTTCAATGCCGCGCGTCAGCTCAATGCGGCCACCGCAGCGGGGGCATGTATCTTCTGGCGTGATGGCGCGCAGGTCGGCCCAGGCGGTCACCGTGGCGTCGCGCTTGAGGTCAACGTGCACAAGGTGGGCATCGCCAGCGTTGGCGCCCACCACATAATCTGTAGCGCCTTGCAGTTCGGCATCGGCGTAGACCGGAATTTCCAGCCCCACAGGCCCGGCAAAGCCCACAGGGGCCTTGGTGAGCTGCTGCACTGTGGCGGCGTCGGCCATGACCACATCCTGCGCGTTGAGCAGGTTCTTGAGCTTGATGTCGTTCACTTCGCGGTCGCCGCGCACAAGCACGGCCATGGGCTTGCCGTCCACCTTGAAGAGCATGGTCTTGACCACGGAGGAGGCGGGCACGCCCAGCAGGGCCGCCACTTCTTCCACCGTGTGGGCATTGGGGGTGGCAACCTTCTCTGCCGGAACGCAGGTCTCCGTGCAGGGCTTGCCGTTCCAGGCCACTTCGGCGCGCTCCACGTTGGCCGCGTAGTCGCAGTGATGGCAGAAAGCGATGGTGTCTTCGCCCGTTTCAGCCAGCACCATGAATTCGTGCGAGAAGTTGCCGCCGATGGAACCGGAGTCGGCCTCCACAGGGCGGAACTTGAGGCCAAGGCGCTGAAAAATACGCTTGTAGGCCGCGTGGCAGGCCCAGTAGTTCTGCTGTGCGCCTTCTTCCGTGGCGTCAAAGGAATAGCCGTCCTTCATGATAAATTCGCGCCCGCGCATGAGGCCGAAACGGGGGCGAATTTCATCGCGGAACTTGGTCTGAATCTGGTACAGACGCACGGGAAGCTGACGGTAGGAGCGCACTTCGCCGCGCACGAGGTCGGTGATGACTTCTTCGTGCGTGGGGCCAAGGCAGTATTCGCGCTCGTTGCGATCCTTGAAGCGCAGCAGTTCCTTGCCGTAATGCTCCCAGCGGCCCGATTCCTTCCACAGGTCGGCGGGCTGCACCATGGGCATGAGCAGTTCTTCAAAGTAGGCGACGGCCATTTCTTCGCGCACGACGCGGCTTATTTTTTCAATCACCTTCAGGCCCAGCGGCAGATAGGTGTACATGCCCGAAGTAAGCCTGCGCACCATACCGGCGCGCAGCAAAAGCTTGTGGCTGATTACCTCGGCATCCGCCGGAGATTCCTTGAGGGTGGGAATATAGCAGTTGCTGAAACGCATTACTGTGATTCCTTTTCGTTGAGCAGTTGTTGCAGTTCTTCCATAAAAGCCGCCAGCAGGGCCTCCTGCCCTTTGACCGAACGGATGACCTCGCCCTTGCGAAATATGATGCCCTTGTCGCGCCCGCCCGCAACGCCCAGATCGGCCTCGCGGGCCTCGCCCGGCCCGTTGACCACGCAGCCCATGACCGCAACCTTGATGTCGGCCCTGGAGGTGGCTAAGCGGTCTTCCACCGCGCGGGCCAGCGAAAACAGGTCAATCTCCGTGCGCCCGCAGGTGGGGCACGAGATGATTTCCGGCCCGCGCGAGCGCAGGCCAAGGGCGCGCAGTATTTCCCACGCCACGGTCACTTCTTCCACCGGGTCGGCGGTGAGCGAAACGCGCAGGGTGTCGCCAATGCCCTCGTGCAGCAGGATACCAAGGCCCACGGCAGATTTTACCGTGCCGCGCATGAGGCCCCCGGCCTCGGTAACGCCGATGTGCAGGGGGTAGTCGCAAGCTTCGGCAAGCTTGCGGTAGGAGGCAATGGTATCAAGCACAGAGGAGGACTTGAGCGAAATTTTGGTATCGTAAAAACCGCGCGCCTCCAGCATGCGCACATGGGTGAGAGCGCTTTCCACCAGCGCCTCGGGGCAGGGGCCGCCGTACTGCTGGAGCAGGCGCTTTTCCACCGAGCCGGAGTTGACCCCCACGCGGATGACCGCCCCGTGGGCCTTGGCGGCATCCACCACGCGGTCCACGTGTTCCTTGGGGCCAATATTGCCGGGATTGATGCGCAGGCCTTCAAGCCCGGCCTCCAGCGAGGCCACGGCAAGACGGTAATCAAAATGTATGTCCGCTATGAGCGGCAGGCGCGTACCCGCGCGGATGGCGGGCAGGGCCGCAACAGCAGCCTCGTCCGGCACAGCCACGCGCACGGCCTCGCAGCCGCGCGCCTCAAGCCGCGCAATCTGGGCAAGCGTTGCCTCTGCATCGCGGGTGTCGGTATTGGTCATGCTCTGCACCATAACAGGCGCACCGCCGCCAATGGAAAGCCCGCCCAGACGGATGGCGCGGGTTGTGTGCTTTTGCATGCTTCCCTCACAAAAACAAGTGGAGCCACGGCGCAAAGCCACGGCACTCCGTAAACGAGTCTTCTATGCTATTTCCCCCTGCAAGCCAAGTGCGCGCAGCACGGGCAGCACTGCGGGCTTTGCGGCAAGCCTTGCCGCATGCACCGTGATTCTGAACCGCATAAACCCCATTTGGACAGCCTGGCAGTAAGCGACTGTGGGGCAAATGCGATATCTGGAACGTGTCTTGCAAAGTTTAAAAAAAAGGTCGCAGGCTGACGTTTTTTCCGTCAGCACTCAAGTTGACGGCCATTGTGACGATAAGACTATGGTAAGAGCAGTTCCGCTGGGCCGTGGGCAATAGCCCCGGCAAACGAGGAATTATCCCGCCGGGGATCCATCGGGATCAAGGCGCGAGGGACTGCATCAGAGCAATTTCACTCGGGGTTTGTATGCATATAATGCCGCGTCTTCTTATGCTTTGCGCACTTTTGCTGCCGCTCTTTTCCGGCTGCGCCAAAAGTGGGCCTTCCGCGCTTTCGCCCGGCTATACGGACGCCGTGGAGCTGAAGCTCAAAAGCCGCGAACTGGCCGAGCAGATGCTTGCCACCATGCCCAACGACGCCATTCAGGGCTTTGTGGCCATGCCCACGGCCTTTGTGAACCAGAACAACACCTCGCAAAGCTCGCCCATGGGCAGGCTGATGGCTGAATCGCTGTTTTATGAATTCAACCAGCGGGGCTTTCCCACGCGGGAATACAGGCTGAACGGGGCCATCAACGTTCAGGGCGGGCGTGACGACCTTGCCCTTGCCGCCAACCAGATGGTTTCAACCACCGGGCAAAAGTGGGCCGCCCTTGTTGTGGGCACCTATTATGTGGATAAGGACGCAACCTTTATCAACGCCCGGCTGGTGCGCGCCAGCGATGGCCTTGTCATGCGCACGGGCCAGCTTGTGCTGGTGAATACCCCCATTGTGACGCGCATGGCCGAGGCCTATGCGCCCCCGCCGGTAAAGGCCACGGCCAGCACCGCCGCAGCCAAACCAGCTCTAACTTCGCTCTATACGCCTGCCAGCAGCATCAGCAGCGGCACGCTTGTAATCAAACAAGGCCGGTAATGCCGGAATTGCCATGAAAAAAATGTTGAACAACATCTGCGCACTTTGCCTTATGGCCTCATACGCCCTGCCCCTTGCGGCGCTGCCAGCCAGCGCACTGGCCGACAGCATGTCGTCCTACAGCGGGCAGGCCAATGATGCTCAGGCAAAGCGCGAGGCAAAGGAACGGGCCAACTATCTTTCTGATGCCAACGAGCACAGCCTTGTCTACCTTGGTCAGGCCCGCCAGTTCCGCGAACAGGGGCGCTATGAGCTTGCGCGGCAGCGTTATCTTCAGGCCCTTTCCATCTGTGCAGACGACCAGACCCTTGGTATCATAAAAAGAGAACTGAACGGCGTTGAACTGCTTTTGCGCACCATGCGCTGAGGATCACCATGAACCGCTTTTTCATTACCATTCTTGTGCTTGCGGCCCTGCTCTTTCCGCTCACGGCGGCGGCAGCCGGAAACGTGCCCAATGCTGCCGTAAGCATTGCCAAGCAACTTGACGAACAGATCATGATGCGCTTTTCGGGCGACAGCCAGGACATGAGCCGCAAAGATCGGGAATCCCTTGCCCGCGCGCGCATCATGATCATGGGCACCACCCCGGTCAACATCAACAACCTGGACGAAGCCTCGCCCTTGGCGCGCCAGATGACGGAAGAAATCTCCCGCTGGCTCATCAATGCGGGTTACCGTTTTCAGGAACTGCGCAAGGGGCGTGACATCCGCTTTGACAAGCTCAAGGGCGAATTTATCCTGACGCGCGACGTGCGCCAGCTTGCCAGCCCCAGTGGCACCAGTCAGGCCATACTGGCGGGCACCTATGTGACTACCAGCGATCAGGTGCGCTTCAGCATCCGGCTTATCCACACCTCAAGCAACGAGGTGCTGGCCATGGGCACGGCCACTGTGCCCATTACGGACGACCTGCGGCCCCTCGTGCGCGAGGCCCGGCCCGGCGATGGGCTTGCGCCCTCGGTGAGGACACGGCTTCAGTAGCGTCCTTGCCTCATACGCGCTTTGCGTCTATAACATGCCCGCGCCTGTCTGCTTGACGGCGCGGGTTGCCTTTGGGGCAGCCGCTGGTTTCAACAATTCCGTCTTGCCCACAGGGGCAATAGCGTAAACGTTCCGTGAACCCGGGCCGCTGATTTTGCTGGCGGCCAATCCCGCGCGGGCACGCCGCCCACTGCGGGCTATACGCCTTTTTGCGCGCAGCAAGGAGACAACATGTCGCTCAGTATTGGTATTGTGGGCCTGCCCAACGTTGGCAAATCCACCCTTTTCAACGCCCTGACCAAGGCCCAGAACGCTCAGGCCGCCAACTACCCCTTCTGCACCATCGAACCCAACAAAGCCACTGTGGCAGTGCCGGACAAGCGGGTGGACGCCCTGACCGCCAAGGCCAAGCCCAAGAAGACCATCTACGCCAGTGTGGATTTTATCGACATTGCAGGTCTGGTGCGCGGCGCAAGCAAGGGTGAAGGGCTGGGCAACCAGTTTTTGGGCAACATTCGCGAATGCGCGGCCATTGTGCATGTGGTGCGCTGCTTTGAGGATGAAAATATCACCCATGTGGACGGCGGCGTTGATCCCCTGCGCGATGTGGACACCATTGAAACCGAGCTGCTGCTGGCCGACCTGCAAAGCGTTGAAAAGCGCCTCGACAAGCTGCAAAAGCTTGCCAAGTTTGATAAAAACGCCAAGGCATCCGCAGAAATCATGCAGACCCTGCTGGCTCAGCTCAACGACGGCAAGCCCGCGCGGGGATTTGACCTGCCTGATAACGAGAGTTTTTCGACCACATGGCGCGAACTTGGCCTGCTCACGGCCAAGCCCGTTATTTACTGCGCCAATGTGGATGAAGCCGCCGTTGCCGAGGGCAATGAATTTTCCGCCAAACTTGAAGCCTTTGCCAAGGAACGTCAGTCGGGCTTTGCGCGCATTTGCGCCAAGCTTGAAGAAGAACTGCAAGGCCTGCCCGATGAGGAACAGGCCGAACTGCTGTCCTCCTACGGCATTGATGAAAGCGGCCTTGTGCGCATCATCCACACTGGCTACGCAACCCTTGGCCTGTACAGCTACTTTACCGCCGGGCCGGACGAAGTCCGCGCCTGGACCATCCAAAAGGGCTGGAAGGCCCCGCAGGCCGCTGGCGTTATTCATACCGACTTTGAGCGGGGCTTTATCCGGGCCGAAGTGATCTCTTACGCCGACTACATGAGCCACGAAAGCGAAGCGGCTTGTCGCGCCGACGGCGTCTTGCGCGTGGAAGGCAAGGAATACGTGGTCAACGATGGCGACGTCATGCACTTCCTGTTCAACGTATAGTTTTTGCCGCCTATAAATAGCTTAAAGGCTCTGTTCCACATGAACAGAGCCTTTTTTATGACAAAAGCCGCCCGGAACTGACGCTCCGGGCGGCTTCAAACATTTCAAATCATCTGCTGAGCATTTTTACAAGGGGCTGTTAACACCAGGAGTAATTTTGTTCCCTGCCAAGGAAGGAAGCCTTTTTATGAAGGGAGTGTACTCGACCGGTACTCGACCGGAATTAAAAGACTTCCTGACGCAGGTAGGGGGCAAAAGAACCATAGTGTCAACAGGCTCTAATCGGCGCGGCGGCCAATGCAGAAGTACGCAAACCCACGCTGCGCCATGAAGCTGGGCGAATACAGGTTGCGGCCATCAAACAGCAGGGGGGCGGTCAGCAGACCCTTGATCTTGTCAAAATCGGGGTTGCGGAACTGGTTCCATTCCGTAACCACCAGCAGGCCCTGAGCGCCTTCGCACGCGCCGTACTGGCTGTCCACAATTTCCACAAGCGCGTTGTCCTTGAAGATTTCGCGGGCATTGTCGGCGGCAACCGGGTCAAAAGCGCGAACCTTCATGCCAGCGGCGGTAAGCTCGTTGACAATGCTGATGGCAGCGGCTTCGCGCATGTCATCGGTATTGGCCTTGAAGGCCAGCCCCCACAGCGCAAGGGTTTTGCCCTTCACGCCGCCCTGCGGAGCAAAATATTCCATGATGCGGCCAGCCATGTGCTTTTTCTGCCGGGCGTTGACGTCTTCCACAGCGTTGAGCAGCTTGGGTTCCACGCCCGCCTTTTCAGCAGTGTGAATGAGCGCCTTCACGTCCTTGGGGAAGCACGAACCGCCGTAACCCACGCCGGGGTAGATGAACTGGTAGCCAATGCGGGTGTCGGAGCCGATGCCGGTACGCACATCGCGTACGTCCGCGCCCACTTTTTCGCAAATGGTGGCGATTTCGTTGATAAAGGAAATCTTGGTGGCAAGCATGCAGTTGGCCGCATACTTGGTCATTTCTGCGCTGCGTACGCCCATGACGATGATCTTGTCGCGGGTGCGGGCAAAGGGCGAATACAGTTCGCGCATCAGCGAAGCGGCGCGTTCAGAATCCGTACCAAGCACAACGCGGTCGGGCTTCATGAAGTCGGAGATGGCGTCGCCTTCCTTGAGGAACTCGGGGTTGGAAACCACGTCCACCTTGTAGGACACGCCGCGCGCGGCAAGCTCTTTTTCCACAAGAGCGCGTACTTCGTCAGCGGTGCCCACGGGAACCGTGGACTTGTCCACAACCACGAGGTCGTTCTGCATGTGACGGCCAATTTCGCCAGCCACCTGACGCACGTAGCTCAGATCGCAGGAACCATCGGGCTGGGGCGGGGTGCCAACGCAGATAAAGGCGCAGTCGGCATCCGCAATGCCATCTTCAAGACGGGTAGTAAACTTGAGACGGCCATCAGTGCGGCTGTGGCGAACCATGGGTTCAAGACCGGGTTCAAAAATATGCACGGAACCGGCATTGAGCTTTTCCACAACAGCCGGGTTAACATCCACGCAGGTCACGGTATTACCCATTTCAGCAAAGCACGCGGCGCTGACCAAGCCAACATAGCCGGTCCCGATAATGCACAACTTCATACAAAATTTCTCCGTACGTTCCCACAGCCAGCGCGCTTGACGTTACAGCGGGGAACGGGTCAGAATAGTTTAGGTTGAAAGGCAAGCAATACGCTAATTTTTTTTAATGGGCAACAGCCCTGTTTGCAGTACATTTTGCCCGTACTGTATATGGTGGATAACTGATGATCATAGGCATTGGGACTGACATTACGGAACTGGCACGTATCAAGGCAAGTTACGACAGGTTTGGAGAGCGCTTTTTGCAAAAGATCCTTACCCCCGATGAACTGGAACTCGTGCCGGAAAGCCCCATTGCCTACATTTCCGGTCGGTTTGCTGCCAAAGAGGCTGCGGTCAAGGCGCTCGGCACTGGCTTTAACGAGGGGATTGGCCCTCACCATATTGAGGTGCTGCGCGGCCCTTTGGGGCAGCCTCAACTGCATTTGCACGGCCCCGCCCTTGCGCGGGCCGAAGCTCTGGGCATGCGCGCCGCCCACATTTCCATAAGTCATGACCGCAATGCCGCCGTGGCGGTTGTGGTGCTGGAGGCATAATCATGCCCACCTCATTTGACGATCTGTTCCCTCCCCTTCCCCTGCCTGCAGAAATGCGCAAGTGGGATGCGGAAGCCATGGCCCTTGGCCTGCCCGAAGAACTGCTGATGGAAAATGCCGCCAGAGCGGCCTTTGACGTTCTGCACGAATACCAGCCACGGCTGGCGGGTCTGCGTGTCTGGCTGCTTATGGGCAGCGGCAACAACGGCGGCGATGCCGCATGCCTTGCGCGGCATTTGCTGGACGCGGGCGCGGAACCGCTGGTGCTGCACACGCGGCCTCTTGCCGCCTGCAAGGGAGCCTGCGGCAAGCATGTGCGCATTGCCAGAGCCGCAGAAGTTGCCTTTGAACGCTGCCGCCCGGCGGTCTTCCAAAGGGCGAAGCTACCCCACATCCTTGTGGATGGTCTGCTGGGTACAGGCTTCAGCGGCCAATTGCGACCGGATGCGCTGGAGCTTGTGCGCTCGGTTAATTCCTTGCAAAACCGCCCCTTTGTGCTGGCGCTTGACATTCCCTCGGGGCTGGACGGACGCACCGGCCTGCCCATGCCGGAAGCAGTGCGCGCCACGGCCACAGTCAGCTTTGCGGCCGCCAAGCCGGGGATGGCCCTGCCCGAGGCGCACCACTGGACAGGCGCGCTGCACGTACGCAGCATCGGCATTCCCCTTGCCGCACGGCGCAAGGCTCCCTGCTCTTTTTACGTTGCTGACGGGCATTGCCTCGCCCCACTTGCGGCGATTCGGCCCGGCGGCTTCAAAAACTCCTACGGTCATGTGCTGGTGGTTGGGGGCGCGCCCGGTCTTGGCGGAGCAGCGCATCTTGCCGCCCGCGCGGCACTGCGCGCAGGCGCTGGCCTTGTAACTGCCGCTGCGCCTGGTGCTGGCATTGCGGATATCAAGAACGGCTGGCCCGAAATAATGACCCTGCCGCTGGGCGAGAGCGAACGCCAGTGGCCCGCCCGCCTGCCGCAAAATTTTGTGGAACTGGCAAAGCGCTGCGCTGCCCTTGTGGTCGGCCCCGGCATGGGCCGGGGGCAGGACGCTGCGGCCTTTGTTGAAGCTCTTTTGGCACTGGACCACAGACCGCCCACGGTATTTGACGCCGATGCCCTGGTGCTGCTGGCCGGGCGGCAAGACCTGCTCGACCGCATAACCGCAGACGATATTCTGACGCCCCACCCCGGTGAAGCGGCAACCCTGCTGGGCTGTTCCGCAGCGGATGTTCAGGCAGACCGGCAAGGCGCGCTTGAGCGCCTGCGCGGCCTCTGCCTCGGCGTAATTATTCTTAAAGGAGCGGCAAGCCTCATCGGGCAGGCTGACGCGCCAACCCTGCTCTGCCCCTACGATGTGCCGCAGCTTGCGGTTGGCGGCTCGGGCGATGTGCTGGCGGGCTGCGCTGGCGGGCTGCTTGCCAGAATGCTGCCCGGCATGCAGGCCGCAAAAGAGCAAGCGCAAGTGCACAACAATACCGCAAACCACACTTTGACCTCATCCCACATGCTGGCCGGGCAGGCAGCGGCCCTGCATGCCCTTGCGGGCAAAAGCCTTGCCGAACAATGGCCCCTCAGGGGCAATACGCCCTCGGCAGTGGCGGATGCATTGCCGCAAGGCCTCTCTGCCTGCATGGCAGCCAGTGAATCAAAGGACGACATTCTGCCATGGCCCAGATAATCCTGCGCAATCTTTCTGATACCAACCGCCTAGGGCATATGCTTGCCGAGGCTGTCGCCACCTGCGGCATTGCGGCATTGTTGCTGCGTGGCCCGCTTGGCAGCGGCAAAACCACGCTCACCCGCGCCCTGGTGGAGGCCATGCCCGGCGGCGATCAGGCCGAGGTGGGCAGCCCTTCCTTTACGCTCTGCAACTACTACCCTACCCAGCCGCCTGTCATACACAGCGATCTGTATCGCAGCCCCGGCAGCCTGCCTGATGAAATTGCCGAAGGTCTGGATAATCCGAAAATCCTGTCGGTGCTGGAATGGTCGGAATACCTGCCCGAGGCGGAAATGCCGCAAGATTATCTGGACATCTCGGTGCAACCGTGCGAAGAAGGTCGCCTACTGACGCTGCAAGCTCATGGCCCGATTGCCGCTGAGCTTTTGCGCCACCTGCGCCGAAATTGGCCTGTGGACAGTCCTGACCACGGGTAACCAGTTCCGGGGTGGGCTGACCTGTTGTACCCATCAAGGATTGAGGACAATGGATACAGGCATGAAAATTTTGGTCCAGAAATTTGGCGGCACTTCTGTTGCCAAGCTGGAGTGCATGAAGCAGGTACGAGAGAAAGTGCTGGGAGGCCTTGCCAAGGGGTATAAGGTCATTGCGGTGCTTTCGGCGCGGGCTGGCGACACCAACAAGCTGCTTGCCCTTGCTGATGAATGGTCTTCCACGCCTGACCGCGCGGAAGTTGATTCGCTCGTTTCCACTGGCGAACAGGTTTCCATCAGCCTGTTCACCATGCTGCTCAAAGATGCGGGCATCCGCGCCCGCTCGCTGCTCGGCTGGCAGATTCCCATCACCACGGACAACGATTTTGGCCGTGCGCGCATTCGCTCCATCGACAGCAATTCCCTGCGCAAATACCTTAACGACTACGATGTGCTTGTGGTCGCCGGGTTTCAGGGTTGCACAGAAGATGGCCGCATCACCACCCTCGGGCGCGGCGGTTCGGACACCTCGGCTGTGGCGCTTGCCGCCTCCCTCGGCTCTGTGGAATGCGACATTTACACCGACGTTGACGGCGTTTACACCACCGACCCCAACATCTGCTCCACGGCCCGCAAAATGGACCGCGTTGCTTATGAAGAAATGCTTGAAATGGCAAGCATGGGGGCCAAGGTACTGCATATCCGCTCGGTAGAATTTGCCAAAAAATACAAGGTTCCCGTGCGCGTGCGCTCTACGTTCAGTGATGATCCAGGCACGCTTGTCACTCAGGAGGACTCCACCATGGAAGCCGTACTCGTTTCCGGCATTGCATATGATAAAGATCAGGCCCGCGTGACCCTGCGCGACCTTCCCGACGTGCCCGGTACGGCTGCGGCGGTGTTTGGCCCTCTTTCCGAAAAGGGCATTCTGGTCGACATGATCGTGCAGAACACCAGCCAGGATGGCCATACCGACATGACCTTCACCATCTCGCGCAAGGATCTCAAGCAGACCTTGCAGATGATGGAAGAAGTCGCCCAGAAGACCGGCGCGCGCGAAGTGCTGCACGATGTGAGCGTGGCCAAGGTCTCCGCCATCGGCGTGGGCATGCGCAACCATTCCGGAGTTGCCGCGCGGGCCTTTGCCGCACTGACTCAGGAAGGCATCAATATCCTTATGATCAGCACCTCTGAAATCAAAATTACCATTCTGATTCAGGAAAAATACGTTGAGCTTGCCGTGCGCATTCTGCACGACACCTTCGGGCTGGACTGGGATCTGGGCTAAACGCCTGCCATACAGTTTACCGACATATTGAACAAAAAAACTCCCCGCTTGCGGGGAGTTTTTTTGTTCTGGGCATACAAAGGTCTTGTGAGGCTTCGCCTCTTACGCCAAAGCCCGGTGCAGGCTATTGGTGGCATCGGTATTTTGGAGATGCTGGTAATAGTCGGCAAGACAGCTATAAGCTCCTGCCCTCAAGGGATTATCAGCATCAGCAAGCAGCTTCTGAAGGTAGTGCAAGCATTCCGCATAATGTTCAGCCAGCAAATGAACCCTTGCCGCCAACAACCAGACTATCGGAACGTCATAATACCTGCTGCATATCCGTATAACATTCAATGCCAGACCAATTTTATTTATTGATATGCAGTCAGTTATCAATGATTCAAATTCAATCAGCGCCTTCTGACATTCAGATACATTCTTACGGATGTCGTACAATGTCGGCATGCAAGATTTCTTTTGTTCCACAAGAGACTGAATGCCCTGATCCAGTTCCCCCTCCTGAGATTCCTGCATGGCAAATTCAGCAAGAGCAGCATCATAATCTCTGTCACGGCTTGTTGCACGGCCGCGTTTAATCTTATCCTTAAAGTCTTCCAGAGATTTGTAGTAATAATGATTTATCTGGACAGTTCTGGATATGTGGTATGATTGGTATGAAGCAACGGGAACATAATCTTCGTTCACGCAAAAGCTTCCATCGCGGTATCCAAAACTGTGAGGAGTAAAAACCTTATCGACTTTTGACGGTTGTACAATTGATTTTATATGACTATCAAAAGAAATAACTTTATTATAATTCTTTATAACACCGCCATTAGGTCTTGTCCGGTGTCCACCTGATCCAAATATTTTCCAATGAATCGCCAAACCGCCATAGTCAATATATCTGTCAAGAATATCGCGGATATCATGTTCTGATTTCGGCACTATAAATTCATCAATATCAATAAATGCCATCCACTTACATTGGCTTCCATACTTCTGCAAACAATCCATGTACGCAATGCGTTGCGGATCTACATCGCGTGTGGAATTAATGACAGTTACCAAACTACTATCTATATACTCAGACAGCGCTTCTGAAATTGGCACGCGACTATTATTATCATAAATATAAATATGTTCAAAGCCTGTGAGTAAATGATACTCTACCCACTCTTTGATAAAAGACTCTTCATTTTTCGCTATTGCACATATTGTTGCGTAATACATGACAGTTATCACCTATAATAGTGCTATTCACGATACTAGGTTCACGTTGACGGTTACCTCTTGCTATCGCCAAACCTCGATGATGCAAAAAGTAACCTCTGAGAAGATATCAGGCAAGGAGCAGTCGCCGCAGGGCGGGAACGTCTTCGCACAACTTGTCCGCCCCGGCTTCTTCAAGTTCGCCGCGCGAACCGTAGCCATAGAGTACGCCCACGCCGTCCATACCCACGGCATGCGCGCCCAGAATGTCATGTTTCCGGTCGCCCACCATCAGGCATTGCGCCATATCCGCAACGCCGCACAGGCCGCAGGCATGCCGCAGCACGGACGTTTTGCTGTTGCGCGGGCCGGTCAGCTCCGCCCCCGCCACATGGTCAAACAGGCTGGCAATGCCAAAATGCTCCAGAATACGCTGGGCAAAGGGTTCCGGCTTGGATGTAGCCAGCGACAGCACCCGGCCCTCGCGCCGCAGATCGGTCAGCATGTCTGCCACGCCGTCATAAAGCGCATTTTCAAATATACCCGTGACCGAATAATATTCTCGATATTTCTGCACGGCCAGATCAGCCTTGGCCACATCGCCCCCAAACAGCTTGCCGAACGAATCCTTCAGCGGGGGACCGATAAAATACAGCAGCTCATCGTCAGCGCGGGTAACATCAAAATACTTCAGGGCATGCTGCACAGAGCGGATGATGCCAGTTTTGGAGTCTGTCACCGTGCCATCAAGATCAAAAAAAAGGTATTGCTTCACGAAGGGATTTCCTTGCTTCCTGTTTCGGGCGAAGGGCTACTCGCCGTTAAAGGGCGTATGCCGCCCGGTGCCGTCAACACCGAATTTGCTGTCCAGCGCCTTGTTGTCGCCCGGCGATGTAAAATAGCCGTTCATGGTGCGCTGCGGCCCCCCCATGCCCAGCAGGGAACTCACAGAAACGAAATTGTAGCCTCTACGGCGCAGTTCCGCCACAGTCTCGCGCAACAATTGCGCCGAACCCTTGGGCACAAGATTGGCGTGGAACAGCAGTATGGAGCCCGGTTTGGCCTTCGAGGCAACCAGATGGGCCTCGCGCCGCGCATGCTCGATATTGGTATTGTCCGCGCCGGATTCCGCCACCACATCCCACTGCACCACCTGCATGCCCAGCTTTGCCAGCGCCTGTAAAGACTGGTCGCTGCAACGCCCGTAGGGCAGACGGAACAGCGTGGGCACGGGCTGAATGACAGGCTCCGGGCGGCCCTGCGCCCTGGCTTCGCGCAAGGCCTCCTCGCGCAGCAGCTCATACTGGGCCTGCGTCCACAAAACCTGGGCGCGCAGGCCAGCTGGCGAAAGCAGGGCAAAATTGCCGTGCGACCACGCATGGTTGGCTATTTCAAACTGCGGCTCGGTCATGATTTGCAGCACCCGGCGGGAATGGGTGCGCATCCACTTGCCGCCCATAAAGAGCGTGGCCGGGATATGCTCGGCCCGCAAAAAACCGAGAATATCCATATCGCAGCCGGTGGTGACGGTATCCAGCTCGCAAAGATCAAAGGTAAGGGCAACCACCTTGACCCCATCGGCCAGCGCAACCCGCCGGATGGTACCCACCGCGTCAGGGCCGAGCGGTGGAAGCATCACTGAAGGTTCGCGTTTGGCGGGCGGGGTTGCATCGTTGCGCAAAGCCTTGCGGGCATCCTGCGCATCGGGCGCCCATGAGGGGGCCGGAGCAGACGAAGCAATAGCCGGGACAGCAGACGCCGCATCTGCAGCAACAGGAGCAGCAACTGCGGGTTGCCCCACCAGGGCAGCGCATATGCCCGCTAAAATGCAAAACACGCCTGCCGAAAGAGCAACGGTATGCCGCAACCGCAAAACCAAGCTGACTGAGCTGAACATAGAGGGAAACTCCTGCGCCGCACTACGGCGTCAAACAGCAACTTTGGGGAACCATAGCTTACAGATTAGTGCGCTGCACACATGGTGAAGCCTTTTTCTGCCAAACAGGTCTATATCCTTTACACAATCGGCCCACAACCGTGACGAGCGCCATCTATACTCACCTGTAATCATAAGAATTAATTCTCAGCAAATTGCGTGTTGAATTTATTTTTCAAATATCGCATAATTTCAAAATCTATTTGCGGCGGCGTGTTGGCCTTGCGTGGGCATTACTGCGGGGTTTGCTATCTGCGAAAATCAAGGCAAAAACTTATATCCAGGCGATCAAGACCACATGTCCCACATCAAAATACCCGTTTCAACCCTACGCCCGGGGATGTATATTATTGATCCCGGGATATCATGGCTGAAAGCCCCTCTGCTGTATATGCAGGAGGGAATTTTGGCTTCGGACGACGAGATCAACGGCATAATCCTTCAGGGATTTGCCGAAGCATACTACGACCCGGAACGCTCACGCGACGAAAATTCCGCTGCTCCCCAGCCAAACACCCCCCTTGCCATAGAACTACAGGCTGCCAACAGAATTTATGAAGACGCCTATGAGAATGTGAAAAACTTTCTCGAATCCGCCAGAGGCGGCGCGCTTGACCTTACCTTTGCGCGCCCGCTGGTAGGCGACATCATCAAAAGCCTTTCGCGCAACGTTGACGCGCTGGTGACGCTTTCTCTGCTCAAAAAAACAGACGAATACACCTACGCCCACAGCGTCAACGTAACCATTTTTGCCGTGGCCTTTGCCAATTTTCTGGGCATGCCCGATGACCGCCTGCACAACGTCGGGCTGGCCGGGCTGCTGCACGATTACGGCAAGGCGCTGATTCCCAACGAAATTCTCACCGCGCCCCGTTCCCTGACGTTTCAGGAATTTGAGGTCATGCGGTCGCATGTGCTGCTTGGTGTTGAAAAAATCAAACAGTTTTCAAGTGTTGAGCATGAAGCCATTGAAGGCATCGCGCAGCACCACGAAAAGCACAATGGTACGGGCTATCCCAATCGGCTTTCTGGCAAGCAGATTGGCGTTTTTGGACGTATTCTTTCGCTCAGCGATGTGTATGACGCGCTTTCGTCCAAGCGTGTTTACAAAGGAGCATTGGCCCCCAACAAGGCTCTAGGCATGATGTACAAAATGCGCGGCCAGGCCTGGGCACCCGGCTATGTGGAACGCTTCATCAAGATGGTGGGCATTTTTCCCGTGGGTACTGCTGTGGAACTCTCAAACGAACACCAGGGCATTGTGTGCCGCTCCAACCCCAATTTTCCCGCCCAACCCTGCGTTCTTGTGGCGCGAGACCCGGATGGACGCACCATTCAGCCGCAGTTTGTTGACCTCACGCGCTACATTGGCCTGCGCATCACGCGCTCGCTATCTGCTGCCGAATCAGCGCATTTTGACATACCATTGTTACTGGGCGGGCCTGCGTAGGCCAGATTACTGGTCGTGCAGACAAACACTTTTTAGCCGCTCAGCCAGCAACCCACGGCATTTTCTGCTACAAATACGCAATGTTCACATTTCTTTTACACATCCGGGCTTGCCCGCAGGTGCTGTAAACGCTATACACCGGGCAAGGGATAAACCTGCTATTTCAGTATGTTCACCATCTGGGATGCGGCAACCCCCTGCCCAGAAATTTGAAATGTCAAAACGCATCAGGCTTAAGGATAATTTTCATGCGCAGAGTTGATGTTTTGATTGGTGCCCTCAGCCAGTTGACTGGCCGTGATGAGGAAGCTGTGGCCCAGACCTTTGAAGCCATCATTTCCAGCAATCCGGATAAAGGCAAAGACCTGCTTGCGGAAATTACCTTCAGCGAGGCTTCGGCCATGCGCGAAAGGCTCCTCAAGGACGGCCCCGATGTGCTGGCCCGCCTTGTGAACAGAATCAGCGACTGAAAACCGCCCCAGGCATTCTGCCAAGGGCGGTCAGGTGATATCAAACCCCGTCTTGCGGCGGTATGCTGTCCAGACGGTTAGTTACAGCGCCTGCGTTGTACAGGACTTGCCAGATTGACCCTGCATTATGCCGCAAGGCTGGCTACCAGCAGGCTTGCGGCGTCAGGGTCTCAATGAGCTTCCACTGGGCAGCAAAGGCCTTCTGCGAGCTGCGCGATTCTGCATAGCAGCGGGCCTCGCGCTTCATGGCAAACAGCATGGCCTCATCGCTTGCCAGGGCCACCATGGCCGAGGCATAGGCCTCTGCCGTTTCCTGCCGCACCACTATGCCGCTTTTATCCGGCACCACGTTCTCTCTGGGGCCGCCCTGTCCGCTCACCACCACTGCCAGCCCCGCAGCCTGCGCCTCCAGCACAACCTTTCCATATGTATCTGTGGTTGAGGGGAAAACAAAGATGTCGGCTTCTTCATAGGCCTGCACCAGCGCTGCCCCGCTCAGATAGCCCGTAAACGTCACGGGCATGTCCGCAGCCTGCACCTGAAGTTCCCCAGCCTGCGGGCCGTCGCCCACAATGGTCAGCTGCGCACCGGGGATATGCTCCAGCACCATCCGGAAGGCATCCACAAGACGGCTGACGCTTTTTTCTCTTGAGAGCCGCCCCACATACAAAAAACGTGTACCCTGAGCGCTTTCCCTCCCGCTGTTGCGCCAGGCTGGCGTGTAGCGCGAGGAGTCCACCCCGCGGGGATAGAGGCGGATTTTTTCCTCTGGCAGACCGTGGGAGATCAGTTCCTTCATGGTGGCAGCCGAGGGCGCAAAAACCACATCCATCTGGTTATAATACCAGTACACATAGCGCCAGGTGGCTTCTTCCAGCGATGTGTCGCCCGTCAGCTCCAAAATATACTGCGGAAATGCCGTGTGGTAGGTGGCGTGGATGGGCAGCTTGAGCATTTTTGCCGTCAGCAGGGCCGCAAGCCCCATGGGGCCGGGCGTTGCGGAGTGCAGCAGGGTATAGCCGCTCTCATAGCAGTGCTGCACAATTTTAAGCGCGGGCGGATAGTGCAGTGTCAGCTCTGGATATTCAGGAATGGAAAAGCTGCCCGTGGGGTTGAAATTTATGGGGCCAAGGCCATCGGTGTGCCGGCCTTCCACATTTTCTGGCCGGGCGCAGGTCAGGATATCCATTTTTTTGCCCTGCTCCCGCGCCAGGGGCAGCATGGATTGCAGGGTTTTGGCAACGCCGTTCACTTCAAGATAGGTATCCGTAAAATGGGCAATGGCGGCCTTGTCCGCCGCCGTGTCGGATCTGGCACCCCTTGGACGAAAACGACGCAGGCATTCGCGCGTAAACATTTTATCCTGCGCAAAAAGCGAATAGCCGATGCCGTAAGGGGCAAGCATGGCGTAGAGCGATCCCATGGCTCCCACCAGCTTGAACACATTGAAAAAATTTCCCTTGAGCACATCGGACAAAACGGAATTGGCGCAGGCAAGCTGCACATTTTCCGCCACATCACCCACAAAACGGGCCAGCAGCGCCTCACGCCGGGGCATGCGCTCCTGCGGCACAATGACGTTGACGCTGTCCGCCGCCACGGCAAGCTCCGGCGATTGGGCAATGGCCCTGCCAGCCGCCTCAAGCATGTTTTCCTGCATACTTTTTTCAGAGCGGGACACCCATCTGCCGCAGTTTAGCAAAAATCCGCCGATGGACATGACGCGCGTCTTGATAGTGCGGGTGCGCGTATCTGGCTTGCCCGTGAGCATGTTTTCGGCAAAGCGCAGCACGGTGCTGTTGTTGATATCCTGCGCGAGGCCAGTGGAATTTTTATAGAACTGGTAACCGATGGCATACAGATTATGGGCAAAGCCCAGCGGCGTTGCAGGGATGACCCGGGGCGTGGTGCCCCCTGCCATGACCGCCCGCAGCAGGGCCGAAGCCGGGGCGTGGCCCGAGCAGCCCAGTTCCGCGCGGGGAACGTCTATCACTGTGGAACTTCTAGCGATATTGCAGGAGGAATGGTCGTCAGATCCGGCCACAAAGCTCTTGCGCCAGGGCTGGGCAACAAGCGCGTCAAGGCCATGTTTTTCTTCCATTCTGGCTGTGGCTTCCGGGGTCAGGTCGGCCACAATCTGGCGCAGCGCGTCATTCTGCACATTATTACGCGCGCCGTTGAGCTCAAAAACTGAAAACAGCAGTATGAGCTGCTCCACATGGCCCAGGGTCAACCGGTTATTGGCCGCGCACAGGGGGTGCGCGCAGGCATGGGCAATGCCCTGCCCCATCAGATAGGGAACAAGCTCAAAGATGTTGCCCCTGAGCTGGGTTATCTCCCGGTGCTGCGATTCCGTGATATCCCAGGCGAGCACATGAATCTCGCACTTATCTTCAGGAAAGAAGGCCGAAATTTCTTCGCTGATGAAGGTTTGCGACAAATGGGCGATTTCCAGCGCGCCAGCAATGGTATCGTGATCTGTAATCGTAACGTAGTCCATGCCCCTTGCTCGGGCTATGTCGTAAATCTTGCGGGGAGGGGTGTAACTTTCGCCGCAGCCGATCTTTTGCAAAATCCACTGCGATGGGCAGGTTGAATGGCGGGAATGGACGTGCAGATCTACGCAGAACGAGGCATTGAACGGGCTGGATTCACTCTGCTTTCCGTCTGGGCTTGGGAACATGCGGCTTCCTCCTGAATGTGCTGTGGCCATTCGCGATTCCGCCATCATCACGCCGTCAGCAACTACGTTGCCGTAACGGCGCGACACATCCGCCGTTTACAGCGTTGCCTGAAATGATGCGGATGCGTACTGGGTATTGCATGGTCTGCACTATAGAAAAAATCCAGAGGGTTTGTGTGCTGGCAGAGTGAAGGTTATCGGGCTTTTGTGCGATGCCGTAATACTGCTAACAGGCTGAAATCAAATCCTTAAACCGACATGTACCATTTAACTGTAACAATCCGCGCTCAAACGGCGGCGCTTTGCGGCTGACCTTAGTCCACAAGTCCTTGCAAACACAAAAAGAGACGCTAAAACCTCCCTTTTTGCGCCAGCGACACCATACCGGGCCAGCTTCTCGCGGGGCGGCTGGTGCGCCTGTTGCCTCAATGGCGCGCGCGTGAACTGCCCGCCCATGTGGTTTACCCTGTGCAAAAAGGCTTGCCCCTGCGTGTGCGAACCCTTCTGGATTTTATGACAGAACACGTTGAGAAACTGCTGGCGCGACCCTGCGTATGCCCCGGCACAGGCAGCAATAAACAGGGCAAAAGGTAGAGCGCAGGCTTTGCAGGCGACAGCCGCCAAGCAGATACTAAGTGGAAGGGACGGGGAAATGGTAAACTGACGCCAAAATGCCACAAAAAAATCCTGCCCTCCCAAAGTGGGATGCGGCAGGAAAACATAAAGGTAGTGCCAGATAAAGGCTTTATACTGTGCTGGCCTTGACCCTGTTGCGCCCTGAATTTTTGGCCTCGTAAAGCGCCTTGTCGGCGGCTTCAAGGATTTTGGCTGCAAGCTGGGAAGGCGATACCTTTTCAAAGCGGCTCTGCACTGTGGCCACCCCGGCGCTTATGGTCACATAATTGCGATCGCTGCCCGCGTGGGGCGTTTTGAGATCACACACTGCTGCCCGCAAAGCTTCGCACACCTCACGGGCGTTGCGGTCACCGCATTCAGGCAGCACCACGGCAAACTCCTCGCCGCCATAGCGGAACAGCTCGCCCCCCATATCTTCCAGCGAATCCTTCATGGTTCTGGCGACCTGGACCAGACATTCGTCGCCGGCCTGATGCCCGTACTTGTCGTTATAAAACTTGAAGAAGTCGATATCTATGAGGATCACAGAGAGGTTGCCCGCGCGGCGGTTGCACACGGCAGCCTCCCTGCGCAGGATGGCGTCAAAAAATCTTCTGTTATACGCGCCCGTGAGGTGGTCGTGGATGGACATATGGCGCAGGCGCTCGTTGGCTTCCTTGAGTTTGCGTTCCAGCGATTTGCGCTCTGTAATATCAAAATACGCCAGCGAAAGCGCTGTGATGCCACCGGAGGCATTGCGAACCGGTGTGACAGAAACAGCATAATCCCTGTTGTCGATTCTTACTTCATGGTCAGAAACCCGCCCCCCGGCATCAAGATTGCAAAAGTCACTCTGGATGTTTGCTTCCAGTTCCGGGTGCAACAAAGAAATATGCGCGCCGCTCGTATCAAACAATGACCGGCCGGATAGTTGCACATGGTGCTCGTTGGCAGAAATAAGCACGCCGTTGCGGTCAACAACGCACATGGCAATGGGGGCGGTGGCATAGATGGTATCGAGGTCAATGGCCGTGGAAATTCCCGCAGAATACAGGGCAATGTTGGCAATAACCCGCTCTACGCCTTTAAATCCCATCAGGCCGTAACCATCATCAAACAGAGGTTCTCCGCTCATTTCCAGCAGAAACAGAACCCCATCACTTTTCCGCACATAATGGCCGATCACGTTTGAAAAGGCGCGCGGCTCGCCATATTCATCCATGAGGGTTTCCATGGCCATCTGCTGGTCAGCGGCATCCATACCGAAAAACAGGGACTGCCCTTTTACCGTTGGAATGCCAAGAATTGCGGACTTGAAGGGGACATCGTCGCAATAACACAAATCTGGCCCGGCTACCCATTCCCAGGACTGATGATTACTACTACGCTGCATTGGCGACTCGGGATTTACCCAAAAAAGAAAAGGGATTTTGACAATGGTCTGCTGGCTGGCAGGCCCATCCAAACTTGGGGATATCTCTATACCGATTTTCTCTGCTCAGGTACAGATGTTTTAAGCTACACTTTAATTATACTGTTTTATATATATTTAATATATTTTTATTAAAAAAATAATATTTGTAAAAAAAATTACTACACCTTTCTCATTAATATAACTATTTACTGGCAAAAGAAAAAGTTTCTACGCAGTATTTATTTAAAAATGTACTATTTGATTTAGTAGCTAGACATAATTACCATAATTACCTGTGATGATAAATTATTATTGCAGTATATTATCTACAGCACTTGCCCAATTGATAAAATATAATGCATGGCATATCTATCAACTCCGTGTAATATTGATACCAAGTGCGGCAATCCCTAAAAATTTCATAGCCCTGAATGCGCAGGGCGGCCCGCATGCCACTTGCCTCCGCCACACTTGCTGCACAATGACTTTGCCAAAAAGCAGGGCGGCACGGCGAAGAACGCCATGCCGCCCGCAAACAGACAAAACCCATCAGCCGAATCGCATAGAACAGGGATCAGGCAAGGTCAGCCATATGCCGCGCCTGATCAGCGCGAACCTTATAAAAATCCACGCCGAAAAGCTCTGCATCTAGGTGCGGCTTCTGGGCAACAGCAGGTTGAGCAATACGCCCGTAACCGCGGCAAGGCCGATGCCGCCAAGCTTGAACGAACCAATGCTGAACTGCATGCCGCCCACGCCAAAGATGATGATGAGCGCAACAATGATCATGTTGCGCGGTTCCATCAGATCCTTGCCAGCCCGCACCAGCGTGTTCAGGCCCACAACCATGATCGCGCCGAACAGCAGAATCATGATGCCACCCATAACAGGCACGGGAATGGAACCAAGAAACGCGCCGATTTTTGCCACAAACGACAGCAAGATTGAGCACATGGCCGCCCAGGTCATCACGGCGGGGTTGAACACCCGAGTAAGACTCACTGCACCGATAACTTCGGCATAGGTGGTGCAGGGCGGGCCACCCACAAAACCGGCAGCCATGGTGGCAACGCCATCGCCAAACATGGTGGCGTGAACGCCGGGATCTTTAAGGTAATCGCGCCCGGTAATGGAGCTGATGGCGACAACATCGCCAAAATGCTCAATGGCCGGGGCAAGCGTAATGGGCATGATAAAAAGTATGGGCTCCCAGGCAAACTCGGGGAAGGTGAACGAGGGCATCTGCAGCCAGGGGGTTGCGGCAACCTTTGTCCAATCGCCCACGCCGAAAAACATCGAAACAATAAACCCAGCCGCAATGCCGCACAAAATGGGCATGAGGCGCAAAAAGCCCTTGCCCATGAGCGACACCAGCACGGTAACGGCCAGCGATGTCATGGAAATCCACAGGGCCGTGTTTTCGGGCACCAGCACAACCGCGCCATCGCCTGTTTTGCCCAGGGCCATGTGCACAGCCACCGGGGCAAGAATAAGGCCGATAACCATAATGACCGGGCCGGTCACAATGGGCGGCAGCACACGCAGCACCACATCCGTACCGCGCCAGCGGATAAGCCCGCTCAAAAGAAAATACACCAGACCGGAGCAAACAAGCCCGCCAAGGGTTTGCGCCATGCCCCAGGTTTGAACGCCGTAAATGATGGGCGCAATAAAGGCAAAGGACGAAGCAAGAAAAATGGGTACCTTGCCCCGCGTGCAGACCTGAAACAGCAAAGTGCCCACACCTGCGGTGAAAAGAGCCACGTTGCTGTCAAGCCCGGTCAACAGGGGAACAAGAACCAGAGCGCCAAAGGCCACAAAGAGCATCTGCGCGCCTATAAGACAATCCCTGAAGCGAAAATTATAGTCAGTGGGTGCAATCTCGCGCCGCGTACTGGCTGTGCTCATGGGGCCCCTCGCTACTTGGTTCCGAAGATACGGTCGCCGGCATCGCCGAGACCAGGAATGATATAACCGTTTTCGTTCAGATGGTCGTCAATGGCGGCGGTGTAGATGTCCACATCCGGGTGGGCGGCCTTGACTTTGGCAATCCCTTCGGGCGCGCACACAAGGTTGAGACTGCAAATCTGTTTGCAACCGTGGCGCTTCAGCAGGCTGATGGCGGCAATAAGGGAGCCGCCGGTTGCCAGCATGGGGTCAAGGATGATGGCAAGCCGCTGATCCATATCGGTAGCAAGCTTTACGTAATATTCAACAGGTTCAAGGGTTTCTTCGTTGCGGTACAGGCCCACAACGCTGATCTTGGCGCCTGGGATCATGTCCAGCACTCCGTCCATGAGGCCAAGGCCAGCGCGAAGAATGGGAACAACAGTCACCATCTTGCCGGAAATGGCCTCAATTTCCACCGGCCCGGCCCATCCCTCAACAGTGTGCTTTTCTGTACGAAAGGCCTTGGTAGCTTCGTAAATGAGCAGACGCGCAATCTCGTTGGAAACAGAACGGAATTCGCGCGTGGAGGTGGCCCCCATGCGCAAAATGCCCAACTTGTGGCGCACAAGAGGATGATCAACGACATAAACGGCCATAAAGCCTCCTTAGCTATGCATAACTGACTGGGTGGAAAAAATTAAAACCGGACTACGCTATTCTTAATGGCGACTCGTGTCAACGATACTTGCGGACAGCCTTATTGCCTTGGCTGCGCGGCATGCGCTAGTGTTTTGCAGCTTTGCACAGGGCAAAACCGTGCCAGATTCCCTGCCCTGCCGTACCTTAAACATCCTCACATGGAGGCCACGCCATGCCCGCCACAGTTTATTATGCAGATATGCACTGCCGGTCGCACGAGGACAGCAAAATCGCCAAGGTAGCGCGCCTCTGCGATGCGCTCAATCTGAAAAAAATCATCAAGAAAAAAGAACTTACCGCCATCAAGCTGCACTTTGGCGAATACGGCAACGACACGCACCTCAACCCAACTCTGGTGCGCCAGGTAGTAAACAAGATTATGGAAGCAGGCGGCAAACCATTTTTGACGGATACAACGACCCTGTATTCCGGCAGCCGCCACAATGCCGTTGACCACATGCAAACGGCATACGCCCATGGCTTTGCGCCCTCGGTGGTGCACGCCCCAATCATTCTGGCCGATGGCCTGTATGGCGAAAATGACGTGCCCGTGCGCATCAACGGCAAGCATTTCAAAGACGTGCATATCGCTACAGAGATACGCCGCGCCCCGGCAATGGTGGTGTTGTCACACTTTAAAGGGCATGAAATGGCGGGATTTGGCGGCGCGATCAAGAACCTTGCCATGGGCGGCGCTGCCGTGCGCGGCAAAAAAGAGCAACACGCCACCCACGTATCTGTCAGTGAAAAAAAATGCGTTGGCTGCGCCAAGTGCGTCAAGGTGTGCCCGCAGCACGCGCTCAGTATGAAAAGCAAAAAAAGCTTTGTTGACATTGAAAAATGCATCGGCTGCTTTGAATGCATTACTGTTTGCCCAGAAAAAGCAATTAGCATAGACTGGGAAACAGAGATGCAGCCATTTATTGAGCGCATGACAGAATACGCCTATGGGGCAGTAAAAGGCCGCAAAAAGAGTGTTTGCTACATCAACTTTGTGCTCAATGTAACTCCCGACTGCGACTGCGCACCCTGGAGCGACATGCCGCTGGTACCAGACGTAGGCATTCTGGCCTCCACTGACCCTGTAGCCCTGGATCAGGCCTGTTTTGACCTTGTTTCAAAAGCCCCTTCGCTCAATCCGGAGACTTCGGCCCAGCCAGTTGCAGACAAGTTCGCCGCCCGCTGGCCGCACACCTGCGGGCAGGTACAACTCAGCTATGGCGAATCGCTGGGCCTGGGAAACCGCGAATACAAGCTCAAAAAAATCTAGCACTCTGCGCATTACAACATCAGGGCACATGGCTCCCCGGTCAGGTGCCCTGGTGTTGTAATGCGCAGTTGCTGACCAGCCTTCTCACTGCCTGCCCTGCTGCCATCTGTGGACACGAGCAGATGGCGGGGAGCCTCCAGAAAACATGGCCCACGCAATTGTCACAAAATTGTCATATATTTGTCACAATAATTACGACCAAGTATGATATATTAAAAAATTTTGTTTATTATTTATGTTTCAAAGGCATTTTGAAATTTATTTTTTAAAATAAAAATAAATTTTTTACGCTAAAAAAATTCTGGGCAGGCATTTTTTAAAAAAACTACATAATTCTATTTTATTTTATTGTTCTTAAATTTATTATTTAATAAATTTTAAATAATATTTTCATACACTATCTAACTTTTCTTTCAAAAAAAAATTCATACTGACAAATCAACTGTAGTAGTCGCCATATTTTCAGCAAAAGCGGCAAGGTTTCAGCTTTCTACATTTTTGTTGAAAACAATCATTTCGGCGTGGATTCAGGATATAAGAGCTTCTTCAACTTTTTTTTGCAAATAACAGTTGAATTTTAGGTAGATCGTCACTTAAGTTTGCCTCAGCTTTTGACCCGTCAGAGTCTGACGCACCAGAACGTATTGGGAAACGTGGGCGCGTCGGCTGGTCATAATTGCCCCCCCTGCTGTGGACAGGGATAAGTTTTCATTGTCAAACGGCATCTAAGTTTTACTAGCGAGGAGGTTTACAGGATGAAACGTATCGTAGCTCTGCTTGTTGCTCTGGGCCTTGTTTGCGGCATGACCCTTGGTTTTGCCCAGGCCGCTGAAGCCAAGACCATCATCAAGATCGCGGGCATGAAGCCCGAAGGCGAGCCGGAAACCATCGGTATGCACCTTTTCGGCAAGTATCTTGCCGAACTTTCCAACGGCAAATATGAAGTGCAGGTTTTCCCCAACAGCCAGCTTGGCAAGGAAGACGCCTACATTGCCGCCACCCGCAAGGGCATCATTCAGATGTGCGCCACCGGTACGCAGACCTCTGCCCTGCACCCTGCCATGGCCATGCTTGAAACGCCCATGCTCTTCGATGATCTGGACCACGCCCGCCGCGCCATGGAAGGCAAGACTTTTGAGCTTATCAACGAAGGCTTCACCGAAAAGTCCGGCCTGCGTACCATGAACGCCTTCCCCCTGGGCTTCCGCCACTTCTACACCAAGAAGCCCATCGTCACCGTGGAAGACGTAAAGGGCCTGCGCATGCGCGTGCCCAACATTCCCCTGTACACCAACTTTGCCAAGGAATGCGGCATCAGCGGCCAGCCCATGCCCTTTGCCGAAGTGCCCGGCGCGCTTGACCAGGGCGTCATCGACGGCGGCGACAGCCCCCTGGCCGACATCGTCAGCCTCAAGATGTACGAAATCACGCCCCAGATCACCCTTACCGGCCACATCCTCGTAATCCACTCCCTCTACATCAACGACAAGTTCTATCAGTCGCTGCCCGCCGAGGACAAAAAGTGGTTTGACGAAGCCGCCAAGCGCTCCGCCGATGACGTGTGGGCGATGGTTAAGGAAGGCGACGAAAAAGCCAAGGCGACCATCCTTGCCAACAAGGGCAGCATCAATACCCCCAGCAAGGAATTCCACGATTACATGGCTGAAGCCGGCAAGCGCAGCTGGAAGCTCTTTTACGACACGGTGCCCAACTGCCAGGCCATTCTGGACAGCGCCGCCAGCTACCGCGAATCCAAATAATTGTTCCCCGCTTTACAGGCCGGAAAAGTATAGGCTTTTCCGGCCTGTGCAGTTCATGGACAAAACCCCCGCGGCCTTTTTGGGTAGCGGGGGTTGCAACAATTCTTCACGCAGCCATCTGCGGGTACACAAACAGGCTTGCTAGCATCAGCACGGCACTGCGTAGCCAGCGATTGGGGCAGCGTTTTCCAGAGGTTCGTTATGAGCGACGACATTTCCAAAAATTTTCCGCCGGACCATGCGCCGGGCGTGCATGCCTTGCTTGAGCCGGAACAGGAACCCAAGCATGAAACCACGGGGCAATTGCTGTTTGAAGTATTCTGCGCCGTCATCTTTCTGGGCATGATCGGTCTTGTGTTTTACAATGCCCTGCTGCGCTACATCTTTTCTTCCAGCTACCCGCCGAGCGAAGAATGGGCGCGTTTTCTCTTTATGTACATTACGTTTTTCGGCGCTATTGAAGCCTTTATCTGCAAGAAGCACATTGCCGTTGACCTGCTTGTAACCACGCTGGAAGGCGCAAAGCGTAAAGCTGTGGATATTCTGGCATCGGTATGCGGCCTTTTTGCCCTTGGCCTGCTGTTTTACGGCGGCGTGGTCAACGTGCTGCAAACGCTTGATACCTACTCTGTGGCAACCAATGTCAACATGGCCTTTATCAACGGCACCCTGCCCATCATGGCTCTTGTTGGCTTTATTGTAGAACTGCGCTCTCTTGTGAGCCTGGTTCGCAGACCTGCATCCACCTTTCACAAGGGCTAGGAGAGAAGAATGGAACTCTTTATTTTCCTCGGCTCCCTCTTCTTCTTCATGCTCATTGGCGTTCCGCTGGCCATTGTGCTTGTGTTGTGCTCCATTGTGCTCATGTGGCACTCGGGTATGTGGGATGCCATGATTATTCCCGGCAGCATGCTGGACGGCGCCAACAACTACCCCTTGATGGCCATTCCCTTCTTTGTGTTCGCCGGTGAAATCATGGCGGAGGGCGGCCTTTCCAAACGCGTGGTGCAGCTTGCCCAGCTCATGATTGGCCGGGTACGCGGCGGCCTTGGCTATGCGGCCATTATCGCCAGTATCATCTTTGCTGGCCTGATGGGCAGCTCCGTGGGTGAAGCCGCCGCTCTTGGCGGGCTGCTGCTGCCCATGATGAAGCAGGTGGGCTACCACCCTGGCCGTGCGGGCGCTGTTATCGCCTCCGGTGCCATCCTTGGCCCCATCATCCCGCCCAGCACCAACTTTATTCTGCTTGGCGCTACGGTCAGCGGTCTTTCCATCACCAAACTGTTCATGATCGGTCTGGTGCCCGGTATCCTTATCGGTCTGGCCCTCATGGTGGTGTGGTTCTTTGTGGTGCGCAAGGATGGCTATAATGAAACCATCCGCTTCACCAAGAAAGAAGCCATCAAGATTCTTATTGACTCCACGCCTGCCTTCATGATGCCTGTGCTGCTGCTTGGCGGCATTCGATTTGGTGTTTTCACCCCCACGGAAGGCGGTGCGTTTGCAGCCATTTACGCTATTTTGGTGTGCGTGCTGTATTATCGCGAGCTTTCCTTCCGCGATCTGCTGCGGGTGAGCGCCCGCGCGGCCCGCACCACCTCGGTGGTCATGCTGATCGTGGCCACGGCTACGGCTGTTGGCTGGTTCATTACCATTGCGCAGATTCCCAACCAGATGACCGCGCTCTTCTCGCCGCTTATTGACAGCCCAATATTGCTGCTCATCAGCATCAATATCTTCCTGTTCCTTATCGGCATGGTCATGGACCTCACGCCCAACATCCTGATCTTTGCGCCGGTGTTCTACCCGCTGATCCAGCAGGCAGGCATCGACCCGTACTACTTCGGCCTGCTCTTTGTGCTCAACCTGGGCATCGGCGTTATTACGCCCCCGGTGGGCACGGTGCTGTACGTGGTGTGCGGCATCGGGCACATCAAGTTTGCCGACCTCATCGTCAAACTTGTGCCGTTCATTCTTGTGGAAGTGGTCATGCTCTTCCTGCTCATGTTCTTCCCCAGCCTTTCGATCGTTCCCATGAACTGGCTGATGGGCGGCAACTAGCAACTCATTGCGCATAAGTTAAAACCTCCCGGCATGCCACTGGTATGCCGGGAGGTTTTTATTTGGCAACTGCCGGGGCTTATTGCGTTGCCCGACAAGCTTCAGCGTTACTGGGCACTACACCACAACCACAGGCTTGATCAGGTCGCGCGGCTTGTCCTTCATCAAGAGTAAGGCGCTTTCAATATTCTCAAATCCCTTGAATCTGTGGGTCAGCAGGGGCGCAACGCTCAACCGCCCGTGAACCAGCAAACTTGCCAGCTTTTCCATGCGCAGCCTGCCGCCGGGCATCAGCCCCCCCGCCACGATCTTGTGGCCCATGCCGCAGCCCCACTCGATGCGCGGGATTTTGATGAAATCGCCGGATCCCAGATAGTTCACATTGCCGATGCGCCCGCCGGGCTTGAGCACACGTATGACCTCCGCAAAGGTGTCCACATCGCCCCCGGCAATGATGGCCTTGTCCACTCCCTTGCCCTTGGTGCGGTCCATTACCTGGCTGACAATGTCGCCATCCCGGTAATTGATGATGGCTGTTGCGCCGTATTCACGGGCAACCTCTGCGCACAGGGGCCTGGAGCCGACAGCAAAAATTTCGCCAGCGCCGCGCAATGCCGCACCCGCAACAGCCATCAGGCCCACAGGGCCAATGCCCACCACCAACACGGAATCGCCGTACTGCACATCGGCCAGTTCCGCACCATGAAAGCCGGTGGGCACCATATCGCTCAACATCACGGCTTCGGCAGGGTCAATGGAGGGCGGCAGCAGGGCCAGGTTGCCGTCCGCATCGTTAACGTGAAAAAGCTCGCCGAATACGCCGTCCTTGAAGTTGGAAAATTTCCAGCCCGCGAGCATGCCGCCGGAATGCATGGAATACCCGGCCTGCGCCTCAAGCGAATTCCAGTCTGGCGTAATTGCAGGCACGATGACCTTGTCCCCAGGTTTAAAGCAACGCACCAGAGAACCAACTTCCACAACTTTGCCAACCGCCTCGTGTCCCAGAATCATGTCGTGCCGGTCACCCAGCGCGCCTTCCCAAACCGTGTGGACATCTGAAGTGCAAGGAGCTACCGCCACGGGTTGAACAAGAGCATCCAGCGGGCCGCACTGGGGCTTTTCTTTTTCTATCCAGCCGATCTTGTTCAGGCCAAGCATTGCAAAACCTTTCATTTCTCTTCTCCTGTCTTTTGGGTAACTGCGACAGCCAGCACAACTGGTTGTGCATTCATACTAGTTTGTGCTGGAGCAGGAGTAAAGTGATTTTTTCACAAAATAATATTATACAAATATAGTTTATTTACTCCACAATACGGCCTACCATCGCCCACACTTTCAGGTCAAAAGCACAAAAATTGCCGTCAACTGAAAAAGCCACCTCGCAAACCCAGCCTTCTGCCAAGAAGAACGCATGGTTATCATCCTTACAGCTCTGCCATCATTTTTTTGAACAATTCAATAGGCATGCATCAAAATACTGCCAGACGATAAAAAATCGTCGTTTTCTGGTAACAAAAGATTTTTATTCAAAGCATAAAGTTATATATACACCGAACGATACGCTAATTGGTATCAATGTGAAAATTCAGCAGGAATTTTTATCTGCAGACTGAACCATTAGGCCAATCCAAAGGTTGGCGCAGCTGATTTGCTTCAACAGTAAATGGTACTGGAGGTATGCATGTTCAGGATGTTCACGATCTCGTATCGTATGTTCATGATCTTGATTTTTACCCTGATTATTGTAGGCGGGCTGGTGTACTCCCTGATCCACATCTCCAACTCCGCCACCGAGCTTTCCGCCCAGAAAGTGGGCGAAATGTTTTATGAAGGTCAGAAGCAACGCATCCGCGATCTCTCAACCACCATGGCAAACAGCATTGGCGAGCAGATCAGCGGCATTACCGACATAACCAAGCGCAATGCCATTATTGCCAGCGCCATAAAAAAAGCGCGTTACGAAAAAGACAGCTCCGGCTACTTCTTTGTATATGACGGCGGCATTGTTGTTGCCCACGTTTTCCCTGATCTGGTGGGCAAGGATCTTGGCAATTCCGTTGATAAAAACGGCGTCCGCTTTAACGCTGAGCTTGCCAAAAAAGCGGCTGAAGGCGGCGGTTTTGTAAGCTTTGTTTTCAACAAGCCCGGCGGCGGCACCCAGTCAAAAATCGCCTATGGCGCGCAGGTGCCCGGCACGAGCCTGTGGGTCGGCGCGGGCGTCTACATCGACAACGTGGAGCAGGTCAAAAATGAAATCGCGGGGCAAATCAGCGATGCCATTTTTGCCAATCTCAAAAAGATCCTCATCGCGGTGGTCTGCTGCATCGTGCTTTTGTACATACCGCTCATGCTGCTGATTACCCGCTCCATCCTGACGCCCATCAAGGCCGCGCGCGAGGCTGCGCAACGCATATCCAACGGCGATATGGACGTGCAGATCATTGCCTCGGGCAAGGACGAAGTTACGGTTCTGGAGCGCTGCATGTCGGAAATGACAGCCAACGTGAAAAAATCGCTGGCGATTTCTGAAGAAAAAACCCGCGAGGCCGAACAGAGCGCGGCAAAGGCGCTCGAAGCCGTTGCCCAGGCGGAACGCCTGACTGAAGAAGCGCGAAGCGCCCGCAGCGAAGGCATGTTGAGCGCCGCCAAGCATCTGGAACAGGTGGTAACGGCCATAACCAGCATTTCGGCCGAAATCTCCGGCAATATCGAACAGGCCGAGCAAGGGGCCACCACGCAGGCGGCGCGCACAACAGAAGCTGCTACTGCGGTTGAACAGATGAACTGCACGGTCATAGAAGTTGCCAAAAACGCATCGGCTACGGCGGATCTTTCCACCAGCATGCGCCAGCGCGCAGCGGAAGGCGCGGAAGTTGTGTTCCAGTCCGTGCAGGCCATTGGCAACGTGCAAAAGGATGCCCTTGTGCTGAAAGACGAAATGACCAAGCTTGCCGAGCATGCGGGGGCCATTTCGCAGATCATGGGCGTTATTTCCGACATTGCAGACCAGACCAACCTGCTGGCCCTTAACGCCGCCATCGAAGCGGCGCGCGCCGGAGAAGCCGGACGCGGCTTTGCCGTTGTGGCCGATGAAGTGCGCAAGCTGGCGGAAAAAACCATGAGTTCCACCAGTGATGTGGGCAATGCCATTGGCGCAATCCAGAAGAGCGTGGATTCCAGCATCCGTCAGGTTGACGTGACTGCTGGCAATGTGGAAAGCGCCACCACTCTTTCGCAAAAATCCGGCGAAGCCCTGCGAGAAATCGTGGGTATGGTGGATCAGACCGTTGATCAGGTGCGCGGCATTGCCACTTCGTCAGAAGAACAGTCCGCCGCGACCGAATCCATCACGCAGACAGTGACCCAGGTCAGCTCTATCGCGGCAGAAACCGCCACAATCATGCACACATCGGCCCGAGCGGTTGCTGCCCTTGCCGATGAGGCCAAAAAGCTCAACAACATGGTCACAGAACTGAAAAACACCAAATAATGCGGCATGTTCAGGGCGCTTCGGCAAGGTGAAGCGCCCTGCTGCACCGCGCCATCATTCCTCCAGAGTTTGATAAACAAACACGCAGCTGCAACGTGGAATTTCCCGTAACGCCTGTTGTGTGCGTACGTTGCCGCCCGCGATTGTCGGGGGCGGGTCTATGGGTTTACCGCGCAATCTGCAATTTGTTACATAATTGGCCCAACTACCCGATAATGAAACAAAAATGCGCCAGATTGCGCCTATTAAAAAATTCAATATATTTAAATAGTTTATCTTTCTCTTTGGAACAAATGGTGCATATACATGGCCGGTTTCATTGCCTTTAGCATTTCTGAAAGGAGAATCTGATGTCCATGAATTTTCTCTCTCTGGTCAGCCGCAAAACCCTGCCGGTTCTGATGGCATGCGGCCTCTTACTGCCCACCGCGACAGTCAAGGCGCAGGATGCCCCCCAGTACACAGCGACCATTTCCGCCGCCACCAACCCCCTGAGCACCAGGGGCGTTGTTACCAGCCCCAACTATCTGGCCTCGCAGGCCGGGCTGGATGTGCTGCGGCGCGGCGGCACGGCTGTGGACGCGGCCATTGCCACCGCCTCCACCCTTGCCGTTGTCTACCCGCAGATGTGCACCCTGGGCGGCGACAACTTCTGGCTCATTTACAATGCCAAAACCGGCGAACTGAAGGCGCTCAACGCCAGCGGCCGCTCGGGCGAAATGGCTACCATTGATTTTTATGCCTCCAAAGGGCTGAAAAAAATCCCCTCCCGAGGCTACATTGCGGCCAATACCGTGCCCGGCGTGGTTTCCGGCTGGGATGCGGCCTATGCCTACAGCAAGCAGAGCATGGGCAGCAAAATGAAGTGGAAGGAGCTGCTCGCTTCCGCCACCGATTATGCCGCCAACGGCTTTCCCGTAAGCACGTCACTGGCTTACTGGAGCAAGATCAACACCAATCCCAATGATTCGGAATTCCGCAACCTGCAACGCTTTGACGCCTTCCGCAAAGCCTACCTGCATGCAGACGGCAGCCCCTACACCGTGGGCGAAGTCATGCGCCTGCCCGATCTGGCCGTCACGCTGAACCAGCTTGCGGACAAGGGCGCGCAGGTCTTTTACAAGGGCGACATCGCCAAGCGTATTGTGGCCGACCTGCAAGCCAACGGCGGCCTGCTGACCCTCAATGACTTTGCCAACCACAAGGCGGACTGGGTTGACCCCATTTCCGTCAACTATCGTGGCTACAAGGCCGTGAACTTCCCGCCCAACACGCAGGGCATGGCCTCCCTTGAAATTCTGAACATCCTCAACAACTTCAACATCAAGGCCATGGGCGAAGGCACGGCGGATTACTACCACGCGCTGATCGAAGCCACCAAGGAAGCCTTTGTTGACCGCGACAAGTACCTTTCTGACCCTGATTTTGTAAAAATTCCGCTCGACTACCTGCTTTCTGCCAAGCATGGCAAAGATCAGGCCGCGCGCATCAGCATGAGCAAGGCTGCCACAAACCTCACACCCCTTGACCCCAAGGGCGACACCATCTGGCTTGGCGTTGTGGATGCGCAGGGCAACGCGGTTTCGCTCATCCAGAGCATCTATCACGACTTTGGTTCCGGCATTGTGGCGGGCGGCACTGGCGTGCTGCTGCAAAACCGGGGCAGCTTCTTCTCCCTCGATCCCAAGCACGTGAACCATCTTGAGCCGCGCAAGCGCACCTTCCACACGCTGAACCCGGCAATGCTGCTCAAAGACGGCAAGCCCTACCTTGTGTATGGCACCATGGGCGGCGAAGGCCAGCCCCAGACCCAGGCCGCCATCGTTACCCGCGTGGTGGACTTTGGCATGACCCCGCAGGAGGCCATTGCAGCTCCCCGTTGGCTTTATGGCCGCACATGGGGCGCTTCTTCCAACGACCTCAAGCTTGAAGGCCGCATTCCCCAAAAGGTGGCGGACGAACTCAAGCGGCGCGGGCATCCAGTGCGCCTGATTGAAAACTACACCGACACCATGGGCCATGCTGGCGCAATCCTTGTGGATCAGGCCACCGGCGTGCGTCAGGGCGGTACGGACCCGCGCGGCGATGGCGCTGCCGTGGCCTACTAGACTGACTTAAAACTGGCTTTGGCCCCAGCAGCATGTTGGGCCGAAGGCTCTGACACAAAAACACCCGCTCTGGTCTTTCGGCCACAGCGGGTGTTTTTTTATTATTGATAACGGCCAGGCAGGGCTTTATGCCAAATTCTTATCAGCGTGGCCCAGGTCTTCAAGCACCAGGGTTGGCTGATGTTCCTCCCTGGCAAGATCGGCGCGCGTGGCTTCGCCGCTGAGCACCAGAATGGAGTCAATGCCCGCATTGCGCGCCAGCTGCATGTCCGTGCTCAGGCGGTCGCCCACCATGACCATTTCTTCCTTGCGGTAGCGCGCCAGCAGAGGCGCGAGCACAGCTGGGTCGGGCTTGCCAAAAATATGTTGCGGCTTTCTGCCCGTGGCCGTGGCGTACAGGCTGATGAAGCTGCCCACATCCGGCAGCGGGCCTTCGGGCGAGGGGCATACCAGATCAGGGTGCGTGGCAAGAAAGAGCACCGAACTGTCCTGCAACAGCACGGCAGAACGGGCAAGCTTGTGGTAGGTGAGTTCCGTATCATAGGCCAGAACCACGGCCTGCGCGCCTTCTTCCACCAGTTGCAGCTCGGGCATGCGCTTGAGCAGATCATGCTGAAAATCGGCATTGCCCACTGGGAAAACGCGCAAAATACCATTGGCCCGCAAAAAATCCACCAGAGGCGTCACGGGCGAGAGCAGCAGGTCTTCGCGCGCCGCAATGCCCATGCCATTGAGCTTGTCCACATACGTGAGGGGCGATTTGGAGGTATTGTTGCTCAGAAAATAAAAATCCAGACTGTTCCAGTGCCGCTGAATAAAGCCCACGGCCCCATCAATGGGGATATGACCGAGGTAGACGGTGCCGTCCATATCAAGCACAACGCAACGCTTTTTTGACCAATCCATATATGCAATCCTTGAGTTTTTTGCTTTCATTATGCGGCATTGCCTCCTCTGGCAAGCGCTCTCGCAACATTCTCTTGTATTCAATCTTGACGCAACTACACAAATTGATAACCATACGGTATCAACAATCATCCTGGGCATAACCGCAGCAATTATCCAACCGCTCTGCCCCTTCAATCTTGTTGCGTAGGTGCGCCGTTGTTTTTCGGCCACGCAGGCGCGGCATCTGACAGCGCCTGCATGCTTCAGGACGATTCCGACAATTTGCTCCACTGGAGAAACCATGCTTGAAACTACTGTTGTCGTCATCGGCGGCGGCGCAACAGGCATAGGAACCCTGCGCGATCTTTGCATGCGCGGCGTTCCTGCCATATTGCTCGAACAGGGCGGCCTGGCCCACGGCACAAGCTCGCGCTTTCATGGCCTGCTGCACAGCGGCGGCCGTTACGCCGTGGGAGATAATGAATCCGCGCGTGAATGTATTGAAGAAAACACGATCGTGCGGCGCATTGGCAGGCAGTGCGTGGAACAAACCGAAGGTTTTTTTGCGCTCACGCCCGAGGACGACCCCGCCTACGTGGATCGCTGGGTTGAGGCCTGTGCCCGAGCGGGCATTGATGCCCCTGAAATTGACGTCAAGGAAGCCCTGCGCCTTGAACCCAACATGTCGCCCGAGGTCAAACGCGTTTTCCGCGTGCCTGACTCCTGCGTGGACGGCTTCCGGCTGGTGCTGCACAACGCCATGTCGGCCAGGCGCCACGGCGGGCAGATGCTCACCTATCATGAAGTGACCGGCATCTGCCAGAAGAACGGCAAGGTCTGCGGCGTTACGGCCATCAACAAGAACACGGGCGAAACCATTGAAATTGCCTGTTCTGTTGTTGTCAACGCCGCCGGTTCATGGTCTGGCCGCATTGCGGCCCTGGCCGGGCTTGATGTGGCGGTTTCGCCCGACCGTGGCACGCTCGTGGTCTTTAACCACCGCTTCACCTCGCGTGTGGTCAACCGCCTGCACCCCGGCTCGGACGGCGACATTTTTGTGCCGCACGGCTCCATCACAATTCTTGGCACCACGTCCATACCCACCGACAGGCCGGACGACACCACCCCCACCAGCGAGGAAGTGTTGCGCCTGCTCAAAATCGGCGAGCCGCTGTTCCCCGATGTGCGCAGCTACCGTATTTTGCGCGCATTTGCGGGCACACGCCCCCTCTACACGCCGGGCAATACCGCCGGGCGCAAGGCCAGCCGCAACTTCCATGTTATGGATCACGCCGAGCAGGGCCTTGACGGCATGGTTTCCATTTTCGGCGGCAAGCTGACCACCTACCGCCTCATGGGCGAACGCACTGCGGACAAGGTTTGCGCCAAGCTTGGCGTTACCGCCCCCTGCCGCACCGCAGAAGAAGCCATTGTGCCGGATCCGGACGAAGCCACGCTTTCCCGCGCCGCCAAGTACTTTCCAGTGCAGGGCATCCAGCTTATGGCCGACCGCATGGGCGATGACCTGACCCCTGTGATCGAACGCGCGGAAAAAGCCGATTCCAACCCCCTGCTCTGCGAATGCGAGATGGTCAGCATGGCGGAAATTGAATGCGTGGCGCGTGATGCCTCCACCCATTCGCTTACGGATATCCGCCTGCGCACACGCCTGGGCATGGGCACCTGCCAGGGAACGTTCTGCTCCTTGCGGGCAGTCGCCGCCCTTTCCGAACACGACATTCCCCTTGAATTTTCAGCTACCGACAACGTGCGGCGCTTCCTTCAGGAGCGCTGGGGCGGTCTGCGCCCTGCCCTGTGGGGCATGCAGGCGCGTGAAATGGAACTTGGCCGCGCCGTATACGCGGGAACACTCAATCTTGATGGAGCCGCCCATGAGCAGGATTGTTGACGTACTGGTGGTCGGCTCCGGCATGGCGGGCCTTGTGGCCGCCCTTGCCGCAGCGGATCAGGGCCGCAGCGTACGGCTGCTCACCACGGGCATGGGTTCGCTGGCTATCAGCGGCGGCTCGGTGGATTTTCTTGGCTATGCGGACGGCAGATTTGCCGCCGACCCCTGGCAGGCACTGGCAATGCTGCCTGAAGACCATCCCTACAGCCTGCTTGGGGCAGAAAGCGTCCGCTCGGCCTTTCAGTTCTTTGCAAATGTGATGGAAGGCCAGCACTGGCCCATGCGCCCCGCCCTCTCGCAGGACGGCACGCCGCGCAACACCCAGCTGCCCACCATCATGGGAACCCTCAAGCCCACCTATCTGCTGCCAGCCAGCCTGCACACCGAGGCGCTCGCCAGCGCCAAAAAGGTGCTGGTGCTGAGCGTGCAGGGCTTGCGCGACTGCCGTCCCTCTTTGGTGGTCAGTCAGTTGCGGCGCTACAAAAGCTGGGCCGACAAGGAATTCACCCAGGGGCTTTTGCCCTCGCCCTTTGGCGAAACCCACCGCGCCATATCGGCGCTTGATCTGGCCCGCATGGCGGACAAGCCGCACAGCCGCCGCTGGCTGCTGGATGCGCTAGCCCCGCATGCCGGAAAGTACGACCTCATCCTTATCCCGCCGCTCTGCGGCAGCAAGGCCAATCCGGAAATCTGGCAGGCGGTCAATGCCGCTGCGGGCTGCCCGGTGGTGGAAATGCTGTCCATCCCTCCGGGGGTTGGCGGCCTGCGTCTGCGTGATGCCCTGTTGCAGGCCCTGCACAGGCACAACTTTGAACTGGTGGAAAACTGCACTGCGCTGCGCGCCGAAACAAGCGGCAAAACATGCACAGCGCTGGTGGTCGAGGCCTCCGGGCAGGAACGCCACCACGCCGCCCGCGCCTTTGTAACCGCCACCGGCGGCATCCTTGGCGGCGGCATGACGCTTGAACCCGGCCAGTGCTGGGATTCCGTGTTCGGCATCGACATCACCGTGCCGCAGGATGTTTCGCAGTGGTCAGAGCCGAAGATTTTTGGCAACCATCTGTTCTCGCGCATGGGTGTGCGCGTTGACCGCACCATGCGCCCTGTTGACGATGCCGCCGTAGTGCGCTGGCAAAACGTCTTTTTCGCCGGGCGCAGCCTTGGCGGATATGATTACGCAACAGAAAAAAGCGGTCACGGCGTTGCCATCGCCACGGGCTGGCAGGCGGGCCTTATGGCCGCCGCAGCCGCCGCTGCCGGGGAAAACCAATGAGCGTGCACATCAATCCAGACAAATGCATAGCCTGCACCACCTGCGTGGTGCACTGCCCCGTGGCGGATGCGACCCCCAAGTTTCTGGGGCCTCGCATGATAGGCCCTGCCTATGAACGCTTTCGCCTGCTTGGGCTGACGGAAGACCCCTCGCTGCACTACTGCGCCAACTGCAAAAACTGCGATATCTCGTGCCCGCACGGCGTGCCGGTTTCCAGCCTCAACATGATGGCAAGGGCCGACCAGTTCAAAAAACATTCCCCTGGCCTGCGCGACTGGGTGCTCGGTCACGGCGAGCTCATGGCCAAGTGGCTGCGGCTCATTCCGGCCGCGCTCAAGAACTTCGGCATGCTCAATCCCGTTACCCGCATGGTGCTGGATGCGCTGGGCATCGACAAACGCGCGCCCCTGCCCGCCTTTGCGCCACAGACCTTCCGCCAGCTCATGCGCCATGTGCACCAGCCCGACCACAAGCGCAGCGTTGTTTTCTACCCCGGCTGCTACGTGGACGTGTACGACCCGCGCACCGGCCTTGATATGGTGTGGGCCATGAACCGCGCGGGCTACAAGGTCATCGTGCCCGAGGAACTCGTGTGCTGCGGCCTGCCAATGGTCGCCAACGGCTTTTGGCAGCATGCCCGCTCCAATGCGGAACATAACCTGAAAGCTCTGGGCCAGTGGCGCGATGCCGGCCTGCCCGTAGTGACGGGCTGCCCCAGTTGCGCCCTCATGTTCCGGGTGGATCTGCCGGAATACTTCCCCGATGTGGCGGAAAAGTACGGTGCATGCAGCCTTGCGGACGCGCAGGAATTTCTGCTGGATGCTGTGGACAGCGGCGATCTTTCGCTGAAGGCCGATGGCAAACAGCAAACCCTGCCCGACCTCAAGCTGATCTACCACGCGCCCTGCCATTTGCGGGCGCAGGGCAACGGCCTGCCGGGGCTGGAACTGCTGCGCCGCCTTGACGGCGTGACCGTGGAAAATGCTGATGCAGGCTGCTGCGGCATTTCCGGCAGCTATGGCTTTAAAAAGGAAAAATATGACATTGCCCAGACTGTAGGCTCGGAACTCTTTGCCAAAGTTCGCGACAGCGGCGCTCAGGCGGCGGTTTCTGAATGCGGCACCTGCCGCGTGCAGATCACGCACGGTTCCGGCAAATTCAGCCTGCATCCCGTCACCATTCTGAGGCAGCGGCTCGAAGCCCGCTAGGCTTCTGGTTTACGCAACAATTTCTGCTTAACTCATGTGGCAGGCGGTTCGCCGCCTGCCACATGCATATCGGCTTTGCCAATACTACCGAAAATCAAGAGCAGGCAGCGGCTTTGCCACGCCGTCAGATGAATGGTTTCCGTGCATTGCACCCGTTTGTCCAGACGGTTTGCCGCCAGCCCAAAGGATACGCCATGACAGCCAAAAACAGCACCAGGGAATTCTGGAACAGCAGGGCCGAGTCCTTTCCCCGCTATGAAGCCGGGGCCGACACCTACGAGGGCCGCATGCTGCAACTGGCGCGCGACAACGGCGTGGATCTTCGCGGCAAAACGGTTCTGGATGTGGGCTGCGGCAGCGGCATGTACACCATCCGCCTTGCGCAGGAGGCCGCATCGGTCACTGCCGTGGATATATCAGACGAAATGCTCCGCATCCTCATGCAGGATGCCGCCGCGCAGGGCCTTGCCAACATCCGGCCCGTGCTTTCCGACTGGGAGCACTTTGCCCTTGATGAGCGCTTTCAGATTGTTTTTGCTTCCATGACCCCGGCCCTGAGCGATGACGCCGCCCGCGAAAAACTGCTCCACTACGCTCTGGAGCAGGTGGTCTTTATGGGATTTACCGAGCGCAAAACCTCGGATGTCATGGCCGGGCTGTACACGCATTACGGCATTACGCCGCCGCAGTTTGCCGATGCTCCCGACATGCGCGCATGGCTTGAGGGCCGCCGCATGCCCTATACTACGCTGCCCGTTGACGGCCAATGGATTGTGCCGCACACCCGCGACCAGTTGCTTGGAGCCTGCGCCGCCAACCTGCGCGCCCGTGGCGCTGAACCGGATATGGCCCATCTGGCCGCGCATCTTGAGGTATTTCGCAACCAGAACGGGGAGTATGTGGAACGCACGGATTATTCCCTTGAAATGCTGATCTGGCATACATCCTAATCACGACTCTAACCCGCCAAGGTACTTTAAAAACTTCTGGCTGCGCGTAAATTCCCGTTCCCATCGCCGAACCACTGTCTGCATTTCTGCCGCATATGCCACGCATAAGCCGCGTGCTTGGTCTTGCCCGCTGTATCTCTTACGCGGATTGATTGTTCACGCTTTGCAAGTTTTACGCTTCCATTCCTATTTTGATACAATTTTGAATCAAAATCTTCCTGTCTCGGCTATGAATATCTTTGCGGCCATGCAGGCCTGACCATGCTCGATGAATAAGCCCTTTTCTCTCCCCTACTGGCAAAACCGTCCGAGCAGATGCGTTCTTGCCTGAACCGCTCCCTTCCTCCCCTCACACTGCCCTCAATTCGCCGCTTTTTTGCTATTCAATCCCTGCCCCCGCCCCATTTACCAGATGGGCCGGGCTTTCTGCGTTCATGAGCAGCCATCACTGCCCTGTCTGTTTTCCTCTGCCGTTTCCATCATCATGTGTCCCAAATGCAGCCCATTCTGCCCCAGCACATTCACGCATGGCAATTTCCCTGCAACCTGTTCCCAATTTCAAACAAATTTGTATCGGCGATTTTCGGCAGAACTTTTTCTTCAAATAAAAATCTATCATTAAAGCAAGTTACAGGCAGGGCGGTTTTTTCTGCACGGTGGGCCACCTTAACAATTTTGTATTGATTGTGCATGCAGATTATAAAATTAAGTAATAATATTATATAGTTAATCTAACGGCACGGTTTCTGCACAAAGAGGGACAAGCGCAACGAGCGCGGGAACATCAAACCCAGAGGGAATCTCATGCGTCAGGTAGCTATTTACGGCAAGGGCGGTATCGGCAAGTCCACCACCACACAGAACCTTAACGCCGGCCTTGGCGAAATGGGCAAGAACATCATGATCGTGGGTTGCGACCCCAAGGCCGACTCCACGCGCCTTATTCTGGGCGGCCTTGCCCAGCAGAGCGTGCTCGATACCCTGCGTGAAGAGGGTGAAGACATCGAGCTGGATCTGGTGCTCAAAAACGGCTTCAAGGGCATCCGCTGCGTGGAATCCGGCGGCCCCGAACCGGGCGTTGGCTGTGCCGGGCGCGGCATCATCACCTCCATCGGTCTGCTGGAACGCCTTGGCGCCTACACCGAAGACCTCGACTACGTGTTCTATGACGTTCTGGGCGACGTTGTGTGCGGCGGTTTCGCCATGCCCATCCGTGAAGGCAAGGCCCAGGAAATCTACATCGTGGCTTCGGGCGAAATGATGGCCCTTTACGCCGCCAACAACATCTGCAAGGGCGTCAAAAAGTACGCCAACACCGGCGGCGTGCGCCTTGGCGGCATCATCTGCAACAGCCGCAAGGTTGATGGCGAAGCCGAGCTTGTCTCTGCCGTTGCCAAGGAAATCGGCACCCAGATGATCCACTTTGTGCCGCGCGACAACATGGTGCAGCGCGCCGAAATCAACAAGCAGACCGTTATCGAATTTGACCCCACCTGCGGACAGGCCGACGAATACCGCACCCTGGCGCAGAAGATCGACGGTAACGACATGTTTATCATCCCCAAGCCCCTTTCCCAGGAACGGCTCGAAGAGCTGCTCATGGAACACGGTTTGATGGACGCCTAAACCAACAGCACGAAACGGAGAACAACAATGCAGATGATTCGCACGATTATTCGGCCTGAAAAGACCACCGAGGTTCTCTCCGAGCTGCTGTCAGCGGGCTTTCCCGCCGTTACAAAGCTTGATGTGGTGGGCCGTGGCAAGCAGAAAGGCATCATGGTGGGCGACATTCAGTACGACGAAATTCCCAAGCAGATGCTCATGCTTGTGGTCAGCGATGAAGACAAGGACGATGCCATCCGCGTTATCCTGCGCGTGGCAAAAACGGGCGACGGTCACTTTGGCGATGGCAGAATATTTGTTTCAAGCGTCAGCGAGGCCTGGACCATCAGCAGCGGCAAGTCCGGCCTGTAGGAGGCTCCCATGCAGGAAATAGTTGCAATGGTTCGAGCCAACATGGTGGCGGCTACAAAGAACGCCCTGTCCAAGGCCGGATGCCCCTCATTCTCATGCACCAAGTGCCTGGGACGCGGCAAAAAAGGTATGGATCCCGCCACCCTGCGCATGGTTATGGAAAGCGGCGAGCTGCCGCGCACTCCGGCGGGCGAATCCCTGACCGAAGTGGGCAGGCTGATCCCCAAGCGGTTGTTCAATATCTGCGTTCCCGATGAAAAGGTCGAAGCTGTGGTCAAGGCCATTATAGAGGCCAACAGCACCGGCCACCCCGGCGATGGAAAGATCTTTGTGATGCCGGTGGAAGAATCCTATGTGGTTCGCACGGGCGAGCGCGCTGACGCATAAGGAAGGTATGTATGAGTATTGACGCCAACGCAGTAGTGCTTGAGCGCTACAACGCCAAGGTCTTCAAGAACCGCAAGGAGCATATGCTCAAGGTCAATCCTGCGGAAGACCAGATTATTATCGCCAACACGCGTGCCATTCCCGGCATCATGACCAACCGGGGCTGCTGTTACGCTGGCTGCAAGGGCGTTGTGCTCGGCCCAATCAAGGATATGGTCCTGATTACCCACGGCCCTGTGGGCTGCGGCTTCTATAGCTGGGGTACGCGCCGCAACAAGGCCAAGGCGGAAGGGGATACCCCCAATTACATCCAGTACTGCTTTACCACAGACATGCAGGAACCGGACATCGTCTTTGGCGGCACCAAGAAGCTCAAGAAGGCCATTGATGAAATCATGGAGCTTATGCACCCCAAGACCATCATGATCGCCGCCACCTGCCCTGTGGGCCTGATCGGTGACGACATTCAGGCCGTGGCCGCAGAAGCTGAACAAGAATACGGCATCCGCTGCGTGGCGTACAGCTGCGAGGGTTACAAGGGCGTAAGCCAGTCGGCGGGCCACCACATCGCCAACAACGGCCTCATGAAGCGCGTTATCGGTACTGGCGATTATGAACCCGCCACCAAGTATTCGATCAACATCCTTGGCGAATACAACATCGGCGGCGACGGCTGGGAACAGGAACGCATTCTCAAAAAGATCGGCTACGAAGTGGTTTCGGTGTTCACGGGCGATGGCGAAGTGGACCGCATCGCCAGCTCGCACAAGGCCAACCTGAACCTTGTGCAGTGCCACCGCTCCATCAACTACATCGCCGAAATGATGAAGACCAAGTACGGCGTGGACTGGCTCAAGGTCAACTTTATCGGCCTGGAAGGAACGGTTCAGAGCCTGCGCGACATGGCTGCCTACTTTGGCGACCCAGAGCTTGCACAGCGTACTGAACAGGTTATCGCCGAAGAACTGGCCGAAGTGCAGGATCAGATGGCGGCCTACAAGGCCCGCCTCAACGGCAAGACCGCAGCCCTTTTTGTGGGCGGCAGCCGCTCGCACCACTATCAGGGCCTGTTGCAGGATCTGGGCATCAAGACAGTGCTTGCCGGGTACGAATTCGGCCACCGCGACGACTACGAAGGCCGGGAAATCATCCCCAACATCAAGGACGACGCGGACAGCAAGAACATCGAACACATCACCGTGGAAAAGGACGAAAAGAAGTATCACGCCTACCTTACGCAGGAACAATACGACAAGCTGGCCGCCGAAATCCCGCTTGAAAAGTACGATGGCATGATACGCGACATGGATGAGGGAACCTACGTGGTTGACGACCTCAACATGTACGAAGCTGAAAAATTTATGGAAATCCTCAAGCCCGACATGTTCTTCTCCGGCATCAAGGACAAGTACGCGTTGCAAAAGGCCGGGACGCTCTCGCGCCAGTTGCACAGCTACGATTACAGCGGGCCTTACGCGGGTTTCAAGGGCGCAACGCAGTTCGGTTACGACCTCTGCATGGGGTACTTCACCCCCGCATGGCACATGGTAACCCCGCCCTGGAAGAACCGCGCCACCCTGCAAGGAACTGTGGGAGAATAGTATGCTTGACCTCACCCCAAAGACACATGTGAACAGATCGGGCGTTCTTATCAACCCGTGCAAGACCTGTCAGCCGGTGGGTGCGCTGTTTGCCGCCCTGGGCGTGCGCAACTGCATGCCTTACAGCCACGGATCGCAGGGTTGTGCTTCTTACCACCGCACCTACCTTACGCGTCACTTCAAGGAACCCGCCATAGCCGTCACCAGTTCCTTTACCGAAGGCGCCTGCGTGTTCGGCGGCGGCCCCAACATCCGTCAGGGCGTCAAGACCACTTTTGAGGTCTACAACCCTGATATTATTGCCGTGCATACCACATGTCTTTCTGAAACCATCGGCGATGACCTCAAGACCTACATCGACGAAATGGAAATTCCGGACGACAAGATCGTGGTGCACTGCAACACGCCGAGCTACGTTGGCTCGCACGTGACGGGATTTGCCAACATGATGGCCGGGTTCATCAAATACCTTGCCGCCAAGGGCAAGACCACGGAAACCGTGGCGGTGTTCCCCGGCTTCGTAAACCCCGGCGACATCCGTGAATACAAGCACCTTGTGAACCTGATGAAGCTCAAGTCCATCATGTTCCCCGATTGCAGCAACGTCATGGATGCCCCCATGACCGGCGAATACAAGATGTACCCTGATGGCGGCACCACGGTTGAAGAAATCCGCGCCCTCGGCACCTGCCGCAAGGTTCTGGCCCTTGGCCGCCTGACCAGCGAGGAACCCGCCGCCCAGCTCAAGCGCAAATGCGGCGTGGACTACGACCTGTTGCCCCTGCCCATCGGCCTGGCCGATACCGATGCCTTTGTCATGGCCATGGCAAACCTCAACGGCGGCGAAGTCGACCCGCTTATTGACGAAGAACGCGGTCGCCTGCTCGACCTCATGCTGGACGCCAACCCGTACTTCTACGGTAAAAAGGTTGCCGTGTACGGCGACCCCGACACCGTGCTTGGCATGACCCGCTTCTGCCTCGAACTGGGCATGATCCCCAAGTACGTGCTCACCGGTACGCCCGGCGAAACCTTCGTCAAGCTGGCCAAAGGCATGTTCAAGGAATACGGCAAGGAAGAAGAGTGCCAGGCCTTTGCCGCCAAGGATCTCTTTGACCTGCACCAGTTCATCAAGGAAGAACCCGTTGATCTCTTGCTTGGCAACTCTCACGGCAAGCAGATCGCCAAGGCCGAGGGCATTCCGCTGGTTCGCGCCGGCTTCCCGGTGCTTGACCGCTACGGACACGCCTCGCTGCCCATGGTCGGCTACCGTGGAGCCTTCCAGCTCGCCACCCGGATCGCTGATACGCTCATGGAAGAGTTTGACCGCAACTGTGCTGACGAAGACATGGATCTGATTATGTAGGACGGCTCAAAGCCGCAATAGGGCGGGGGGGGCATCCCCCCGCCCTTGCAAGGGGGTTCCCATGGCTATGGAAATACTTGAAGAACGCCGTACGTCCATCAAGGAAAAGGGAAACAAGGGCGGGGGCTGCTGTAGCGGCGACGGCCTGCGTTGCGATACGGCCAGCGTGGCCGGTTCCGTGAGCCAGCGGGCCTGCGTGTACTGCGGTGCGCGCGTGGTGTTAAACCCCATTACCGATGCCTTTCATATCGTTCACGGCCCCATCGGCTGCGCCAGCTACACCTGGGACATTCGCGGCAGCCTCACCAGCGGGTCGGAACTGTTCCGCAACAGTTTTTCCACTGACTTGCAGGAAAAAGACATCGTCTTTGGCGGTGCGGAAAAGCTCACCCGCGCCATTGACGAAGCCGTAGCCAACTATTCGCCCAAGCTTATCTTTGTGTACGCCACCTGCATTGTGGGCGTTATCGGCGACGATGTGGAAGCCGTGTGCCGCAATGCGGAAAAAAAGCACGGCATCCGCGTGATCGCGGTCAAGGCTCCGGGCTTTTCTGGCACCAAGTCCACGGGCTACCGCATGGCCTGCAACGCACTTGTGCAGCTTATGGAGCCGCACAAGGAACAGCCCAAGATCAAGGGCGTCAACATTCTTGGCGACTACAACCTTGCGGGCGAAATGTGGATTATCCGCAACTACCTGCGCGAGATGGGCATTCCCATTGTCGCCACCCTCACGGGCGATGCCGCGTACGAAACGCTCATCAAGGCCCCGGCTGCCCAGCTCAACATCGTGCAGTGCGCTGGCTCCATGATGTATCTGGCCCACCGCATGGAAGACGAAATGGGCGTTCCCTGGATGCGCGCCAGCTTCTTTGGGGTGGAAGACACCTCCACCGCCCTGCGGCAGGTGGCCGAGCGCCTCAATGACGACTACGCCAAGCGCAAGGCAGAGGCCCTTATTTCTGAACGCGGCGCAAAGGCTGAAGCTTTTCTTGAACAGTACAAGCCGCACTTTGTGGGCAAAAAGGCCGCCATCTTTGTGGGCGGCGGCTTCAAGGCCATATCGCTCATCCGTCAGTTTAACGAAATGGGCATTGAAACCGTGGTGGTCGGCACCCAGACCGGCAAGCCTGAAGATTATGAAATCATTTCAAGCCTCGTTAACCCCGGCACCGTCATTCTGGACGACGCCAATCCCGCAGAGCTTGAAACCTTCATGAAGCAGAAAGGCGCGGATATTCTGGTTGGCGGCGTCAAGGAACGCCCGCTCGCCTACAAGCTGGGTATTGCCTTTTGCGACCATAACCACGAGCGCAAGCACGCTCTGGGCGGCTTTGAAGGCGTGGAAAACTTCACCCGCGAGGTGAACCTTTCCATCAACAGCCCCGTGTGGCAGTTCACGCGCAGCTCTGCCTCATTTGCCGAGGCAACGCAGGCGCAGGCCAGTCTGGTGCGTGAAGCCCTGGCAGCAAGAGCAGCACATTTCTAGCACAGCGTAATCGGCTTGCACGCAGTTTGCCCGCCGCCGCGGCCCAAAGGCCGCCTGGAACATAAGGAGAAGACAATGAGCGCCAATCTTGTCAACCTGAATACAAATCCCTGCAAGATGTGCATGCCCATGGGTTCGGTAAGCGCCTTTTACGGCATCAGCAAGAGCATGAGCATTCTGCACGGTTCGCAGGGGTGCAGCACTTACATTCGGCGGCACATGGCAACCCATTACAATGAGCCGGTGGATATCGCCTCCTCTTCGCTTACGGAAGAAGGCACGGTCTTTGGCGGCACCAAGAACCTGCTCAAGGGGCTTGAAAACCTCATCAAGCTCTACAACCCCGAGGTGATCGGCGTTTCCACAACCTGTCTTGCCGAAACCATCGGCGAGGACGTGCCCGCCATCATCAAGCAGTTCAAGGATGAACACCCGGAAGTGACGGCCACCATCATTCCCGTGGTCTCGCCGGGCTACAGCGGCTCGCAGTACGAGGGCTTTTTCCGCGCTTTGCACGCCATTGTGCGCCATGTGCCCATGAACGCCACGCCCAACAACGTGATCAACATCATCACCGGGCACTTCTCTGCGGCGGATACCAGAGCGCTCAAGCTGCTGCTTGAGGCCAGCGGCCTTGAATATGTGCTGCTGCCCGACCTTTCGCAGAATCTTGATGGCGGGCATGAAGACGACTACAACCGGTTGCCCCAATACGGTACCACACTTGCCCGCATCGGCCTCATGGCTGGCGCGCGCATGACGCTCGAACTTGCGCCCTTCTGCCCCGAGGGCTATTCCCCTGGCGCGTACCTGCGCGATACCTACGGCGTACCGCTCCTGCGCATGAACCTGCCTGTGGGCCTGCGCGATACCGATGCCTTTGTCGCCACGCTTGAAGCCCTTGGCGGAACCATCCCCGCCACTGTGCGCGAAGAACGCGCCCGCTACCTTGACGCCATGATTGATGCGCACAAGTATAACGCCCAAAGCCGCGTTGCCGTATTTGGCGAGCCGGACATGGTGTTGGCCCTTGTGCGCGCCTCGTGCGAAAATGGAGCCGTCCCCGTGGTGGCCGCCACCGGCAGCCGCTGCGCCGCCTTTGAAAAAACGCTTGCGCCCGATATGGCTCAGGCTACGGAAACCCAGTTCAGCGGCGATTACGACATTCTGAATTTTGCAGACTTTGCCGCCATTGAAAACGCCATGCTGGCGCGCAAGGCCAACCTCATGCTTGGCAATTCCGATGGCCGCCGCATTGAGGAACGCCACCACATTCCGCTGCTGCGCTACGGCTTTCCCATCCACGACAGGGTTGGCGGCCAGCGCACCCGCATGCTCTTCTATGACGGTTCGCTCAGCCTCATGGAAGCCACGGCCAACGCCATGTTGCAGTTCACCGAGGGCAGCTTCCGCGAGGAGCTTCTCAACAAATACTTCAAGGATGAAGCCGTCATGGAAGCTGATGCCACCCGCATAGAAGTTGTGGCCCCCGCCAGCGAGCCGCTTGTGCCTGTAACTGCCCCTACAGACGCCCATGCCGCTGGCAGCGCCGCCGCCCTGAATGCTGAGCGCACCAAGTCCCACCCCTGTTTTTCCTGTGGGGCCTGCGCCACCTCGGCGCGTCTGCATCTGCCCATCGCGCCCAAGTGCAACCTGAGCTGCAACTACTGCCTGCGCAAGTACGACTGCGTTAACGAAAGCCGCCCCGGCGTCACCACCGCCGTGCTCACGCCCGCACAGGCTTTTGACCACTTTATGAAAGTAAAGCGCGACATGCCCAATCTTACTGTTGTGGGCATCGCCGGCCCCGGCGACACGCTGGCAAATCCCGAGGAAACCTTCCGCACGCTGGAGATGATCCGCAGGGAAGACTCCAATATCACATTCTGCATGTCCACCAACGGCCTGGCCCTGCCGGAATACGTGGAAGACATGAAGCGCGTGGGCGTGAGCCACGCCACCGTGACCATCAACGCCGTTGACCCCGCCATTGGCGCGCAGATTTACAAATTCGCCATGTACAGAGGCAAGCGCTACACGGGCGAAACCGCAGCAGCCCTCCTGCTGGCAAACCAGATGGCTGGCCTGCGCGCCCTCTCCCAGGCGGGCATTGTGAGCAAGGTCAACACGGTGCTGCTCAAGGGCATCAACGACGGGCACATCCCGCAGGTGGTGGAAACCGCGCGCGAACTGGGCGCTGTGATGACCAACATCATGCAGCTCATCCCGGTCAAGGGCAGCGTTTTTGAAAACATGCCCCTTGTGAGCAACAAGGAGCTCATGGACATGCGCCGCAGCTGCGAGCCCACGCTCAAGCAGATGTACCACTGCAAGCAGTGCCGCGCCGACGCCGTGGGCCTGCTGGGCGACGACAAGTCCATTGATTACCGCCCGCCCGTGGCCGAAAAGGCCCCCGCTGCCGCTGTGGAAGCCAAGCCCGCCGTGGCCCGCAAGATACGCATTGCCGTGGCTTCCAAGACAGGCATGACCGTTGATCAGCACTTTGGTCAGGCCGAGCAGTTCTACATCTACGAAAGCGACGGCGACGCCGCCAGCTACGTGGAAACCCGCAGTGTCTCCAAATACTGCAACGGCATGGACGACTGCGGAGAAAAGACCGGGCGCATGGCGGGCATTCTGGCCGCCGTGGACGACTGCAAGGGAGTGCTGGCCCTGCGCATAGGCGAAAGCCCGCTGAAAAAGCTTGAGACCAAGGGAATACGCGTGTTCACCCTCTATGAAAATGTGGACAAGGCCGTGAATGACGCCGCCAGGGCGCTCTGCGGATAATTCCGGCCCAATCCAACGGCCTGGCCGGAGGCAAACCGGTCAGGCCGGGGCACACGCCATCTTTGCCAAGAGGTTATTTCCATGCCGCAACTGGTGGACAGAACGCTCTGCCTGCTCTACCGGGTGCTGCCAGCCGCGCACTCGCTAGAGGAAAGGCAGACCGCAGACGCATTTGCGCTCTGGGCCGGGGAATGGATCGACCTCATGCACCACATGGGTTTTGTGGTCGAAATTCCCCCAGACCTTCAATTTACAGCAGCCAGCGTCAAGGCCCGCCGCACGGGCAAACGCCCGATCCTTAACGGCCCCTGGGCGCGCCTGAGCGGTTGCTGTGACGCTCTTTATACCTTTGAAACGGAATTCTGGCCGCGCTTTGCCGCCATCAAGGATACGGTGGAGTTCTGCCCCGGCGATCATGCGGGCTGCGCCACGGCTCTTGCCGTGCTGTGGCTGCTCAAGGGCGGCCCCCGTGTGGCAGGCTGCATTGGCGGCTCTGCCCTGTACGGCCCAGATGCCGGGCCTGCGCTGGAAGAAGTGGCCCTGAGCCTGTATGCTCAGGGTCTGGAGACAGGCCTGACGCATCTGGACAAACTGCCCGAAGCAACCGCCCTGCTCAGGGAGGCGGGCCTGGAAGTTTCCCACCACAAGGCCGTGCTGGGCACGGATATTTTTGCTGTTGAATCCGGCATCCATGTGGACGGCATTGTCAAAAAGCCCTTTCTTTACGAACCATATGCTCCAGCTACTGTGGGGCTTGAACGCCAGATAGTGGTGGGCAAGCACTCAGGGCACGTTTCGTTGCGCATCAAGGCCCGCCAGCTTGGTTTGAACTTGCCGCGCACGGAGGAAGAACATATGCTGGAACTGGTTCAGCAGCTTGCCGAGCGCCAGCAATGCAGCCTGACCGATGCCCAGTTTCTCGACCTGTGTCACGCATGCCATCCCCCCGAATCCTTGTCTTCTGCCCGAACGGACTGTTGCGGTCTTTCGGGCACAACGGTTTCTGTGGAGGTGGGCCATGCCTGAGATCATTATTGTCGATACCACCCTGCGCGACGGCGAGCAGGCTCCCGGCTTTGCATTCCCCCCTGCCCTGAAAATCCGCCTTGCCGCCATGATGGACGAAGCTGGCGTGGACCAGATCGAGGCGGGCGTCCCCGCCATGGGCGAAAACGAAAAGGCCACCATCCGCTCCATCCGCGAGGCCTGTTCCAACGCCCGCGTTTCCACCTGGAACCGCCTGCGCGAAAGCGACGTGCGCCACTCCTTTGACTGCTCTCCGCATATCATTCATCTGTGTTGCCCGGTTTCTGACCGGCAGATCAAGGACAAACTCAAAACAACCCGCGCCGAGGTAATGGCCTCCCTTGCCAAGTGCGCGGCACTCGCCGCAAGCCGTGGTGCGGAAGTGACAGTTGGTTTTGAAGATTCCTCCCACGCCTCGCCCGACCAGTTGCGCGATGCGGCGAGGGCCGCGCGTCAGTGCGGCGTGGTGCGGGTGCGGCTCAGCGATACCGTGGGCTGTTACACGCCAGACAAGGTCTGGCGGGCCGTGCGCATGCTGCGCGAAGCAGGCGTGGATGTGGAAATCCACGCGCACAACGACTTTGGCATGGCTGTTGCCAATTCGCTCATGGCTGTGAACGCCGGGGCGCGCTACGTCAATACCACGCTGTGGGGCATTGGCGAACGGGCGGGCAACTGCGGGCTTGCCACCTTTACGGCGGCGGCCGCGCGGCTTGGCAATACCTCCTGCGCGGTGGATGCGCGCAAAGCTCTTGAGCTGGAGCGCCTTGCGGCCACACTTTTACCGCAAAAATCCATGAACGGCTGGGGCAAGCATTTGGGGTACAGCTACGGCACACGTCCTTTTGGCTTGTAGAGACACAAGAGCCTTTTGCGCCAGTATACTCACGGACACCTGCCCCAAGCATATGGAGATTGCCATGAAATGCGACTGCATTGCCGTGCTGGAAAATACAGATAATTCAATCACCGCCATGGAAAACTGCACCCACCTTTCCGTCTGGCAGCGCGACTGGAGCACGGGCAAGGGCTGGCATGCCTGTGATCCTGTGCCTTTTTCTCTTGAAGGCTGTGCCACCCTGCCCCAGATACGCGACCGGCTGCGTCAGCTGGCCCTTCTGCTGCCTGCAGAGGCTGCCATAGCCGGGGCCAGTATTTCCGGCCTTGCCTACAATGAACTGAGCCGCATGGGCTTTTGCCTGTGCGAGCTGGACGCATTCTCGCCCGATATTCTGGATGCCCTGGCCAGCGAGATTCTGGCTTCCGCCCAAGGGGAGGCGCAGGTTCCCACCGCGCCCACGCCCACAGATACACCCGGTGTATACAGCATAAATCTTATGGAAGTGCAGGCAGCACACCCGGAAATTACGTCAAAAAAAGCCTTGCGCCCCTTTTTTGCGTCAACGCCCTTTGTGGAACTGGAACTCATCTGCGGGCACATGCCCCCCTGGCTTGAGGAGCACATGCGCCAGCAGCGCCTGACATGCGCCCTCACCCGACAGGAAGACGGAACTGTCCGAGCCCGTATTTCGCATGCGCTTTGCGGCGAATCCGCGCCAAATGGACGTTAGAGCAGTTCACGGATGAACTGGGTTAACTGCTCTGCAAGGATTTTCAGAAAAATCCTTGCCACGAAATGCGAGCTGAGAGGCTTTGCCTGACGCGAGCGAGCATTTCACGTGTTACAGCTCCAAGGAGTCTATGATATGGGTACCGCCCTACAATTTGAAACTGTTGATACGCCCTACGGCACCATCGCCAACGTGCATGTGCTCTCCCGCTGGCCCGGCGGCGCGCCGCAGGATTGCCGCCTGCTGGCAGAAGATACCGTGCCCACGCCCCACGGCTGGCTCACGCCCCTTTACGAAGCCGAAGACGTGCGCCGCAGCAGCGGCAAAAGCTTTTGCCTCTACCCCAACGGCATGTGGCGCAGTCTGGAGCTGCAAAATCAAACAACCGTAAGCACGCCCCTTGGCGACATGCCCGCCGAATGGCTGGCATGGCACGGAAACGGCGCGCTCAAGCGCATATTGCTGCGCAAAGGCAAACTCAGCGGCTACTGGACAGAGCAGGACGAGCGCAAACTGGCAAGCCAGATATCCCTTTCCCTGCACGGGCAGGAAATAAGCGCCAAGGTTCAGGGCCTGCGTTTCTATCCTTCAGGCGTGCTGGAAAGCGTCACCTTCTGGCCCGGCGAAACAATCAGGCTCGTTACCCCACTTGGCCCCATGCCCGTGAGGTACGGCTGCGCCTTTTACGAGTGCGGCGCGCTGCGAAGCTGCGAACCGGCGCGGCCTGCGCATGTGCCGACCGCCGTTGGGCAGATTGCGGCCTACGACCCCGCTGCCTCGGCCATCTGCGGGGACACCAATTCCCTGTGCTTTGGTGAAGACGGCACGGTTTCCAGCCTTGTCACCGCCGCCTGTTCCTTGCGCTGGCAGCAGGGCAAGGAGCAGAAATGCATGTCGCCGCGCATGGAAAAAGATCAGCTCACCATGCTGCGCACAGTGGTTGTTCCCCTGCGGGTAGAATTTCTGCCCAATGGTCAGGTACGCATGGAGGATGGCAAACAGGTCATGCAGGCCCCGGCGCAGGGCATAACTGTCGGGCCTTTTGTGGCTCTGCCCGACATGCGCGAAAGCCGCTGAGGTTTTGCGCAGCAACCACACCCTGCCTTACATTGCAACCAGTTGGACGAGCATCGCGCTGCCGCAAACATTGTTGCGGCAGCGCGTCTTGCGCTGTATATGGTCGCAGTGCTAGATTGCCGCAGGAGGCTGCATGGAAGTTCCTTTGCTCTATGAAATCGTCATTATTTTTCTTCTTTCAATATTCGTCACCATCGTCTGCAACAGAATAAAACTGCCCGCCACCGTGGGCTTTCTGCTTACAGGCGTTTTGTGCGGCCCTTCCCTGCTGGGTATCGTCAAGGATATGCAGGCCATTGACCATATTGCAGAACTCGGCGTTGCCATGCTGCTGTTCACAATAGGCATGGAACTTTCCGGCGAGGCCCTCAACCGGCTGAAACGGCCCGTTTTTCTGGGCGGCAGCCTGCAAATCGGCCTGACGGTTCTTGCCGTGGCAGGCATTGCCATGCTGCTGCGCGACGCCACCTACCAGAAAGGCCTTTTCTGGGGTTGTCTGGTGGCGCTTTCGTCCTCGGCCATCGTACTGCGCATTTTGCAGGAGCGCGGGGCCACCAACACGCCCACGGGCCGCCTTTCCCTCGCCATTCTTGTTTTTCAGGACATTATGGTAGCACCCATGCTGCTGGCGGTGCCCCTGCTCGCGGGCACGCTTGAACTTTCGCTCCAGGGCGCGGTGTTCTCCACCCTGCGCGTGGTGGTGGTACTGGGCGGCGTGCTGCTGTTTGCCCGCTTTGGCCTCAACAGGCTTATGGAAGCCGTGGTGCGCACCCGCACGAGGGAAATACTGCTGCTCTCCACCCTTGGCCTGTGCCTCGGCATGGCCATGCTGACCAACCATCTGGGCCTTTCGCTCTCGCTCGGGGCCTTTTTGGCCGGTTTGATGCTCGCCCGTTCAGAATACAGCATGAGCGTTATTTCGGGTATTCTGCCCTACCGTGACGTTTTCATGAGCCTGTTTTTCATCTCGGTGGGCATGATGCTGAATCTGGAGTTTTTTTTAGAGCATTTTGTCGCCATCATTGTTCTGACGGTGCTGTTCATCGTCATAAAATCCCTGCTCACCCTGCCTTCGGTGCTGGTGCAGGGCTATCCCCTGCGCGCAGCCATCATCACCTCCCTTTCTCTCGCGCAGGTGGGCGAATTTGCCTTTGTTCTGGCGGCATCGGGTCTGGCGGCCGGGTTGTTCGACATGAACGCCTACCAGACATTCCTTGACGTAAGCGTGCTCACCATGATGCTGACCCCCGGCCTTATGGCTGTGGCCCCGCGTATTGCCGACAAGGTTGCGGGCAAGCGCAACGAAAGGATGCTCGCCAAGGCCGAAGACCACGAAGGCGCCTGCGCCATGGATGACCACCTGATTATTGTGGGCTTTGGCATCAGCGGCAAACATCTGGCCCATGTGGCCCGCGAATCCGGCGTGTGCTACACAATCCTTGAAATGAATCCTGAAACCGTTACCCGCTATCGGCACAAGGAACCCATTTCGCACGGCGATGCCTCGCAGCCCATTGTGCTGGAGCATCTGGGCGTCACCAAGGCGCGTGTGCTCGCCATCGTCATTTCCGACCCGGCGGCGGTGCGCTCCATTGTTATTGAAGCCCGCCGTTTCAACCCCAACCTGCACATCATTGCGCGCACCCGCTTTGTAAGCGAGGTGGCCCCCCTGCGCGCGCTTGGCGCGAACGAAGTGATCGCGGAAGAATTTGAAACCTCCATTGAGGTTTTCAGCCGCGTGCTGACGCGCTATCTGGTTCCCCGGCAGGATATAGACACCTTTGCCGCGCGTATCCGGCAAGAGAATTACCGCATGATCCGCCGCATGAGCGCATCGGTAAACTCGCTTGATTCCATGGTCAGCCGCCTGCCGGAGATGGGCGTTCAGGCCATGCGCCTTGCCGCCGCCTCGCCCCTTTGCGGCATCAGCCTTGCCCAAAGCCAGATGCGCCGCAAGTACGGCGTAACGGCCATTGCCATTCTGCGTAACGGCGTGACCCAGGCCTCGCCCGAAGCTAATGACCTGTTTGAAGCCGACGATGTGGTGTACCTCTTTGGCAAAACAGATAAACTTCTGGCAATAACCCCGCTCTTTTCCGGCCCTTTGCGCGAATCCGGCAAGGAAACCAGCCCTTCGCCCAAGGCTGTATAGCGCATTCCACAATTGCTGCGTCAAGGGAGGCGGGGCTTGCCCTGCCTCCTTTTAATTGCCAAATTAGGCAAGGTGTTAGCGTTGCCTCGGTAAAAGATTCTGCCAAACCGGAGATGGGAACTTGCGCATTTTGCCATTGCCGTCTATTAAAACTGATTACAGATATACTAACGGGAGCAACCCAAAGGGCTGCCCGCTGATAATCCGCCCTCTTGCGGCATGGATGTACTATGCTTGACGACAGACTGATGCGCGCCATGTTTGGCGAATCACGCAGCATCGCCATTATCGGCGCCAAGGACAAAGCCGGACAGGCCGTGGACAGGGTCGGGCGCTATCTGCTGGAGCAGGGGTACAGGATTTTTCCTGTCCATCCTGTGCGCAAAACCGTATGGGGGCTGCCTGCGGCAACCTGCCTTGCGGAGCTGCCCGAGCCAGTGGATATCGTCAATCTGTTTCGCGCGCCGGAATACTGCCCCGCCCACGCGCAGGAAGTACTGGATCTGCCCTGGAAACCAAAAGTTTTCTGGATGCAGCTTGGCATACGCTCGATCGAGGCACGTCAGCTGTTAGCCCCTACAGGCATGACAGTGGTTGAAGATTCCTGCATCATGGTGGAACACGAGCGCCTCATGCGCCCCTCGCTCACTTTTTAAGGCCAAGGATTATAGCCCATGTCTGCCGCTCACGGAGAATCTGTTTTCAACTGCCGCATGTGCGGCCACTGCTGCGAAGGAAGAGGCGGCATTGTCGTAAGCCCCACAGACCTGATCCGGCTGGCAGCGCACATGCAGCAAGCACCGGAAGCAGTGGCAGGCAGCTATTGCGAACGCATTGGCGGAAAGCTCAAAATTCGCTGTGGCGAAGACGGCTACTGTGTATTTTTTCGCCAGGGCAGCGGCTGCGGCGTGCACGAGGGCAAGCCTTCAATCTGCCGCGCATGGCCCTTTTTTCGCGGCAACATCGAAGACCCGGCCAGCCTTGCCATGGCCAAGGACTTCTGCCCCGGCATCGAAACTGGCGCGCTGCATGCGGATTTTGCGCGCGAAGGCCGCGACTATCTGCGCGAAAACGGCCTGCTTGCTTCCGATGCCACCTGTGAAGCCAATGCGCTTATCCTGAAGTAATCATGCGACGCCGCCCTCGCCAGATATCGTTGAAAGAATGCTACGACATTCTCAAGCTTAAAAAGGACGCCGATACGGCTGACCTCAAGCGGGCCTACCGGCGTCGCGCTTTTGAGTTGCACCCCGACCTCAACCCCGGCAACCCGGATGCCAGCCGCGAATTTCAGCTGCTCAACGAGGCCTATGTGGCCCTTTCTGCCATACTCAAGCATGAGGACGGCGTGCGGGCTTCAACAGAGGCCAGCAGGGCTGCGCAGGCAGAGAGCAAGACACGGGCCGCAAAGGAAGAACCCGCTGACGACAGGGCCGAGCAGAAGACCCAGGCTGAAAATGGCTCTCAAGGCAGCAACGGGCAGCAAGCTGGCTCTGACGCAAAAGAAGACAGCTCTGGCCCGGCTGACGCCGCTGCCGGGGCACAGGCTGCAGACGAGACCGGGAAAGCCCAAAAAGAGCAGAATCAAGAGCAGCAAAAAAACAAAACTGCAGACCAAAAAAACGCGCAGAACGGCTATTCAGAGCATGACGTGCTGCGCGACCTGCTGACAGATCCCTTTGCCCGTCGTGTTTTTGAAGACATTTACAGCGAACTGAACCGCCAGCATCAGGAAGAAACGCCCCCCCAGCAGGAAGCGCCTTACCAAAAGGAAGGATCCACTTTGGGTCAGCCCAAGGAAAAACCCACGGTAGAAAAGCGCAATGTAAAACTGCACAAGAGCAATCTGGCCTGGGGCACGCCCAAGTGGAACAAAGACCACAGCAAGGGCGTTACCGGCATGGTCAAAGGCTGGCTGCGCCGTCAGATTGATGAAGAACAAACCCTTGCCCTGCCGTCAGCAAACCTTGCGCCCGGCAAGCGCATCCGTCTGCAAATACGCCAGGCCCTTTCTGGCGAGCTGAAAACTGTCGAGATCACCCTGCCGCCGGATTTTGCCGTGGGCAAACCCATTCGGTTGCGCGGGCTGGGCAAGCGTGTGGGGCCGTGGCAAGGCGATTTGTACCTTATTATCACCAACGAATGATCACGCGCTTTCATGCGCGCCGCAAGAGCGTCCTGCGAGTTCTGCCGGAGCCTGCGGCTATTCGGTTTCCACATGAAAGCCAAAGTCGCCATCTTCTTCCCCATCCACCACATAGCGCAGGCGCTCATGAATGCTGTTGTCCTCGTTAAAGGTCAGCACCACGGGTTTGCGGCTGTACAGATCCTGTGGGCCGTTCACGTATTCGTAAGCGCTGATGATGACTTCATCCCCACGCTGGCAGGCCCGGGCCGCCGCACCATTAAGTATGCAGCAACGCGAACCCGGCTCGCCGTAGATGACGTAGGTGGAAATGCGCTGTCCGTTGCTCTTGTTCCAGATATACACAAATTCCAGCGGGTAGATGCCCGCCTCGCGGCACTGCTCCGGGTCAAGCGTCACCGAGCCGTGGTAGTTCAGTTCGCACCCGGTAACACGAATGCAATGCAGTTTTGCCCGCAGTATTTGCAGCATGACAAACTCTCTTGCGCGATTGGTCGCGCCTAAAAAAAAGGTCGCACAGGCGACCATGAATGATGCCGAATCCGGCAGTTGCCCGCACCGCAGGAGTTGCCAGCACAGGGCAACCCCTCGCGCCACCCGGTAGCGGCGGACGCATGAGCACGGCATGCAACAACTATGAAGCGCACCGCAAGCCTCACCGGGCGCGGCTCCGGTTTGGTCGCTACGCTCCGGGCCGCAAAAGCGGTGTGAACCTAAGCAGACGGCGCAAAAAAATCAATACGCCTTGATGTACTCGTCCATATTTTCCGCAGAACAGTTGCGGCTGACCCAAAAAGCAGAGGCCCATACCATCAGGGCTGTGGCCTGCGTGTCGTCCAGACTTTTGATCTTGGCCTCAAGGCTGGATTTGCTGGCTCCATGGCGCAGATGTACACCGTTGATGTCGCAGGCATCCGTAACGCGCAGCAAAAGATACGAAAGCCGCGTATGGTCGGGCATGAGCTTCATATCCTTGTGGGCTTCCACAATGGTTTTCAGCTCCGCAGCACTAAAGATATGCTTGATGCCCGTGATTGCCCGAAAAAACGTGTCCACCGCCCAGGGAAGGATAAACTCCGCCCCCGCGCTCTTTGTGCGGAAGTAGTCTTTGAGCCAGCGTTCCTGATCGTCGTTAATACGTGCTGCGACCTGCGGCATGATGCCCCCGATGTTGCGTGCGGCCTGGCGCAAGTTCGCCAAGCATCGTGTTACGCTATGTTTTCTTTTTGCGCTACACTACCTGCTCGTGAATTTCAAGATAAAATCTAGACTTTTTTCCAGAAACATTGTCCGGGCTTACCACAGATCAGGATGCGGGCATGGCAAATATGCCAGGTGCATGCCCCCTTGCCTAGCCCTGCTTGCCGCGCGCAGCCCTTGAAGGTATCCATAGCGCACAGACAGAATAAAGGAGCTTGCATGCAGAATGCCAGACAGGCTGCGACCCCACAATTACAATCTACCACAGCACCCAACAAGGACGCAATGCAGCAAAGCGCCGTGCGCGCAGCTCTGATCCGCATGCACGCAGCCACGGTTCTGTTTGGTATCTCTGGCATTTTTGGCAAATTGTGCCAGTGCTCCGCCGTTGATCTTGTCTGGGGCAGGGCCGTGGTTGCAGTGGCCACCCTTGGCTGCATCTGCCTTATCCGGCGTGATCCGCCCTGGCATGGAATCGCGGCACGCGACCTGACAGGCCTTGCCGTAAGCGGCATTCTGCTGGCCCTCCATTTTGTCACATTTTTTATGGGGATAAAACTGGGCGGCATTGCGGTGGGCACGCTCGGCTTTGCGTGTTTTCCCGCCTTTACGGCCCTGTTTGAAGCCATAGCCTACCGCGAGCGCCCAAGCACCCGTGAATTGCAGTGCATTGGCATGGTAAGCATTGGGCTTGTGTGCCTGACGCCCTCGTTTTCGCTGGCTGATACTGCAACCCACGGCCTGCTTTGGGGCATTGTTTCCGCTGCGGTCTACGGCCTGGTGGCCATAGCAAACCGGCACTTTGCCGGGGGTATGTCGGGCATGCAAACCTGCTGGTGGCAAAATACGGTAATAATCATCTGCCTTCTGCCCTTTGCAGCAGCGGATGTGCCGGGCATCGCCGCGCTGGACTGGCTGTGGATAATCTGCCTGGGCCTTTTATGCACCGCCCTCGCCTACAGCCTTTACGTAAGCAGCCTCACAGCCCTCAAGGCCCGCCAGGCAGCTGTTATCATCACGCTTGAGCCTGTTTACGCCATAATTGCTGCGTGGCTGCTCTTTAACGATGCTCCCGGTTTGGGCATTTTTGCAGGCGGCGCGCTCATACTTGGCGCTGTATTCAGACTCAGCAGGTGATGATATAAGCGGCATTTTGCCTTGTATAAAATATTCAACTCAAATAATCGCATGAATACATACTGCAATACTGCATTTTCCATAAAATATTATTACAAATGATATAAAGTTTATATTGGATTTGACGATTTTTTTGACTAGTAAAAGTGAAAATATTTGGGAGAGATGTGAAGTGTTAACGGAATGCTAATTTTTTTAACATACGTTATCATCACATTATAATAACAATGGCATCATGAGTTCACTGGAGGGTACCATGCTGCGCCTGTCATTCAAGAGCGTAAATACTGTTATAGCTGCACTGATAAGCGTCATTCTGCTTATCGGCGTTTCCATTTTTGTTGTTTACGTTGGCAAATCTTCATACCACATTGTCAACAATACATCTGTTGGCGGCATGAAGATCATAAACAACAGCCTCATTGCCAACGTCAATGACATGATTGACGCCAACATGAGCATGATCAAGGTTCCGGCGCAGAGCGGTCAGGCTAAAAAAGCCATCGAAGGTGACAGCGCCGAAATGGACACCCTTATCAAAGCCCTTATCAAAGAATACAAGGGAATCAATTCCATCTTTGTCCTAAATGCGCAGGGCGTTGCTGTTTCCGGCGCATCCTCCAGTGGAGAGAATTTTATTGGCAATAACTACAGTGAGAGGGGATATTTCAAAACTGCCATGCAGGGCAAGGATGCCATTGACCCCAACATCGTTATTGCAAAAACCACAAAAAAAGAAATTTTTGCCATTGCCACCCCGGTTTTTAGCGGCACAGGCAAGCCCATTGGCGCAGTATGCGTGACCATGAACTGGCTTGAATATATTAAAAGCCATGTTTTTAACATAACAGTTGCAGACCATGGTTATGCATTTATTATTGATGCAAACGGTCGCGTTATCGCCCACCCCAAGGCTGATACTCACATGAGCGATGTCAGCAAGCTGGAATTTGTAGTCAAGGCGCTCAAAATCAAGAACGGCTCTTTTGATTATGAGTTTCAGGGTAAGGAAAAGGTGATTGTTTTTCAAACCATTGAAAGAACAGGCTGGCTTGTCTGCACCTCCGCATTTACAGACGATCTTGCAAAAGACGCCATTGAGCAACGCAACATTCTTATTCTCGTTGCCATCGGTATTTTCGTTGTATTGCTGGGCAGCATCATATTTATGGTTCGCCGGATCATTACCACCCCGCTGAAGAACATCATGGACTACAGCGCGCAGATTGCGCACGGCGATTTCAAGGCCACGCTCACGGGCAATTATGGCTTTGAACTTGCTGAACTTGCAGGCAATTTTAAAGAAACGACCGCAGTACTCAAAAACCGTCTGGGTTTTGCTGACGGCGTATTGCAGGGCATCACCTTCCCCACCCTTGTGGCAGATACAGATGTGTGCATTACCTATGTGAATGACGCCATGGTCAAGCTTGTGGGCAAGAGCGGCAAGCCCGAAGACTATAAGGGCATGGGAGCGGCTGAATTTTTCTACGGGGATGCCAACAAGCGTACCATCTGCCATAAATGTCTGAGCGAGGGAGTGAACGCACATGGCATTGAAGCAGCAATGACCTTTGCAGACGGCCAGCACAAAAATCTGCGCATTGATGCCTCGCTGATCCGCGATCTGGACGGCAACATTGTTGGTGCAGTAACACTTGTGTTTGACCTGACGGAAATCAAAAAGCAACAGGCCACCATCGAGCAGCAGCGTGATGCCGTTGCCCAGGTGGCGCAGAACGCCAATGCCATTGCCGACAGGCTTTCCACCGCTACCGAAGAGCTTTCCACCCAGGTGGAACAGGCCAGCCGTGGCGCGGATCAGCAAACGCAGCGTGTTTCTGAAACCGCCACCGCGATGGAGCAGATGAATGCCTCTGTACTTGAAGTTGCACGCAATGCGGGCGGCGCTTCAGACACTACCATCAATGCCAAGCGCAAGGCAGAGCACGGCGCAGAAGTAGTCAACAAGGTGGTGCAGGGCATCAACCAGCTGCACACGCAGGCTCTGGGCCTCAAAACCGGCATGGCCTCGTTGGGCGATCAAGCCCAGAGTATCGGCCAGATCATGACAGTGATTTCAGACATTGCAGATCAGACTAACCTGCTGGCCCTTAACGCGGCCATCGAAGCGGCGCGCGCGGGCGAAGCCGGACGCGGATTTGCCGTTGTGGCCGATGAGGTGCGCAAACTGGCGGAAAAGACCATGCAGGCAACCCGCGAGGTTGGTTCTGCCATTCAGGGCATACAGAACGGCACCACGCAGAACATTGATCAGGTCAACCAGACTGTAGACACCATTGAGCAGACCACCGAGCTTGCCGGAACCTCCGGCGAGGCGCTCTCAGAAATTGTGGTGCTGGTGGATCAGGCTGCGGATCAGGCGCATTCCATTGCCGCCGCCGCAGAAGAACAGTCGGCCACCAGCGACGAGATCAACCGGGCGGTGGAGCAGATCAACACCATCAGCGCAGAGACGTCCTCCGCCATGTCCCAATCTGCCAACGCGGTAACGGAACTGGCAAAGCAGGCGCAGGAACTCAAAAAGCTCATTGCGCAGATGGTTTCCTAGCTGACGCGGACGCTGGGGCGGGAGTAAGCGCCTTCCCTACACTGCAACAAACTCAAAGCCCCTGAACGGCAAACCGTTCAGGGGCTTTTTTCGCGCTCTGCCCATCTTCACAGGCCGGTAAACAATAAAAGCAGATCAGACCCGCCTTCGTTCAATACAGCACCTAATGTGTTGCCACTGAACGAAAACGGGCCTGCTTTAAAACACCTTGCTTTGGTCTGTACAAGAGATATTCAAAACTGAAACCTCATCCAGACAAAACAGCCTGCAAAGCAATACTAAATATCCTTGATCACGTCCTGCATGCTGTAAAGCTTGCCGGGCTTCTGCCCTGCCATCCAGCCTGCGGCGCGGACAGCGCCGCGCGCAAAATTCTCGCGCGAGTGGGCCTGGTGGGTCACTTCAATACGCTCACCGGGACCCATGAAATACACGGTATGTACGCCCACCACATCGCCGCCGCGTATAGCCTGAATGCCGATCTGCTCCTTGGGGCGGGCGCCGATGATGCCGTCACGGCTGGAGCAGCGCACATCGTTGAGCTTCCAGTCGCGGGCCTCGGCAAGGCATTCGCCAAGGGTCAGGGCCGTGCCGCTGGGGCTGTCCTTTTTGCGGTTGTGGTGCAGCTCCACCATTTCAATATCGTAATCCTCGCCCAGAGCCCTGGTGAGCTGGGGCAAGATGTTGAGCAGCACATTCACGCCGATGCTCATGTTCGAGGCCCAGAAAATGGGAGCCTTGGCGGCAAGGGCGCGCAGTTCGTCCTTTTCTTCATCGGTAAAGCCCGTGGTGCCGATCACAAGGGCATTGCCGGTCTGCGCAACGGCCTTGGCAGATTGCAGGCTCACCGCAGGCGCGGTGAAGTCAATGACCACAGCCCCGGGAAGCTTGGGCAAGAGGGCAGCCAGACTGTCAGAAACAGGGCAGGCAGCGCCCGCAAGAGCGGCTATGCGCTCCGGGCTGTCCACCAGCCCCGCAAGGGTGAACTGCGGGTCGGCTTCCACAAGCCCGCTGATGGTTTTGCCCATGCGCCCGCTGGCCCCGACCACAATAATAGAAGTGCTCATAGCTTCTCCGTTTCCGTTATTCCGGCTCAATGCCGGATTCACGCAACAGGTTTCTGAATTCCGTTTCATCCAGCACGGTTACGCCAAGGGAGCGCGCCTTGTCCAGCTTGCTGCCCGCCTTTTCGCCCGCCACCAGATAGTCCAGTTTTTTGCTGACAGCACCAAGGGGAACAGCCCCGGCGGCCTCGGCCCACTTTTGCGCCGTGCCGCGCGGCACGCTGATGGTGCCCGTAAAAAGAATGGTTTTGCCAGCCAGCGGCCCTTCGGCAAGGGTTTGCGCGCCCTGCGCCGAATCCGCTCCCTTGGGCCACGGCCCCTTCTCCTTGAGACGCGCAAGCTGCTCGCGGTTGGCAGGGCTGTCAAAGAAGTTGCGTATGGACGAAGCCACTTCCGGCCCCACATCGGGCAGGGCCAGCAGGCTTTCCACGGTGGCGTTTTCCAGTTCGTCCAGATCGGCAAAGCGCGCCGCAAGGGTGCGGGCCGTCTGCTCGCCCACGTGGCGGATGCCAAGGGCGCTGATGAGCCTTTGCAGGGTTGCAGTGTGGCGGGCGTTTTCCAGCGAATCCACAAACTTTTGCGCCAACACCTCGCCCATGCGCTCAAAGCCCAGCAATTCCTGCACGGTGAGGCTGAACAGATCGGCTGGCGACTGTACGCGCCCGCTGGTCACAAGCTGCTCGATCCACTTTTGCCCCACGCCCTGAATATCAAGCCCAGCCTTGGAAACAAAGTGGCTTATGGAGCGCAGACGAATGGCGGGGCAAGCCAGATTTTCGCACCGCCAGGCGGCCTCGCCTTCTTCGCGGTACACGGGCTGCCCACAGGCCGGGCATGTGCGGGGGAACTCATAGGGTTCCGCGCCCGCGGGCCTTTTATCCAGCACCGGACCGACCACCTCTGGGATAACATCGCCCGCGCGCTGCACAATAACGGTATCGCCCACGCGCACGTCGCGCGCGCGGATTTCATCCTCATTGTGCAGGGTTGCGCGCGAAACCATGACCCCGCCCACAGCCACTGGCGCAAGCATGGCCACTGGCGTAAGCGCCCCTGTGCGGCCCACCTGAATTTCTATGCCTTCAAGCAGGGTCTGCGCCTGCATGGCAGGGAACTTGAAGGCCACGGCAAAACGTGGCGCGCGCGCTGTAAAACCAAGCGCTTCCTGCGCTTCAAGGTCGTTCTGCTTTGCCACCGCGCCGTCGATTTCCATGGCAAATTCCGGCCTGTTCTCGCGCACCCAGTTCACATATTCTTCTACATCCTGAGGGGTCGCGCAGAGCTTGCCGTTTGGCGGCGTAAGAAAACCGTATTCCTTCAGACGGGCCATCAGCTCCGAATGCAGGCGGCACGACTGCGCCGGGGCCCACTGCGCATCACCGAGGCTGTAGGCCAGAAAACGCAGGGGGCGCGATTCCGTAACCGAAATATCAAGCTGGCGCAGAGTTCCTGCTGCCGCATTGCGCGGATTGGCAAAGGTCTTTTGCCCCAGCGATTCCTGCCGGGCGTTGAGGGCGTCAAAATCCTTTTTATACATCACCACTTCGCCGCGCACTTCAAGCCGTGCGGGAAACGGCCCCTCGCCCCTGAGGCGCAAGGGCACGGTGCGGATGGTGCGCACGGCCTCGGTAACAACTTCGCCCACTTCTCCATCGCCGCGCGTCAGGGCCTCCTGCAACACGCCATTCGCATAGATGATTTCCAGCGCGAGGCCGTCAAGCTTGGGATCACACCAGAAGGCTTGCGGCAGAGGGCCGTTGAGGTCCATATCCCATGCGCGGCGCATACGCTCCACAAAATCGCGCCACTCTTCGACAGAAAAGACGTTGTCCAGACCGTACATCTGGCGGCTGTGGGCTTTTTTGGCAAGGCCGTCCAGCAGCTTGCCGCCCACGCGCAAGGTGGGAGAATGGGCAGAGCGCAGCTCAGGCCAGCGGTCTTCCAGCGCTGCCAGCTCATGAAACAGCGCGTCAAACTGGTCGTCCGAAATTTCCGGCGCATCCTGCGTGTGGTACAGATAATTGTGGCGCTCCAGTTCGGCGGCCAGCCAGCGGGCGCGGTTGCGTTCCTCGCTGCTGGGGTCGCCAGCGGGGCCAGTGGCAAAGAGGCTGTTCTGCTCCTGCCTGCCATTGCGTGAATTCTGCGACATGAAAAAACCTTTCTGATGGTCAGCCGCCGTGCCCTTGTTTGGCTTACGGGCTTTGCGGCGGCACTGCTCACAGGGGCAAGCGCCCCTGTCTATTCGGGCATGGCGATAAGCCTGGCCCGCAAAATGCGGATACGGTCGCGCAGCTCTGCGGCCTGTTCAAATTCCAGATCGCGGGCAGCCTGACGCATTTCCTTTTCAAGCTTGGCAACAAGAACGGCAACATCCTCGGCAGTCAGCGGCACTGCGTCTGGCTCGCGCTGTTTGCCCTTGCCCTTGCCGCGCCCGCGTCCACCGCCATCCTCCACATACAGGCTATCCAGTGGCGATTCAAGCGATTTGCGGGTGCTGGTGGGCGTGATACCGTGCTCTTCATTGTAGGCCGACTGCCTGGCGCGGCGGCGCTCGGTTTCGCCCATGGCGGCGCGCATGGAATCGGTGATCTTGTCCGCATACAATATCACCTTGCCCTGCGCGTTGCGCGCGGCGCGGCCAAATGTCTGGATAAGCGAACCTGTGGAGCGCAAAAAGCCCTCCTTGTCCGCATCCAGAATGCACACAAGCGACACTTCGGGTATGTCCAGCCCCTCGCGCAGCAGGTTGATGCCCACCAGTACGTCAAATTCCCCCAGCCGCAGTGCGCGGATGATCTGCATGCGCTCAAGCGTATCAATGTCCGAATGCAGGTAGCGCGCCCGCACGCCCATGTTGCAGCAGTATTCGGTGAGGTCTTCCGCCATGCGTTTGGTAAGGGTGGTGACAAGCACCCTCTCGCCCAGCGTCACCTTGCCCCGGCATTCGCCCAGCAGATTTTCCATCTGGCCCTTGGTGGGGCGTACTTCCACAACAGGATCCACAAGGCCCGTGGGGCGGATGATCTGCTCCGCCACAATGCCCTGCGCCTGATCCAGCTCGTACTTGCTGGGCGTGGCCGACACGTAAACCACCTGATTGAGCAGGTTGGTGAACTCGTTGAACTGGAGGGGGCGGTTATCAAGCGCCGAGGGCAGGCGAAAGCCGTAGTCCACAAGGGTCTGCTTGCGCGAGCGGTCGCCCTTGTACATGCCGCCCACCTGCGGAATGGTGATGTGGGATTCGTCCACAAAAAGCAGAAAATCTTCAGGGAAATAGTTGAGCAGACAGGACGGCGGCTCGCCCGGCTTGCGGCCATCGAGGTGGCGGGTGTAGTTTTCAATACCGTTGCAGTAGCCGAGTTCTTCAATCATTTCGAGGTCAAGCTGGGTGCGCTGCTCAATGCGCTGGGCCTCTACAAGTTGCCCGTGCTCCTTGAAATACGTAAGCCGCACCGCCAGTTCATCGCGTATGTCGCTGGCAGCCCGCTTGAGGTTGTCCTGCGCTGAAACAAAGTGGCTGGCAGGGTACAGCACTGTTTTGCTTACTTCGGCCAGCACCTCGCCCGTGAGGGGATCAATCTCGCGCATGAGGTCGATATCGTCGCCAAAAAATTCCAGCCGCAGCGCCCGCTCGTGATGGTAGGCGGGAATGATTTCAAGAGCATCGCCGCGCACGCGGAAGGTGCCGCGGTGGAAGTCGTAATCATTGCGCTCGTAGTGCACTTCCACCAGCCGGGTGATGAGCTTGTCCATGGGGAAGTGCTGCCCCACCTCAACGGGAATGACCATCTTGGCGTAATATTCCGGCGAGCCAAGGCCGTAAATGCACGAAACCGAAGCCACAATGATTACATCGCGCCGGGTCAACAGGGCGTGAGTGGCGGCATGGCGCAGCTTGTCGATGTTGTCGTTGATGGACGAATCTTTTTCAATATAGGTGTCCGAGGCCGGAACATAGGCCTCCGGCTGGTAATAGTCGTAATAGCTGACAAAATATTCCACGGCATTGCGCGGAAACAGCCCCCGGAACTCGCCGTAAAGCTGGGCTGCCAGCGTTTTGTTGGGGGCGAGAACCAGGGCCGGGCGGTTGCAGCGGGCAATGACGTTGGCCATGGTAAAGGTTTTGCCGGAGCCGGTAACGCCCAGCAAAACCTGGGAGGGAACCCCGGCCTGAAGATTGTCCACAAGAGCGTTAATGGCCGTGGGCTGGTCGCCCGTGGGCGTGTATGCCGTTTCAAGGCTGAATGGGATGACCGGATTATCTTCCATAATATTATGTTTTGGAGTAAGAGGACAGGATTACATCAATAACGAACGGGAATTGCCATGGAAAAAATCTTCGTACCTTCACAGATAGATCTGCCCATCGACCGGGTTTTCATTGTGGCCGCAACTCTCAGCACCTTCAAGGGCTGCCGCCATCTGGACGTGCAGATTTTCCGCCCCGGCGCGACTGATGCCGAAGTGGAAGCCATCAAGGGTCTTGGCCTTGTGGCCCCGGCTGACCCTTCCGTTCCGGCAGAAGTGCTGCAAGGCGCTACGGAAGAAGCCGCCCTGCGCTGCGTGCTTGAATCCTTCACCGCAGAAGAAAGCCACGCGCTGGTTGAATACCTTGAAAAGCGCTATGCCGACCAGATTGAAAAAATCACGGTCTGCCCGCTTGATCTGCCCGTGCCCATGGGCGTTGCGCCGCTGGCAGGCATTGGCGAAGGCAAGACCACGGGCTTCATCCGCTTTGACGCGGTGCGCGACTACCCGCTGCCCTTCCCGGCCTACGGTTTTTACGATCTGGCCGCCCAGAAGCCATCCGGGGAATAGCTGTAGACGACGCCCCAGGGCAGCCACGGAAACGGCAGGCCGCTTTCAACCATTTCAGGCGTTGCGCAACTTTGCGCAGCGCCTGTTTGCGTTTGCATGGCAAGGGCGCGCTCAAGCTCGGCCTGAAAAATCACACGCGGCAGCATTACGCCGCCCATGCGCATGATGTGCGGCGTTTCCTGCTGGCAGTCAAGCAAGGTTGCTCCGCGCTGGCGCAGCAGGGCCACAAGCCCTGCCAGCGCGGCGCGCGAGGCCTCGGCCTGAGTGTGGAACATGGATTCGCCAAAAAAAGCCCGCCCCAACGCCACGCCGTACAGACCGCCCACCAGCTCGCCATCACGCCAGGCCTCAATGGAATGGGCATAGCCAAGGGCGTGCAGGTCTTCGTAAGCGCGCATCATGTCGTCAATAATCCAGGTGCCGCCCTCCTTGTCCTTTGGCGCTGCGCAAGCGCGGATAACCTGCTTGAAGGCGGCGTTGTGGGTCAGTTCAAAAGGATGCAGGCGCAGCTTGCGGGCGCTGCGCGCAGGCAGGCGAAAGGCCTCAAGAGGCATGACGCAGCGGGGATCCGGCGACCACCAGAGAATGGGCATTCCCTTGGAATACCAGGGGAAAATTCCACGGCTGTAGGCCGCGACCAGACGTTCTGGCCGCAGATCGCCTCCAAGACACAGCAATCCGTCTTCACGGGCTGATTCCGGCGGCGGAAATTGAGAGGCCAGTGCTGTAAATGCCCCGATCATAGCGTCCTTTGCCGACAGAATACCATTTGAATATTTCGGGGAAGGGGCGGATGCCATTGAAAACGGCGTTAAAGCAAACGGGCCGGAACTGCCGCATTCGGCAACAGCCCCGGCCCGCCTTTGTGCATATAATCAGGCGTCTACAGGCATCGGCTTGCGGCCTTTTGCCGCGCTGCCCTCATGTTCAAGGGCCAGTTCCTCGCCCTTGACCGTCAGTTTTGCGGTGCCGCCCTTCTTGAGCGAGCCGAACAGCAGCTCGTGCGCCAGCCGGTCTTCCAGCTCCGTGCGCAGCAGGCGGCGCAGGGGCCGTGCGCCCATGGAGGGATCAAAGCCCTTGCGGGCCAGCCACTTGCGGGCGGTTTCCATAAGTGTAAGCGTTACGCCGCGCTGTTCGAGGCTGGTGCGGATTTCGCCCACAAACTTGTCCACAATGCGCAGCATCATGGGTTCTGTGAGGCTGCCAAAGGGAACCAGAGCGTCCAGCCGGTTGCGGAATTCAGGGCTGAAGGTATTTTCCACAGCCTTGAGGCCCTTGTGCGCCGCATCCTGCGGGGCCGTGCCACCAAAACCCATGGCGGGCCGCGACATTTCAAAGGCTCCGGCATTGGAGGTCATGATAAGGATAACGTGCGAAAAGTCCGTCTTGCGCCCGGTGTTGTCCGTCAGCGTGGCGTAATCCATCACCTGGAGCAGCACGTTGAAGATATCCGGGTGGGCTTTTTCCACTTCGTCCAGCAGCACCACGGAATACGGGGCCTTGCGCACGGCCTCTGTCATGAGCCCGCCCTGATCAAAGCCCACATAGCCTGGAGGCGCGCCGATGAGCCGCGAAACAGAATGCTTTTCCATGTATTCGCTCATGTCGTAGCGCAAAAATTCCACGCCCATGAGTTTGGCAAGGCTCCGGGCCACTTCCGTTTTGCCCACGCCCGTAGGCCCGTAGAACAGGAATGCGCCTGCGGGGCGCTGCTCCTGCCCAAGCCCGGCGCGGGCGCGCAGGATAGCGCGCACGGTCAGCTCAATGGCTTTTTCCTGCCCGAACACAAGGCTCTTGAGGTCTTTTTCAAGCGTTGCCAGCTTGTTGCGTTCCTTGCCGGAAACTGTGCGCACGGGTATGCCCGCCATGCGGGCCACAATGCGCTCCACATCGGCCACGCTGACCAGCGGGGCATCCTTGCCGCTCTTTTTGGCAGGCTTTCCGGTAGGCGTTACGCCACGGCCAAGCCGCACGGCCGCGCCAGTTTCATCCAGCACGTCAATGGCCTTGTCGGGCAGCAGACGGTCGCGCACATGCCGCGAGGTAAGATCCACCATGGCCTTGAGGGCCGCAGGGCTGTAACGCACGTGGTGATACTGCGCATAGCGCGGCTCAAGCCCTTCAAGAATGCCAAGGCATTCTTCTGTGGTCGGCTCGGTAAGATCAATGCGCTGAAACCGGCGGGCCAGCGCGCGGTCTTTTTCAAAATGGTTGCGGTATTCCTCGTAGGTGGTGGAACCAATGCAGCGGATTTCGCCATTGGCGAGCACGGGCTTGAGCAGGTTGGACGCGTCAAGCGAGCCGCCAGAGGTGGAACCTGCGCCCACGATGGTGTGGATTTCGTCAATAAACAGGATGCAGTCGGGCTGCTCCTTAAGCTTTTGCACCACTGCCTTGAGGCGGCCTTCAAAGTCGCCCCGGTAGCGCGTGCCCGCCAGCAGAAGGCCCATATCAAGGGCGTAGAGCTTTGTTTTGGCAAACATTTCAGGCACGTTGCCTTCCACAATGCGCAGGGCAAGGCCCTCGGCCAAAGCGGTTTTGCCAACGCCGGGGTCGCCCACAAACAGGGGATTATTCTTGCGGCGGCGGCACAGAACCTCAACCGCGCGGTCAAGCTCCGCAGTGCGGCCCACGAGGGGGTCAATCTTGCCTTCCTTGGCGCGGGCCGTAAGCTCAACAGTGTACTGGGCCAGAGGGTCGGCCTTGGCTTCGCCGTCTCCGGCTTCGGCCCCGGCTTCCACTCCGCGCGAGCCAGCGCCTTCGTCAAGCCCGTGCGAAATAAAGGTCAGCACGTCCAGCCGCTCAACGCCCTGTTTGCGCAGATAGAAGTGTGCGTAGCTTTCTTCCTCATCCATGATGGAAATGAGCAGGTCGCCAAGCTCCACAGCATCGCGCCCGGAGGAGCGGATATGCTCCAGCGCGCGTTCAAGCACACGCTGCACACTGTCCGTCTGCGAGACTTCGTGCTTTTCCGCCAGGGAAACGGTTTCCAGTTCCTTGTTGAAAAATTCCTCAAGCTGCTCGCGCAGCACGGGCACACTTGCCCCGCTGCCCTCAAGAATGATGCGCCCCTTCATGCTGTTGGTCAGCGCAAAGAGCACATGCTCCACAGTCAACAGATCATGCCGTCGCCGGTGGGCTTCCATGAGGGCGTCCCGAATGACCAACTGAACATTTTTACTCAACATAGGCTTATCTCAATGGATTTTTTCCATGGTGCATTTAAGGGGATACCCTGCCGCCCGCGCCGTGTTGTGCACACGCCGAACCTTGGCCTCAGCTATTTCAAGGGTGTATATGCCGCACTGGCCTACCCCGCGCTGGTGTACCGCCAGCATGATGGCCGTGGCTTCTTCGGCGGTTTTGTGGAAAATGCCGCACAATACCGACACCACAAACTCCATGCTTGTATAGTCGTCATTGTGCAGGAGTACCCGGTAGCGATCCGGTTCCTTGAGTTTTTTTTCCACGATTACGCGGCTGTCGCCGCTGGTTTGATTGTCGGGGATAAAAGACATGCATGGCTCCCAAGACGTTTCAGCTCTGCCGCGATGAATCCGTGTTGACATCGGCCTTGTCGGTCAGGCCCAGCACTGTGCGCCAGTGCGCCCTCTGCGCTTCGTCAAACACAAAGGAAAGCTGTTTCGGCTTGTTGTTTTGCCGCAACCATTCCTGATGCAGCTCATGATAACTTTTGATGCTTATTTCTGCATTGTCAAGGTTCAGACGCTTCTCGACCCTGGCAATATCCTGCGCCCGGCCTTCCAGCTCAACCACCTGGGCAAAGGGCAGCGCGTCCAGCTCCACTTCCACGGTGTCCATGCGCCATGGTTCGCGAACTTTTTCGTACCGGGCCGCCACCGTATAGCCCAGCCCTTCCAGAATACCCCGCAAGGCCGCGCCATCGACAACTTCCGTTTCGCGCTCCTCGCGCACCTTGAAACCGCCGTCTTCCATGGCGGGCAACTTGAGCGTGATCAGGTGGCGCGTTTTGTCCTGCCATTCCTGACTGCGCAAACGCAGCAGTTTGCCGCCTGTGACCAGCGCTCCCTGAGCAGTGTCAAACACCCAGTTGCACTCAAAATGCGCGCCAAGGCAGTGCGCCCCGTTGTCCACAAGCGCCTGACGCAGGGTTTGCAGATTCACATGCAGATATTTGCGTTCAATCTCAAGGCCCATGACTGCCGCCTTTACTTGCGATGAAACAGTTTTTGCTGCAAGGCGGCTATGGTGCTGATGCCGCCCTGCTCCACAGCCGGTTGGACAATGGGGTCAAAGCCCAGCCGCCGCGCCTGCGTGAGGCGCAAATCCTGCGCGGATACTGGCCGCACCTGTCCGTTGAGATCCACCTCGCCCCACAGCACGCTCTTTTCCGGCAGCGGGACATCATAATACGACGAAAGCACCGCAGCCACCAGCGCCAGATCAAGCCCCGGCTCGCTCAGCTTCATGCCGCCGCCTACCTTGGCGTAAATATCCACCTGACCAAAGTTGAGCTTGAGCCTTTTTTCCAGCACGGCCAGCAGCAAATGCAGGCGGGCCACGTCAAAACCAAGGGCGGCGCGGCGCGGGATACTCAAAAATGTGCGGGAAACAAGGGCCTGCACCTCCACTGCCAGCGGGCGCTGCCCATCCACGGCCATAACCACGGCAGTGCCGGATAACGAAGGATCGCGCTGGCCCAGAAAAAACGTGGAGGGATCGTCCACAATCTGCATGCCCGAGGCTTCCATGCGAAAGACCAGCAGTTCCTCATTGGGGCCAAAGCGGTTTTTGAACACGCGCAACAGGCGGAACATCTGGCGGCGGTCGCCCTCAAGCGAAATAACGGTGTCCACCATGTGTTCCAGCAGGCGGGGGCCAGCCAGCACGCCGTCCTTGGTCACATGCCCTACCAGAATCAGGGTGCAGGACAGGCGGCGGCAGGCCTCGAGCAATGTTGTTGCCACGGCCCGCACCTGACTGACGTTGCCCGGCAGGCCATCGGCCTCTAGGCTTGTGAGGGTCTGCACCGAATCCACCACCAGCAGGGCTGGCGGCGCGGCATTGGCCGCTCCGAGCACATCTTCCACGCGGGAGGTGGCAATGGCCATGAGGTTATGATCCAGCATGCCGAGCCGCTCGGCCCGGCCCTTGATCTGCGGCAGGGATTCCTCCCCACTGGCATAGAGCACGCGTCTGCCCTGCGCTGCCACAAGCCCGGCCACCTGGAGCAGCAGGGTTGATTTGCCGATGCCCGGCTCGCCGCCCACAAGAATGGCCGCACCGGGCACAAGGCCCTTGCCCAGCACGCGGTCAAGGGCTTTCAGGCCGCTGCCGTAGGGCGCATGCCCGGCATCTTCCACATCCCGCAAGGCAATGGGGCGGCTGGAGGAATCCGTAGCAGCGCGGGGCCTGTTGCCGCCGGGAGCGGATTTGGGCTGCACTGTCGCCTGGAGCGTATTCCACTCATGGCAGTTGGGGCATTGTCCACGCCACTGCATGGTTTGTGAGCCACAAGAAGAGCATATATAAATTTCACGTGTTTTCGACATGAATAAAGCCTACGGAAAAAGTACACAGGGCGCAAGGCGTGGACGCTTGGGCAATGCCTCCTCCCCTCTGCCGATCCGCCCTCCAACGCTTGCGCGATAAAGGAAATTCCGGCGAGATTGAAACAGCAGCGCCCGCTGTTGAACGGAGCCTTGTACGGGCAGCCGTGTCAACAACGGGCGATGGTATACAACCATAAAATCGCGGCCTGTGGCGTCACCCGGAGCAGGTGGGCATTTTCAGCCACATCCTGCTCTGGAGTATGGAAGTTGCAGACTTGGCTGCCCCCAGCCTAGCCCTTGGAACCACGCTTGGAGGCCTTGAGGGGGTTGACCTTCTTGGCGGAGACGGTCTCCACCTGAATGCGGTGCTGGTTTGCGGCCAGCAGGGCATCCACATCCAGCCCCAGGGCGGCAAGCCTCTGCGGCACCTCGTTGCGCACACCGCTATAGCGGTTGTGGTCGGCAATGGGGCGTCCCACAAACTGGGCGGAGGTCAGATACAGGCCCCTGCTGTCGATTGCCAGCACAGCCTCCGTTCCATTTTCCTGAACGGTCTGGATCATCATTTCCTGCGTTGTTCCAAATCGGTTATACATGCTACCTGTTCTCCTGATATGCCTTTGCGGCGGTAAACAGTGCGGCCCGGTTGAGGGCAACAGGCATAATTATATGAAATTGAAATTCAAAGTCAATGCGTTAAAAAAGGATATTGCCGCCTTGCGACCCGCATGATCGCAACTGAATGGATTATCAGCGCAAAGCTGGAAATTTGAGCACGAAAAGCTGCGTAATGGAGAGCGCATAAACGCGCAATGTCAGGAATGAGGACGTATCAAACAGCCCGCACTCCCCTCAGCGCGGCAACTGCCTGCCAATACGCTTCGGTTGCGCCCCTGAGCCTTGGCGCTGTACAACGCTTCGTCCGCTCGCTTGAACGCTTCGTCAAACGACATGTCGCAACAGTCACGCACCAGTAAGCCGCCAAGAGAGATGGTTACAACCTTGTCTGCCCCATCGGGATGCTGGAGGCGCATATCCTCCACTGTTTTTCGGATCTTTTCCATGAGGGAAACAATCTGCCGCTCCTCTGACGCGCTGGCCAGCACGGCAAATTCCTCCCCTCCGATGCGAAAAACCCTGTCGCCCCGGCGGGACAGGCGGATACTCACACATCTGGCGATTTCGCGCAGGACATGGTCGCCAGCCTGATGCCCAAATGCATCATTCAGCCGCTTGAAATGGTCGATGTCAAACAGCACCAGCGAAAAAGGCACGCCAAGCCGCAATGTCTGTGCAAACCACGCTTCGGCCATTTCATCAAACATCCTGCGGTTGAGCAGCCCGGTCAGGGAATCATGCTGCGCCTGAACCCGCAAGGTATCATTAAGTTTTTGCAAGGTGTTGCGCAGATATCTGTCGCGCAGCAGGTTCACTGTGGTACCTATTATGACCGCAAAACCAAGCACAAAAAAAATAAATGTGGTGGCAAGATGCATGCGGAAGCTTTCCGCAATGTCGGCCAGCAGAGGGGCAAGGCCCTCAAAGCCGTACACGCTGAGCCCCTCCTTGCTTATGCGGACAGTCTTGCACAGGTAGGGCGGGCCACCGGGGCTAAGCTCCCAGGCATCGTAGCCGTCCACATCCACTTTGCGCAGATACACGGGTTCAAGACTTTCGCGCTGATAGCGGAGCAGGCTCTTGGCCGGGGCAAGCAAGGCGGCGCTCTCGCCAGGCACTACGCGCAGCATGTTCCCCGGTGAATCGGAGAGCACCACCACGCCCGCCTTGTCCGTAACAAAACCCGTGGGCAGATAAAGCTGCTGCGCAAGTGTCTCCGTATCAACCTTGAGCACAGCCACGCCAAGGTAGCCGTCAGGCCCGCTGACAGGCGCAGAAAAATGAAAACCGGGAATTGTTGAAACCCGCCCTACAACAAACTGCACGGAACTTTCGCCAGCCATGGCGCGGATAAAATAATCACGGTCGGCAAGGTTAACGCCAAGGAGATTTTTGGGCATTCCGGCATCGTTGGAAGCAACGCACACGCCGTTTTTATCAAGCAGGAACGCACGGTGCAGCCGGAGCGTGTCCCCCACACTCTGAAGGTAGCGGGTGCATTCCGCAAAATCCCCATCTCCCCTCAGAGCGGCAATAATGCGTGAGTCTGTAGCCAGAAGTCCGGTAAGCTTTTTTATCGTATCAAATTTAAGGTCAGCCATTTCAGCAACGCGCTGAACACGCTGCGACAGAGAATACTCTGCTTCATCAATTGCAACTGTCAAACGTTCTGAACGCCAGTGCAACGCTACAAGCAGTGAAAATAATGCAGCAACAGGAAGTGACAAAGACCAAAGCAAAAATATTGCTCGAGTTGGACGTTCTTCAATTTGCGTTCTGAGCAGTCCGAACAGTGAATTCATATACAAAAAACCATACTCACAAGCCATATTCCCTTGCGTTTGTCGTAAAAAAGTACCTCCAGCACCTTCATCAATTTATGCGCTCTTGGCAACTAAAAATGCAACCATTGCACATAAAATTTTTATAACCGCAGCAAAACAATTACATTTAATGTGTAAGGTTTTACGTAACATTCTGAAATAATGCAATCTGACATATCAATACAACCTGCACCATAAGTTTTCAGTAACGGTTTGAAATATGCAATCAACGAAACATTGCTGACTGCTGTCGGCAAATATCAGTGCAAAGCACGTGAATTTTTTGGTCATCTCCAACGCTTTGCATTGCAATCACCGCAGCAGCCAGCAGTAAAAGAAAAGACAGCTATTCTTCCGTCATATTCTCGGCAAAGTGCTGCTCTGCCCACTGCGCCACATGCCGCTGCATGTCGCCCAGTTGCGCATCGTCAAGTTCAAGCCCGGCGGCAGCGGCATAGTTGACCACATAGGCGTAGGGATCAGCCTCAAACCGGTATTGATCCTTATTATTCTGGATATTGTCAGTCATGGCCTTTTCAAGCCAGTCCATCATTTCCTGGGCCGAGGCGAACACATGCCCTCCGGCCAGATCGTTGGTTTGCTGGTACATACATCCTCCGGGGTAACTGGTTGGAGCGGCCATCCGCGCAGAAGACTGCTTTTTGCCATTTAACGGCAGTATGGCCTTTTTATCAATGCAGTTGAGCGCATGCCCGACGGCAGAAACATGACGCTGGACTTTCGCGCACTTGCACTGCATCATAAGCATATATGGTCAGCTTGCAGGGCATGCAGCCGCTGCAAATATCTTTAAGCACTTTTTCCCGACATTATACATGCTCAGTTCTACAAGTACCACTACCAACGGTTCCTCAACCGATGGACGCGAACGCGCGCACCGGAAGTTTTCTTCATTGCTGTTCGACAGGCAGGACCACAAGCTCATCCAGATGGTGAACGCCTTTGTGGACGCCCGCGCCCAGGATCACGCCCTGCGCCAGCCCGAACCGGGCCTGCACCCTCACGGCATCATTGAAATGACCTCCTCGCACGGCCTGCGCCTTGCCAGCGCCGTCATCGTGCTGCTGGAAAGCCTGGAGGCTGGCGGCCCCAGCGAGAGATTGCAGGCTCTGCGCCGCTTGCACGACGAGGTTCTGTACTCCACGCATTCTTCGCTGCAAAACAATACAGCGCGCGTGCTGGTGCAGATCATGAAAGACCTCGTGCGCTCGCATAACGATGCCAGCCACCAGTTGCCCCTCGCGCACGAATTTCATCAGGCAGTGCGCGGTACGCCGCGCATTGTGCGGGCATTGCTGCGCAAATACCACCTGCTTGAAATGCCGGAGGAATGGAACCAGCACGCCTTTGACCACCACGTGCACGACGCCAATACCAAGGGACGCAAAAACCCCACCCATCTGGTCATGGATGCGTGGATCAAGGGCATCCGCTTTTTGACGGTGATCTACTACAATACCGTTGACCCGGAGGCGGCTCAGGAACTGCTGCGCGCTGCGCGCATCATGGACATTACAGTGCGCATAGGCATTGAGTTCAAGGCCACGTTCCGCGACAAACTGGTGGAATTTACATGGTCGCCGCTCAATACCGAAACATCCAGGGCTTTTGACAACCTGCTGCACCGCAAGGACATCACAGACGCGCTGCGCAAGTACGCGCCCGTCAACGACTGGATGCGCGCCTACGTGCTCAAGCTCCTGCGGGCTTGGAACGAAAGGCACGCCGCCTCGCTGGCTGCCCGCTGGGATATGCCCGCGCCTGCCCCCATCAAGGAAGAGACTTTTCTTGCCTATGTGGGTCAAAAGCAGCCGTCCTCGCTGCATCTTGCCGAATTTATTTATCATCAGCTTGAGCCCATGCGGCAGTTGCGCGGCGAACGCTTGCACGAGGCTCTGGCTGAAGAAACCAATCCCACCCGTGCCGCCAAGCTGCGCGAAAGCCTGACGGAACTGACCGACATGGTGCCCGACATGCTGCGCGAAGACTGGCTCGGCCCGGAGGCCAACCCGGAGATCGTATTCCCCTACAAGCCGCACAAGGATTTGCCCGCTATTTTGCAGCAGTCGCCGGAATTTCTGCTGGAAAACATCTATCCGCTGCATCCCTGCCAGATTGTGCTTAATCTTGCCGGGCTGACGGAACAGGACGTGCTGGAACTGCTGTGGCTGGGCCGTGGGCGCATTACCCACCTTGAGCTTTTCAACCTGCGCGAGTGGACTGCCGGTCAGCTTGCCCATGTGGAAGAAATCAATACCCTGCAAAGGGCCGTCAACGAGGGCAGCACCCCGCGACTCAAGCAGGTCATCCGCAGCATTATCAGCAAGGAGCCCAAGGATTCCCCGCGCATGCCCCTGTTTCAGGAGATTCTGGGTCATATTCCGCAGTTGCAGGAATTTTATGCGCTTTCGCCGCTGGGTTCGCGCATCGGCACGGATTCCACCAGCCGCTCGCACCACACCCACGGCATGGGGCTTGTGTTTGTGGAAACCCTGCCCCCCAAGGCTCGTGCTGCCCTGCGCAACGAAGATAACGCCCTGCGGCTCACCCTGCCCGTGCATACGGATATTTACCGCTTCACGCACTACCATGAACCAACGCAGCCGCAACCCTTGTGGCAGCGCCTGCTCAGGCGCATTCCCGGCCTTGGCAATCTGGGCTGCCACCGGGTGCGCGGCTGGGGCCTTGAAAAAAATACCACCAGCGTGGGGCATGACGGCAACCTTGTGACCCTGGGCGGTGTTGACGCCAAGGGCGTGAACCGCGAAATGCAGCAGACTCCCGGCCCGGAAAAAGGGGAAATCCCCTTCTGGTCGCCCGAATACATGAACAGCGACATTGTCAATGTTCTCAAAATCCTGGCTGGTTTTTTGCCCGCGCAATGGGCCTTCAGCTACGTGGACGGCTGGTGGGTGCTCACGTGGTTTGGCGCGCTCATTTGGTTTGCCATTACAGCGGTGCGCAACGTGGGGCAGGCTGTTGTGGGCGGCGGGGCCTTTACCCGTTCTGTGCTTGTGCCGTGGAAACGCTATGTGAGCTGGAGCCGCATGGCCGATTCGCTGTTCTACACCGGCATATCCGTACCATTGCTTGAAGTTGTCGTGCGCCTGTGGCTCTTGCAGGACTTCATGGGCCTGACGGTGCAGGACAATGCGCTTGCGGTCTATACTGTCATAGCCATGATCAACAGCGCCTATATTTCAGGGCACAACATTTACCGGGGCCTGCCCAAGGAAGCCATAGTCGGCAATCTCTTTCGCAGCGCCCTTTCCATTCCGCTGTCCATGCTCATGGGTCAAGGGTTGCTGCTCTGCTTTACCGCAATGCACCTGCCTGATCCCATAAGCCTGATGCAGAACTGCGCGGCCATTGTTTCCAAGTGCTCGTCCGACATGGTGGCATCCATCATCGAAGGTTTTGCCGACCGCAACATGTATCTGCGCATGCGGCAATGCGATTACGACAGCAAGTTTACGCAGATATACAAAAGCCTGACGCGACAGGAACTGCTGTTCCCCAGCAAAGACCTTGAGACAATGCTGCAAGACCCTGCGGAATACTGGCGCATACTGTACGGAAAAGACCGGGCAGCAGCCCGGCAAACTGTAACGCACCTCCTGGACATGATGTACATGTGGTATTATCAGCCCCGCGCCCGGGAGGTATTCTGGCGCAAGCTGTGCGCCCTGCCGCAGGAGGAACGGCGCATTGTCATTGGCATGCAAGCCCTGCTCTCGCTTGAACGGGAAATCAGCACCCTCATTCTTGAGGGCCTGCTGAAAAAAGATTTTGCCCGCGCACTGGCCTTTTATCTGCAAAACAACAGGGCCTATGTGAAGGAACTTCGCCGCGAGGCGCGGTCAAAACTGGGCGCATGCCCCTGCCTGTGCTGATTCGGCACGGGCCAAGGCAAGCAAAGGACCCGGCTTCCGGGCAAGTCGAGCTTGACGGCACGCCCTGCCTCCGGTAGTGCTCCTTGCCCAAAGTATTGAGCGCGGTTACGCCGCAGAGAAAAAGGCATCCGGAGCGGGGTCAATTTCAACATGCTTGATTTGTTTGATTTTTTATTTTTTTTGCAAAAAAAGTAAAAAAATCAGTCCAAACCCCTTTTCAAGCTCCGAGCGCGTCTTATTTCTATGCCGGTGCGGAACTGAAGCGAAGTGTAACTGGCTTCGGTTCATAACGCGCAATATTTCCAGCGCGGCCACTGCGATGCGGCCGCTGCTGCGTCCTAGATGGACAATAATAATATCATTTCCGGGAGGATTTGACGTCATGAAGCTGAAGCCCCTTAACGACCGTGTGCTGGTCAAACGCCTTGAATCCGAAGAAAAGACCGCCGGTGGCCTGTTTATCCCTGATACGGCCAAGGAAAAGCCTTCCAAGGGTCAGGTTGTTGCTGCCGGTCCCGGCAAGGCTGGGGAAAATGGCGAACGCGTCGCTCTGGCTGTGAAAGCGGGCGACATGGTGCTGTTCAACAAGTATGCTGGCACCGAAGTCAAGCTGGACGGCGTTGATCACCTTGTGATGCGCGAAGAAGACATTCTCGCCATTATCGACTAACTCCCACTGCTGCCGAATTATATTTCAGGAGGAAAATTTCCAATGTCCGCTAAAGAAATTCTTTTTGACGTTAAAGCCCGTGAAAAACTTGCCCGTGGCGTCGACAAGCTCGCCAATGCCGTTAAAGTGACCCTCGGCCCCAAGGGCCGCAATGTTGCCATTGAAAAGTCCTTCGGCGCTCCCGTCATCACCAAGGACGGCGTGACCGTGGCCAAGGAAATCGAACTGACCGACAAGTTCGAAAACATGGGCGCCCAGCTCGTCAAGGAAGTGGCCTCCAAGACCTCTGACGCCGCTGGCGATGGTACCACCACCGCCACCATCCTGGCCCAGGCCATCTACCGCGAAGGAACCAAGCTTGTGGCCGCTGGCCGCAACCCCATGGCCATCAAGCGCGGCGTGGACAAAGCCGTTGAAGCCCTGATCGCCGAGCTTGCCAATCTGGCCAAGCCCACCCGCGACCAGAAGGAAATTGCCCAGATCGGCACCATTTCCGCCAACTCCGATGCCACTATCGGCAACATCATCGCCGAAGCCATGTCCAAAGTGGGCAAGGAAGGCGTGATCACAGTTGAGGAAGCCAAGGGTCTGGAAACCACCATGGACGTGGTGGAAGGCATGCGCTTTGACCGCGGCTACCTCTCCCCCTATTTCGTGACCAACACCGAAAAGATGGTCTGCGAAATGGACAATCCTTACATCCTCTGCACCGAGAAGAAAATCTCCAGCATGAAAGACATGCTGCCCGTGCTTGAGCAGGTTGCCAAGGTGAACCGTCCGCTCATGATCATCGCTGAAGACGTGGAAGGCGAAGCCCTTGCCACCCTGGTGGTCAACAAGCTGCGCGGCGCCCTGCAGGTTGTGGCTGTGAAGGCCCCCGGCTTCGGCGACCGCCGCAAGGCCATGCTTCAGGATATCGCCGTGCTGACCGGCGGCCAGGTGGCTTCTGACGACACCGGCTCCAAGCTTGAAAGTATGACCCTTGCCGAACTTGGCACCGCCAAGCGCGTTGTCATCGACAAGGAAAACACCACCATCGTTGACGGCGCTGGCAAGGGCGACGACATCAAGGCCCGCGTGAAGCAGATTCGCGCCCAGATCGAAGACAGCACCTCCGACTACGACCGCGAAAAGCTCCAGGAACGTCTGGCCAAGCTCGTGGGCGGCGTGGCCGTTGTGCACGTTGGCGCTGCTACCGAAGTGGAAATGAAGGAAAAGAAAGACCGCGTTGAAGACGCCCTGAACGCCACCCGCGCTGCCGTTGAAGAAGGCATCGTGCCTGGCGGCGGCACTGCGCTGATCCGCGTTTCCAAGGTGCTGAACGACATCAAGCCCGCCGATGACGACGAACTTGCTGGCGTGAACATCATCCGCCGTTCCATTGAAGAACCCCTGCGCCAGATCGCCCACAATGCCGGCTTTGAAGGCTCCATCGTGGTCGAAAAGGTTCGCCTGGGCAAGGACGGCTTCGGCTTCAACGCCGCCACCGGCGAATACGAAGACCTCATCAAGGCTGGCGTTATCGACCCCAAAAAGGTTACTCGCACGGCCCTGCAGAACGCCGCTTCCGTGGCCGCCCTGCTGCTGACCACCGAATGCGCCATTGCTGAAAAGCCCGAACCCAAGGGCGCTGCTCCTGCCATGCCCGACATGGGTGGCATGGGCGGCATGGGTGGCATGGGCGGCATGTACTAAGCCAGCCCAACAGCTCATACGTTTGAAGAATGAAAAAGGCTCCCGCGAAAGCGGGAGCCTTTTTGTTGCGCTGACAAAGTCGGCGCAACAAAAAACAGGAGTAGGCTGCGGCTTGCCCGCGCGGGTAATGCCGTTGTCTTAGCGCCCTACCCTCAACAAATTTCAAAATAAATCAGTTTGATACTTGCCGTGCTTCGGGGTTGAGGCAGTTGGCGGGCAGCTTGCCGTCCAGGGCTGCAAAAATCTTTTCCGCACTGCTGCGCCCCATGTTTCTGAATCCGTCCATGGTCGCCGCCCCCTTGTGCGGTGTCATTAACACATTGGGCAGATCGCAGAGAACAGGAAGCACCAGCGGTTCGTTTTCAAACACATCCAGCCCGGCCCCGGCTATCACGCCGTTTTTCAGGGCGCTGGCAAGCGCGGCCTCGTCCACAACCTTGCCACGCGCTGTATTGATAAGGATGGCATGAGGCTGCATGAGTTCAAGCTCCCTGCTGCCGATATATTTTTCCGTTTCCAGCGTCAGCGGCATGTGCAGGCTGACAAAGTCGGACAGCCGCAGCAGATCATCCTTGCTGACATAGCGCGCGCCCGTACTGGCCTCAAAATTCTCGTTACGGTGACGCGCGGTGTAGAGCAGCGACATGCCAAAGCCTGCGGCCCGGGCTGCCACGGCTTGCGCAATACGCCCGCTGCCCACGAGGCCCAGTGTTTTGCCAGAAACGCGCAGGCCCAGGTTGACCGTCATGGGCCAGGGCCTTTCTCCGCTACGCACAAAGGTGTCGCAAGCGCGCAGTTTACGCGCCACGCCGAGCATGAGTGCAAAGGCCATATCAGCTGTGTCATCGGTGACAAAGCCGGGATTGTGCGTCACCCATATGCCGTTGCGGGTGGCAGCGGCTATATCCACATGATCAAAACCAACGCCAAAGCAGGAAATAACCTTGCAGGTCGGGGCCATGGCATCAATGACATCCGCGGGCAAGGCCACCACCGGCGAAAGAACGCCATCGCATCCGCGTACCGCTTCAACCAGCTTTTCGTGCGGTAAACCGCCGCCGGGGCCCATCTCCACATCACAGCGGGTTTGCAGCGATTCAAGCGCCTCGGGCACCACCGTACGCGGAACAAAAATTCTTGGTCTGCTCATGAACTCTACTCCAGAATACGAAAAACTTAGGACAAACAGAGGCGCAACCCGCCGGATAGTCCAGCGCAGTCGCCTGTTTTTTGTAGTAAACAGCTAGGAATGTAATGGCAAGGAAGATAAAGGGGTGCCCCCGCGCCGCACTCGGCGCAAAGGCATAGCCAGCGTACAGGTTTCTCTGGAAGGTAGCACCGTGAACGTGTGCTGAAAAAACCTCTAATCGCCCGCCGGTAAAGGCCTGTCGAGCAACGAGGCCATGTCGCCGCCCAGTTTTTCCCTGAGGGACGCGGCACGCTCCTGCTCCAGCATAATCATGTCCACCTGTCGGGTATGGATGAGCAGATAGCCGATCATGCGGGTTTTTTGCAGAATATCGGCAGCGGGGAAGTTTTCCGCCACGGCAAAGAGCGAATCGTCCTTCACATCAGCGCGGAAACCGTGCGCCTCCAGCAGGTCGGCAACCATTCGGGCGCGCAGACGGCGGCGCTGGCGGTCAGCGGCACCGCCCTTGAACTGGAAGCTCACAAAATTTTCATGATTATTTGCGCCAGCCAGACTTTCAACCGTGCAAAAATGGTAGCCGTAGCGTGCCTGCAAAATCATGTAATTATCAGAAATGATAAAAAAGTTTTTGTTGGACATGGCATTGGGCGCTGTGCTTTCCAGATCCGGATTCATGGTACTTTCAATCATCACACTCATGAAGCCAGAGGCGCTTGCCGCAGGCGGCCCGGCCCAGGGCACGGCCACCATGCCGTCCCACAGGGCCAGCATGGGCGTACTCGCTATATCGGCGATATCCACCACCGCGCCGCCCACATGCCGCCTGAAACCGCCGCCCATGTCCACAATCCAGTACTGAAGCTTGACCCCGGCCTTGAGCTGCTTGCCCATGCGCTGGTTTACGTCCGAGCCTTCCTCGAACATGAGCTGCACGGATTTTTCGTGGCAAAAGCGGGTGATGTCGTGCAGAGTCTGGCAATGTTCCGGCGCAAATTCCGGTGATTCCGGGTCCAGCAGATGCAGGGGAACTATCAGGGTCGCCAGGGCCTCAAGCCGCTGATGCACAGGGCTGCCTTCCATGAGATTGGGCGGCTCCGACACATGGGCGGCAAGCTCGGGATTCAGCCCCGCGAATACGGCGCAGCGCACGGCATCCAGAGTGGCGTCTCCGGCGTTATCCAGCAGGCTGCAGGCCTTGGGCAGGCTGAACACGGCTGGCAGGCGGTATTCGCGCGCCACAGAGGCCAGATGGCCCGCCATGCCGCCCGTCTCGCTGACCATGCCAGATGCGCGGGAAAGCAGGGGGGCCCAGCGGGGCAAGGCCCGTTCGACTACCAGAATGCCGCCCTTGGGGAAGGAAAGCATGTCCGCTTCCTTGCGGGCAACAAACACAGGCCCCATGCCCACGCCGGGGCTTACGGCAACGCCCCCGCAGGCCAGCATGGAAAGGCCTTCGGGCAGATTTTCCGCCAGGATTTTACACTCGCCCGATCCCACCGCTGCGCCGTCCGCAACATCGCCGCGGTTTTCCGTGGCGGCATCCGCCTCGTGCAGGGGGCGGCTTTGCAGCACCACAATGCGGCCGTTGCGGGAATCAAGCGCCCATTCCACATCCTGCGGTTCGGCGTAGTATTCTTCCAGCGCCAGCGCAACCTGTGCAAGGTCTGCGGCCTGCGCATCCGTAAGGCTGGCTGGCACGCCAGCAAGCCCTGCAAGAGTCTTGCTTATAGGCTGCGGCGGATTGGTGCGGGTAAAAATAAAGACATCAGGGGTAACTGCGCCGTCCACCACGGCCTGAGGCAGGCCCGGCACGGCATTGAGCAGCACCTGCTCCTGCCCGCGCGCGGCAGCCACAGGATCACGGCTGTAGGCCACGCCGCCAGCGGCAGCGGGCACCATGGCAAGCACACCCACGCACATGGGCGCAGCATCGTCAGGGATACCGTGCTGATACCGATAGCTCATGGCCGTCACGGCATACTTGCTGGCGATAATTTCTTTCCAGACTTCGCAGGCTTCTTCCGGCGGCACGTTAAGCTCGGAGCGGTACTGCCCGGCAAAGGAGACACCAAGCGAATCTTCGCCCACGGCGCTGCTGCGCAGGGCAAGGGCAAGGCCCGGTCCGGCCCGGCGCTGCATGACGGCCACGGCCTCGGTAATTTCCTGCTCCAGCTCCGGCGGCAGGGGCGCACTGAGCACGGCCTGCTGCAAGGCCGCAGAAAGGCTGAAAACTTCATCCAGGCTGTGCATATCCGTAGCCTGAATGCGGCGGTTCAGCTCGCTGTGCAGGCCGCTGTATTCCATAAAACGGTAGTAGGCGCTGACCGTCACGGCAAAACCATCAGGCACGTCCAGCCCCGCGTGGGCCGCCACTTCACCCAGATTGGCCATCTTGCCGCCCACAAGGGTAATGTGGTGCAGGCGAATATCGCCAAGCGGCATGATATTGGGGCCGTCCTGATGCGGCTGATCTTCGAGCAGATTCTGCATCTGCTCACGAATGCGGTCAAAAGCCTGCTGCAAAGGCTCGTAGCCTTCATCTGAAAGCGCGTTGAGGTCGCGCACCATCTGAAAAACCGCCGTTACGGCGCGAGTACTCACGGCATGCACATAATCCATGCCAAAGGGCCGCGCGCCAGAGAGGTGCTCCTCCACATCGCTCATGGCCTCAAGGGCTGTCTTGTTGGACGACAGCAAGCGGCGGAAGCGCGCGCAACGCTCCCTCAGATGGGCCTTAAAAGCCTCCTCACGCGCAAGCTGTTCCGCGTCCGGCTCATCCGAGCCATCGCGCACCAGCCACTTTCGCAGGCAGTCGAGCAGCGTCATGTCACATAGCGGACCGGGCCGCTTCCTCCATCTTGATAATCAGCTCGCTGATGGCCACGGGCTTGAGCATGTAGTCATACGCGCCAAGATCAAGCCCCTGCACGGCCACGCCCATGCAGGCATGCCCCGTAAGCAGAATAACGGGCAGGTTGGGGGCTTTTTCCTTCATGTGGCGCAGGGTTTCCAGACCATCCATGCCGGGCATGCGCACATCCATGACCACAATCTGGAACGTCTCGCCCGATTGCAGGGCCTGATCCAGCAGATCAAGGGCCGACTGACCATCGGGGGCGGTTACAACTTCCATTCCGCGCCGGGTAAGGCGTTTTTCCATCAGTTCCAGAAATTCCACTTCATCGTCCACAAACAATGCGCGCATGGAGGCCTCCTTCATATGGCAGCATGCCCCATTGGGGCCGCCTAGTGGTATTATGCTTCTGCGCTTTCTTCAGGCGCGAGCTGCGGCGGTTCCGCAGGCAGAAAAATATTGAATGTGGTGCCGTGCCCAAGTTCGCTCTGCACGTCTATGCGTCCACCGAGCTTTTCAAGAATGGTGTAGCAGATGGCAAGGCCAAGCCCCGTGCCCTCGCCCACCTTCTTGGTGGTAAAGAAGGGGTCAAAAATCTGCCGCAGGGTTTCCTGATCCATGCCCGGCCCGGTGTCGGTAAAGGAAACACGCACCCCGTTGCGCCAGGGCTGCGTGCTGACGGTCAGGGTGCCATTCTTGCCCATGGCATCAATAGCATTGTCTATCACATTGATGAATATCTGTTCAAGCTGGGCCGGGTCGGACAAAATTACGGGAACATGCGCATCGTACTGCCGCACAATGGCTATATTGCGGTTGGCGGCCTCGGTTTTGAGCATTTCCACGGCCTGATCGGCCAGGGAACTGATAAGAATTTCCGTGCGGCCCGGATTCATGCGCCGCCCAAAGCCCAGCATGCGCTGCGTTATGCCCTTGGCGCGTTTGACGTGCTGCTCGATTTTTTCCGTGCTATCGAAAATTTCTTTGTAATTCTTCATGGTTGACGGGTCTTCATCGTCCAGCAGGTCGCGTATCCAGCCCGCGTTTTCCTGAATGAGCATCAGGGGATTGTTGACCTCGTGTGCCACGCCAGCCGCCATCTTGCCCAGAGCGGCCATCTTGCTTGACTGCAGCATGCGCGCGTCAATGTGGGCCTGCTTTTGATCCGAGGCTTCAAGTGAAGCCACAAGCCGCCGGGTGCACAGCTCCGCGCCCATGCAGGTCAGCGCGCCGCCAAGCAGTGTAAAAAAGAGTATCAGCGCCTTGAGCTGCCGCAAGGGCTTGAGGCTGTCACGCACATCGTCCATGACCACCAGCACCCAGGGCATGGAATCCAGCCGCATCAGGGCCACCAGCATTTCTTCCCCGCTGGGGACGACCGAGCGCATGGTAACCACATTGTTGCGGGTCAAATTTTCCTGCGGCAGGGCAAAGTTACCCATAATAGGACCGTAGAAACGCGAACCCGTCTGCAACACTCCAGTGCTGCTGACGATAAAAGCATCGCTGTGCGGGCCGGAATATATGCGCCGCAGCAGTGCGTCAATGGCGTCCATGTCGATGGTGGCGCGCATTATATAGGAGCGCCCGCCCTCGTGCCGCAGAACGGCAATGATAAAGTGCGGCACGTGGCGGTAGCCCATGAATACATCGCTGACATACACGCCCTTGCGCAGCACTTCCGAGAACCAGGGGGCCTCGGAATAATTGGCGTCCCGCAGGTCAAACGGCCCCACATAGGAAACATGGCGGCCATCCATACCGATAATGCCCAGATCAACAAACGAACGGCTGTTGCTCTGCATCACGCTGAAAATTTCGCTCAGGCGTACGGGATTGCTGAGATCAGAATACGGGTGGGTGAAAGCCAGGTTTTTGACCTGCGCGATGCGCTCCACCATGAAGGTATCAAGAGCGCGGTGCTTGCTGCTGATGACAGCCTCGATACCCGCGGTGATTTTTTCGTCATAGATGGCGCTGAGCCTGTCCAGACAAAACATCCCCAGAGCGACCAGCGGCGTGAGCGCCATGAGCAGCAGCGTTATCAGCAAACGGCGATATATGGCCCTGTAGCCTCTGTGGGATGCAGGCACGGTGGACGACATTAACGGGCCTCCTGGGATGGAGAATCAACAACGCCAGCCAGGGATTCTCCCCTGAAAAGCGCCCGGCAGTGGGCCAGCATTTCCTGGCGGCGGGCCGCAACCTGGCCAGGGTCCTGCATGATCATGTCGAGCTGGCGGGTATGGATGGTCATATACCCTGCCACAGCCAGCAGGCGTTCGCCTTCTTCCTTATCCATATCCTTGAGCGTGGCGCTCACGGCATCGTTGCGCACAACGGGCGAAAAGCCGAATTCCCAAAGGATATCGGCAACAAAGCGCACCCGCAGAATACGGCGCTCAATGTCGGCAGCGCCGCCGCGCAACTGAAAATTCAGATAGTTCTCGCTGGTGCGCTCCGAAAGGCGCGCCTCGACCGAAACAAAATGGAAGCCAAAGCGGGAATGCAGACTGCAATAGTCGCTGGAGATAAGAAAATAATTTTTTTCTGTGAAATACGCCGTCTGCGCGGCTGGATCCAGATTGGGATTGGCTGTGGCCTCAAAAAGCACAGATAAAAAACCCTTGCCGTCCACAGGCGGCGGCCCCTGCCAGGGGTGGGCGTTCATGCCCTGCCACAAGGCTTTCATGGGCAGCGAGGCAATATCTTCCACGTCAATGACAGGCCCGTTGGGGGTGCGCACAAAACCATCGCTGAGGTTGACCACCCAGAACTGCTTGACCACCTTGTCCCGCAGTTGCTTGATGCGCTGCGGCGCGTACTTTTTTTCCGAGCCGAGGCTGAACATGGCGCTCACGGCCTTTTCGTGACAATAGCGCACTATGTCGTGATAGGTGGCGCAGTTGGCCGCCTTGAAGTCCACGCTGTCCACCTCAAGCGTCAGAGGCAGAATGCGGCGGGAGGCGGTTTGCAAAATCTGGTACACGGGGCTGCCGGGCATATAGTCCTTGCCAGGCGGAACTTTGGGCAGCAGGGAATCCTGCCGGTTTTCGTACACTGTGCGCAGGTCTGCGCACAGTGTAATTCGCTGGTCACTTTCCACAACTTCCGTGGCCCATTTGAGGCCAAAGACGGCGGGCTTGCCGAACTCCCGCGCCAGCGAAGCCAGACGCGAACCCTGAAAACCGCGCTCCGCCACAATCCCGGCGGCGCGGTCAATGAGCGAACCCCAGATGTAGTTGTCGTCCGGCACCACAAGGATACCGCCCGTGGGGAACCTGCGTGCGTCTTCCCAGCGGCGGGCCACCCATGCAGGACCGGATACGCGACCCGGATTGACCGTAAATCCCCCCTCCAGCAGCAGGGCATCGTCCAGCGCCATGGCTGGCTCCGGCAAGGCGGGTTCTTCCTCCTGCGGCAAGGACATGGGCCGCGCCATAAGCATAAAAACCCGGCCTTCGGGGTTGCACACCCAGGTGAGCACCTCGGGCCTTCCGGCGGCTTCTTCCACCGCGAGCGCAAGCTCTGCGGCGCGTATGGCGGTGGCATCGTCCAGCACCGGGCGCTTGGCTTTATAAGGACGGCGGTCTGTCACCGTGTGCGGCGCCGCGCGCGAAACACTTATGGCATCTACAGGCATGGTGGAATATTCCACCTCCTGCGGCAAACCCGCGCAACCGTAGACATGCACATTTTCACTGTGCGGGGTCAATGGCGCGGATGACTGGGCAATGCCGCCAAAACAGCCCTCATCCACTGCCATGCAGGTGAGGCAGACGCCAGCCCCGCCTTCTGTCAGCCCGCGCGCACGGCGATAAACCAGAGCCTGAGCGCGCTGCTTGCTGGACAGGGTTACGCGCACTGCGCGCAAAATATCATCGTCATGCGCCTGCAACGAAACAGGCGGGCCCCACAGCACAACGCCGCAGCCTTCGCCCTCGCCCGCTGCAGGCGGCCATACGCGCCCGCGCAGCAAAAGCTGCATGGGCTTGTTGCAAAGGCCACGCAGACGCTGCACCTGCTCAAGGATAGCTGCGGCAAGGTCTTCCGGCAGGGGGGTTCCCTCCACCAGCGCGCCCAGCTTTTTTGAAAGCCGCGCCAGATGGTTGGGGGCCAGGCCGCCAGCAGCCTGAATGCAGCGGTTGATCTCGCTTTGCAGGTCGCCGCTCTGAAAATAGTGCTGGCACCCCGCCGCCGTGACCACAAAGCCCTGCGGCACAGCACCGGGAAAATGGGGGCGCAATTTTTCAAGCCGGGCGGTTGCGGGATCCACCAGTACCCTGCCCTCGCTGTGCAGAGCGGCCAGGCATCCGGCATCGTCCTGACACAGGGGAACGACCAGCGGCCCGAGCAGACAGGCTTCCGGCTCGTACACTTCTTCCGCCACCAGTTTTTGCAGCTCGCCAAAACGGGCATAGAGGGCAGGGCAAGGCGCAGGATCAAGCCGCTCAAGCTGCTTGATGCACTGAAAAACCTGGGTGGCCATAGAGGTGCAGAGCGCCCGCACACGGTACAGGCCAAAGGGGTGGTCGCAGCAAAGGGTGTATTCCAGATCGGTCATGGTTTCCTGAAAGGCGTTCCATGCCGTAAGAAACAGGCGGAAGGAGTGGTGCCGCAAGGCAAAAAAGCGTTGGGCTTCCTCCGCCGCACTGACGGAAGAAGAGGAAACGGCTTCGTCGCCCCGGCGGGCGCCTCGCGTTAAAAAGCCCAACAGACGGCTCAAGGACATGGCGGCTCCACAAGATAAGGCTGTAAACCTGCGACAACGCGAAAAACCGCGCAGCGCCAACAGTTACACATTGAACCTAGCACAGCACCAAGCCGCCTTCAAGCCGCATGTGACAGAATTCCCATTCTCAAAAAAACAAATCTGGAAAAGAAAATTATGGATAAAACTACAGCGGCGCAACGCCGTTGGGCTGTTGCGGCACAGGCATGCCGCCCTGCGGATCGCCTTGCGGATCGCCCTGCTGGCCATCGTCCATATCGGCCAGAGCGCGCATTTGGGCCATGCACTGCTCCACAAACTGGGGTTCGCCCACATCCTGCCGCAAAAAGGCGTTGATGTCCGGCATCTTGGTAATGGCTGCGTCAATCTCCGCATTGGAGCCCTTGGCGTAGGCGCCGATGTTGATCATGTCTTCCACACGGCGGAAGGTGCTCATGCAGCGGGTGACAACGCGGCCCGCGAGAACATCCTGCCGGTCACAGATGTCGGAACGCAGACGGCTGATGGAACGCAGCACGTCAATGGCGGGGAAATGCCCCTGGTCGGCCAGATCGCGGGTAAGCACAATATGCCCGTCAAGGATGGAACGCACGGAGTCGGCGATGGGTTCGTTAAAGTCGTCGCCGTCCACAAGTACGGTATAAATCCCCGTGATGGTCCCCTTGGCGGAACGCCCCGCCCGCTCCAGAAGCTTGGGCAACTGGGCAAAAACCGAAGGCGTGTAGCCCTTGGTGGTGGGCGGCTCGCCCACTGCCAAGCCAACTTCGCGGGCAGCCATGGCAAAACGGGTTACGGAGTCCATCATCAGCAGCACGTCCATGCCCTTGTCACGGAAATATTCCGAAACAGCCGTGGCTGTGTAAGCCGCGCGCATGCGCACAAGGGGAGACTGGTCTGACGTGGCGATAACCAGCACGGAGCGGGCCATGCCCTCGGGGCCGAGGTCGCGCTCCATAAATTCCACAACTTCGCGCCCGCGTTCGCCAATGAGGGCAATGACGTTGACATCAGCGCGGGTGTAGCGGGCCATCATGCCCATGAGCGTGGATTTGCCCACGCCCGAACCGGCCATGATGCCCACGCGCTGCCCCTTGCCAAGGGTCAGCAGGCTGTTGACCGAGCGCACGCCCACATCAAGAATATCGGTAATGCGCGGGCGTTGCAGGGGGCTTGGTGGATCGGCATAGATGGGCACCAGCTCTGGATTCCAGTGCTTGCGGGCCTCCTCAAGCCAGTGAGGCACAAAGGGGCGCTGCTCTTCCTGCTGGCGGATAAAATCCTCTCTGGAGCTTTCCCCAGAGGGCAGGGGCGAAACGTAGAGTTCTGCGCTTATGGGCGCACCGGCATCCAGTGGGGTGCCAAAGGCGTCAAAGGCGCGGCCAAGCAAATCCGGCCCTACGGGAAACACCGGAGGCAGACTTGTGTTGCGGATACGGCTGCCGGGGCGGATGCCCCGCATGTCGCCATAAGGCATGAACAGGAGATTGCCCTCGCGAAAGCCCACAACTTCGGCGGCAATACCGTTGTCGCCTTCATCGGGCAGCATGTGGCACACGGCCCCGAGGGGCGCGCGCAAACCGCTGCCCTCGGCCACAAGGCCCACGACCTTGTTGACCTTGCCGTAGAGGCGCACTGGCGTGCTTGTTTTGAGCAGCTTTATGCAGGAATCTGGGTCAAGCTTCATGGCTGGCTATCCCGGCTGGCCGTTGCCCGAGCCGGGCAGAAAGCCCCCGCTGACAAAGACGCTGGAAGAAGATTGCGAGACGTGTTCCTTTTCCTCCTCCGGCAAGGGAAAAAGCTCGTCCTCAAGCTCGGCAAGGCTGGGATTGGCATTGTGTTCCGCTGCCTGAACATGGGCAGGTTCCGGAGCCTGCTCCTGTGCGGGCTGCCCTTCAACACCACCATCAGGCTGCGCCATCGGGGCCGGGGGTGATTCTGCAGGATGTGCCTCTGCCTGCACTCCGGGTTCTGGCATGGAACCCTGCATCATTTCGGGCGAGACATTGGCAAGAGGAACTGCGGCATCAGCTGGCGCAGGCTCCTGCCCTTGCTCAAAAGAATCAGCGGCAGCAGCCATATCAACAGGCCCGGATGCGGGCAAAATTTCGTTGGGTGCAAGGCCAGCGCCATCCTGCCCGGCAAAGGAGGCCCGTTCTGGCTGCGCACCTTGGGCCATATCTGGTACAGATTCTGGCGCAAATTCCTGCCCGGATTCCGGCGAGGCTTCAGCCGCCAGAGTTTCAGCCGGATGTTCTGCCGAATGTTCTGGCAACAGTTCCGGCTGGCCCGTCGTATTGACAGGTTCAACGGGCAGTTCAGGCTCGGGCTCCGCAACAGGGGCAGCTTCCGGCACGATTTGCGTCAACCGCTCAGATTCACGCGCAGCCGTGGCGCTCACCTCTTCCCCCGCCCTTTCTTCCTCGGGACGCGGCGGCAAGGTCAGATGCTCCAGAATGCCGTTGACCATTTCGCGGTAATGTTCGCGCAGATTTTCCACAGAACCGCTGACGCTCTCGGCCACAAGGCCGCCAGCCTCAACAGAAGGATCGCCGTTCACGATCCATTGGCTCAACTCGGGCACACGCTCGCGGGCGGCCCGAAACAGGTCGCTCACGGTGTCCTCGTCATCGGGGTGCACGCGGATGCTCACGGTGGCGCGGTCTTCCAGCAGTTGCAGGGAACCAAAGACCAGGCTTTGCAAAATGCGCTGATGCTCTGCCTGCAAAATCCAGCCGGTTCCGGCCTCTACGGCCACGCGGGCCAGCTCTGCCAGTTCATCGCGCCAGGCTTCGCCAAGGTTGTGACGCTGCGCCTCAAGAGCGCGCAGCATGTTGCCGAGCATCTGCCCCACATCAACGCGGAACTCCTTAAGCTCGGCCCCGGCCTGCTCCATGCCCGCCTGAAAGCCCTCATTATGCGCGTTGCCGCGGATAAACTCGGCTTCTTCGCGCAGGTCGCGGGCCTTGCCGTGCTCTGCCTCGGCCTCGGCCAGTTCTGCCTGCGCCTGCGCCTTCAGCTCTTTCGCTTCGCGCGTGAACTGCTCCACGCGGGCCTGAGCCTCGGCCCCGGCCTCTTCCAGCACCTTTTGCCTTTCGGCATAGGCTGCGCCAAGAATCTCGCGTGCGCGTTCCTCGGCCCTGGCGCGCACCCGGGCAAGATAGTCCTCCTGCTGCAGGTGCTGGGCGCGTTCACGGAGCAAGGGTTCCTGCATGGCATCAAGCTGCTGAGGTGTTGCCTCGCGCTCGCCCATGAAGATGGTGCCCCATTTTTTGCGCAACTCGTCTGACGCCATGCCGGATTCCGATGGTTACAGATTCTGCGGCGGGCCGCTACACAAACACATCGCCAGCGCCACGGCTGATGACAAGTTTGTTTTCGCCTTCAAGCCGCCGCACGATCTTGACGACATTCTGCTGGGCTGATTCCACGTCCGAGAGTTTGGCCGGGCCCATGAATTCCAGTTCTTCGCGAATCATGTTGCCCGCGCGTTCCGACATATTCTTGAAGAATTTTTCCTTGAGGTCGTCGCTGGCCCCGCGCAGGGCCAGGGTGAGATCTTCGTTGGAAATTTCCTTCAGCATTTCGCGCACGCCACGGTCATCAATATTCTTGCAGTCCTCAAAGACAAACATGAGGTTGCGAATATCTTCGGCCATCTGCGCGGAATCTTCTTCGATTTCGGAGAGCACTTCTTCTTCGGTGGCGCGGTCCACGGCATTGAGAATTTCTGCCACAGACTGCACGCCGCCCACTTTTTTGCCTTCCTTGCCGCCCATGGCGATAAGCTGGCTTGTGAGCACCTTGTCCACTTCCATGAGCATTTCTTCCGGCACGGCTTCAAGCCGCGCAAGGCGCATGAGCACCTCGGCGCGCACGCCTGCGGGAAGGTTTGTCAATAAATTGGCGGCCTGATCCGGATGCAGGTGACCAATGATTAAGGCCAGGGTTTGCGGATGCTCGTTGCGCAGAATCTGTGAAAGCAGCTTGGGGCTGACCGACTCCAGCTCGCGGAAGGGCGCGGGGCCGGTTTCAAGGCTCAGGGAGTCCATAACGTACTTGGCGGTTTCAGGATCAAGGTTTTTGACCAGCAGGCGTTTCAGCGTTTCGCTGCCGCCTGTGATCATATCCACGCCTTCAACCAGCGATTCGTGGAATTCGCGCAGCACTTCTTCGACTATTTCGCGCGGCACAGGCTCCAATTCCACGATAGCTCTGGAGATGTCGGCTATTTCCTGCCGGTCCATGCGCTTGAACACGTCAGCCGTGAATTTGTCGCCCATGGCGAGCAGCAGCACTGCAGTACGCTGTTTGCCGGTCAACTCCATCTCCCTACTCCTTCACCGAGATCCGCACTAGGCTGCTCGGGGTTGCTTATTCCTTGTCTGCAAGCCAGCGCTTGATAAGCCGCACGGCCTGTTCCATATGCTGCTCGGTAATGTGAAAGAGCCGCATTTTCAATTCTTCAACGCGCTGGTTGCTTTCTCTTTGCGCCAGGCGCAAGGCCTTGAGCTGCGAAAGCGTCGAGTTGCTTTCCGTCAATTGACGGTCTGCTGCTTTAGGCGGTAGCTGTTTCATCGTTTTTCATCCAGCCGCGCACCAGCATCACCACCTGCTCCATATGATTATCGGAAAGGGTGAAAATGTGCGACTTCAGGGCTTCAATATCTTTGAAAACCAGTTCATCGTCTTCTTCGTCTGCGGCGATCTCGTCATCTGCCTTGGAGGCCTCTTCAAGAGCCTCATACAGGGCCAGCTGCTCTTCGGCTGCGGGCAGGCCTTCAAGCCCCTCGATCATTTCACCGGCTTCAACCTTCGGCCTGATGAGGGCCAGAACCACGGGCCGCACCACAAGCATGAGGAACAAAAAGGCCAGCAGCGCGTTGAGCAGGGGTTTGCCCAGCCGTTCGGCATAATCGGCCAGCATTTCGGCAAAATTGGGATCCTTGGGCGGCTCGGAATCCGTAAACGGAGCGGAGCTTACTTCCAGAGCATCACCACGGGCCTTGTCCAGACCCACGGCATTGGTAACAAGCTGGCGCACACGCTCAAGGTCATCGGCCTTGCGCGGCACAAATGTCCACGCCCCGCTGGTCTTTTCATACGTCCCATCGATAAGGACTGCAACCGTCATGCGCTTTAAATCGCCCACATTGGATACGATTTGCTGCTCTTCCTTGTTAATTTCGTAGTTGGTGGTGCGGGTTTCGCGGCTGCCGTTCTGCTGTGAAACAGATCCGGCTATGCCATCGCCACGGAAGTTGGCGTCCGGCGACCCGCCCTCAAGATTCGAGCGGCCCTGCTGGGTTTCTTCACTGCGCTGCTCGCTGCGTACTGCGGTTTTTTCGGGGTCAAACAGTTCGCGACGGATGGTGCGCTGGCTGAAATCCATATCCACGTTGACCTTGGCGATAACTCGGCCAGGGCCAAACATGGGCTGCAACATTTCTTCAATGCGGCGTTCAAGGTTGCGCTGCACCTGCTGGCGGTGTTCCATCTGGGTGGAGCTTGCACCGGCGAGGCTGTCTGATTCCGGCTGATACAGCACCTTGCCGCCGTTGTCTGAAATGGAAACGTGCGTTTTATCCAGCCCTTCAACAGCCATGAGCATCATGTTGAGGATGGCGTTGATTTCTTTCTGGTCGGGCTTGAGGTTGGGCCGCTTGAGCTTGAGCACAACCGAGGCCGAGGGCGACTGGCGCTCCTCCACAAACAGGCTGCGGTGCGGAATGACCAGATGCACGCGTGCGCTTTCCACATTGGGGAACTCGCTGATAGTGCGCGAAAGTTCACCCTGCAGGGCGCGGGTGTAGTTTATTTTCTGCACAAAGTCGGTTTGCCCGACCTTGACCTTGTCAAAAATTTCAAAACCGATGCCCTGCCCCACAAGACCGCCTTCGCCCGCGATCTTGATGCGTTCATCATACACAACTTCCTTGGGAACAAGAATGGTTTTCCCGTTGTCCGTGAGTTGGTATATGACCTTGTCTGCCTGGAGCGACTTGATGACAACGCTGGCGTCTTCGGCGCTGAGGTTGGAATACAGCACCTTCAAGTCAGGCCGCGAGGCCCAGACAGAAAGGCCAATGGCCGCAGAGCCGATAAGCACAAATCCACCCATGACCATCACGCGCTGCATGACGCTCATTCTGGCCCAGACTGCCTTGATGGAATTGACAAGTTGCATAAGAAAAGCCGGCATATGGTAGCTCCTGCGAAGACGTGGCGTAATTCCGGCACTTTGGCCGGGCATATGCCCTGCCAAAGCAATTGCCATGCCATATTACAAAATACTGTAATTATATAACTTTTTAAAACGCTCCCCTGATTCATTCAAATTTGTGACACTGCGCCAGAAACGCCGAATCCCCCAAGGCACACACAGCCCGTGGGGGATTCGGCGTTCAGGAGTATCACGCGCGGAAAGGAAAATCTGGAATTTGTAAAATACACCTGCCCGGGCGTATCGCAACGTAATTAAACGCTCCGCGCCCCGGCGGCGAACAGCTGCTCACGCAGTTGCCCTAGAACTGCATGCGGGAAATTTCCTTGTAGGCTTCAAGCACCTTGCCGCGCACGGCAGAGGTCAGCTTCATGGCCATGCTGGATTTTTGCATGGTGATCATGAGTTCGTGCACATTCTGGGTACGGCCTGCGGCGAAATCTTCGATAGCCGCATTTTTGGCGCTGTCCAGTTCGTTAACCTTGTTCAGCGAATTTTTGATGGTGCCGGAAAAGCTGTTCTGCGGCGTCACCGGCGTGTGCGCCTGTGTGGGATATTTGATAAAATCCGCTTGGGCGCCAAAATTTTCGCCCCGGTCAACGCTATCGCGCAAAAGGCTCTGGTCAAGAGTTTTGGCAAACTGGGTCTGGCCGCCGATGGAGCCGCCCTGCTGCATGCTGCTCTGCACCTTGCTGAAATTCTGCACTGCCTCGCTGTACGCCCGCATGCCAACTGCCTGAATGCTCATAACAACCTCCGCGCTCCAAAAAAATCTTTTTTATGCTGCAACCGTGGTCAAAACCTAGCGGCCAATATCCAGCGCCTTGATGAACATGCCCTTGACGGCATCCACCGTGGTGACGTTGGCCTCGTAGTTGCGCTGGGCAGTCATGAGGTTGGCCATTTCCTCAACCACGTTGATATCGGGGTACATGACGAAGCCTTCCGCATTGGCGTCAGGGTTGCCTGGCTCGTACACCCGCTTGAAGGGCCGGTTGTCCATGGTCACGGCAGAAACACGCACGCCCTGCACCGCCCTGTCGAGGGCCGAACGCATGTGGATGGAAAAAGGATCATCCACATCTGCCGTTTGCTGCACCACGCTGCGCCGACGGTACGGCCCGCCCTGGGGCGTGCGCGTTGTCTTGGCGTTGGCAAGGTTCATCGAAATGGTGTTGATGCGGGTGCGGTCGGCTGAAAGGCCGGACGCGCTGATATCAAATGCCGTCATGAAGTCCATGGCTTCCTCCTACACTGTCCGCTGCCGGGGTTATTATGCCGCGTATGGAAGCGGCGCGGCGGCGGGCAAAAATCAGGACTGCTTGCCATCCTGGATGATGTTGTTCAGTCCTTCAAAAGACTTGCTCATCACCTGGGTAAGCGCTGTGTACTGCAACTGGTTCTTGGCATGCTTGGCCATTTCTTTATCAATATTGACGCGGTCTTCGCCGTGAACAACACGCGGTTTGACCGCCATATCCCATTCCGGCCCAAAAGAATCAGGCCTGAAAGCCGTGGGCATGTGGGAAGATTCCGTGCGGGTCATCTCCCCTCTTGCATCAAGCCCGAGGGCCGATTGCAGTTCTTTTTCAAAAGACAGTTCGCGCGGCTTGTAGTTGGGCGTCTCCACGTTGGCGATATTGCCCGCGATGACGTTCTGCCGCTGCAACTGCATATCCATGACCTTGCCCACAAGGCCTATCTGCATATTGAACATTGATTTCATATTACGTACCCCCGTGCGTCACGGAAATCTGCTTGCCAAGCCTTTAGCAACAAGCGTTCCACTGCGTAAAAAACATGTTATTCAAGGGCTTTAAAAAATAGAGAATAGGCAGAAGTCGGTATTTTGACAAAAACAAAGACGCACCGCAGGCAGAGTGCAAGCGCAAAAAAGAAAAACCCGCCCGAAAATCCGGGCGGGGTCAATCTGGCGGGAAGGGACGAACTGCGGCTTACAGTTTCATTTGGGCATCGGTGACGCCCAGAGCGCGCAACTGCAAATAGATGCGGGCGCAGGCCTCCGCATCTGATCCGGCATGATGGTGGTTCAGCGCTATCCCAAAGTAGGCGCTCACGCTGCTGAGCTTTTTGGAGGCAAGCGGCAAACTGCGGCGGGAGCCTTTAAGCGTGCACAAAAAAGGCGCACGGGGTTCCTGCGCTCCCACGGCGTGGCAGCTTGCGGCAAGCACACGCTTGTCAAAGGAGGCATTGTGCGCAAGCAGGCTGCCCGCCCCCTCAAGAAAAGTATCTATCTGCGGCCACAGTTCGGCAAAAGTGGGCGCATCCTTCAGCATGGGCCAGGTCAAACCGTGGATCTCGGTAAACATCACCCGCGAAGACGGGGGCCTGATGAGGCTGTAAAAAACATCGGTCACGCTGCCCTGCTCAATACGAGCAAGGCCCACGGCGCAAGCGCTGTGGGCCGAGTAGCCGGAAGTTTCAAAATCAATAGCTACACTACGGCTCAAATCTGTAGAAACCACACTTACTCTTTTGCGGCTTTGTGGGCGGCTTCGGCCAAACGCGCCTTGATATAGTCGCGCATGACGGCATCGTCGTCCTCGAGGTTAAAACAACGGGCATCTTCGCCCATGAGGCCACCGGGCACAAAGTCGCCCTTTTCGCCGGGGTCAGAAACCATTTCGTCATAAAAACAAATGGAAAGCCAGCGGCTTGCCGGTTCATCATCCACCACATCCAGCAGCACAAAGAGTACACGTTCGGTCTGTACGCTATGGCGCGCCCGCAGGGAATAACTTACGCCGGGCCGGGCCTTGAAAGTAAAGGAAATATTGCTGTGCGCGGCCAGAAAATCCATGTATTCCGTAAATGATTTCTTGATGTTAAGCGGGTCATCCTGCCAGGAATCAAGAAATTTACGCAGTTCTTCGGAACCTGTAACTTCCATACGCGCTCCTTTTATGGGTTACGGCGGCGTGTCAGCGGGTCCATTGCCAGGGGGGGGTGCCAATGTTCAGCCCCCAAATTCCACGCCTGTCCAATACCGCCTGATGTTCCTGAATAAGCCAGCGGCGGCAAAAAATAGCCCTGCACTTCTGCCTGTCCACCCAGGCCAGACCTTCCATCACCAGCTTGTAGTTGACGGAATCACCGCCCACCTGCACAAGCGCGGTAATGGGGCCAGCTTCGAGCTGCCCCACGTCTTCAACGTCCACTTTGGCCCCCTTGGGCATCATGCGCTGCAAATAGGCCAGCGCCTGAGGCCCGTAAGGCTGCCTGAGACTGGGAGCTTCAATGCCGTAAAAAACCAGCACCTTCTCCGGTTCTTCACTGTCTTTCTTGGTGCTGACTGAAACGGTATTGCCGTCTTCCACTCTTACCACATACGCATTCCACGTTGTAGCCGCAGCAGCGGGAGACACAGCCAGAACCATAAGGATTATACTTGCAAAAAGCCGGTTGAGCATTGCTGAACCCCTCGGTAAAGGCCTGCAAATGTGCGCCAGCAGATAATGCCTGTGCCGCCAGACCTTTGTCAAGGCAGGCGGCACAGGCATCAAGGAGGGGAATCAGAAATCAGACAGTGGCGCTATCCCCAGACAGTGCGTCCTATCTGGTAGGCGGCTGTGGCTACAGCAAAAGCCAGAGCTGTATTGAACACTATGCTGAACGCCACCCAGCCCCAGCTGCCAGCCTCTTGCCGAATGACCACCAGGGCCACAAAGCAGGGGGAATACAGCAGTACGAAGAGCATCAGGGAAAGCGCCGTGGCCTTTGACCATGCTTCATCACCCTTGAGGCGCTCCGCCAGGGGGGCGGCATCTTCGGGATCCTGGTCGCCCATGGCGTAGGCAGTGCCCATGGTGGCCACAACAGCTTCCTTGGCGGCCACACCGGCCAGCAGGGCTATGTCTGTGCGCCAGTCAAAACCCATGGGGCGCGTGGCAGGTTCCACGGCCTTGCCAAGACGGCCAGCCATGGAGAAGGACAAGGCTTCTTCCTTAAGTTCGTTGCGCACGTTGCCGAGTTCTTCTTCAATGGGCGCGCGGGCTTCGTCACCCTCAGGGATGGCCGCGATCTTTTCTTCAAGCTGGGCGATCTGGGCGTCAAAGGGGGCGGACTTGTCTTCCGGCAGACCGGGGAAAGTCATGGCGGCCCAGATCAGGATGGAAATGGCCACCAGTACGGTACCGGCCTTCTTGAGGTACATCCAGGCACGTTCCCAGCAGTGCAGCAAAAGGCTCATGAGGGTAGGCATGCGGTACGGGGGCAGCTCCATAACAAAGGGAGTGGCCTCGCCCTTGACGATGGAAGAGCGCAGCAGGCGCGCCACCAGCAGAGCCATAACCCAACCGGTTATCATGATAAGAAACATGACGGTGGGGGCATTGTCAGGAAAGAATGCCCCGGCCAGCAGCAAGAACACGGGCAGCTTTGCGCCGCAGGTCATGTAAGGCAGCGTCAGCAGGGTTGCCAGTTTTTCCTTGGGGCTGCGCAGGGTACGGGTTGCCATGACGCCGGGGATGGCGCAACCGCCCGCAATACCGCCAGCGATAATATAGGGCATGACCGATGCGCCGTGCAGGCCGAAAAAGCGGAAGATGCGGTCCATCATGTAGGCCACGCGGGCCATGTAGCCGCTGTCTTCCATAAAGGAGATGAGCGCAAACATGATGAGGATGAGGGGCACAAAGCTGACCACGCCGCCAACACCCGCAAGGATACCGTCCACGATCAGCGACTGGGCAAAGCCCTCTGGCAGCAGGGTTGTGCAGGTTTCGCCAAGCCAGGCGAACCCATCCTCAACCCATCCCTGCGGGTATGCGCCGAGCGTAAACGTTACCTGAAACATGAGGTAGAGCACGCCGATCATGAGCAGCGGCCCAAGAAAGGCGTTGGTGAGCACCTTGTCCAGCTTGTCGGAAAGGGCCAGACGGTCCTTGCCGGCATCCTGAGTCACGATGCCATCGCGCAGCAGGCTGCGGATAAAGCCGTACCGGTAATCGGTGATGATGGATTCAAGATTGGCGTTGAGCGTGCTGCGCACATGAGCGGCAGCCTTTTTACGCATACCCTCAAGCTCTTCGGCCAGCGCGGCATTGGCGGCGCGAACCTCGCTCATGATTTCGCTGTCGCCTTCAAGCATCTTGAGGGCAACCCAGTGAGGCATATATTGGGGGGCCAGCAGGCCGTTGTCGGCAATGCTCTTTTCCATGTCCAGCAGCACGGGATCAATATCACTGCCGTAAGAAATACGCAGGGCGTTGGCCTTGCCTTCCTGCGCCAGCTTCATGGCAACGGCCATGGCATCATCCAGGCCTTCGCCAGAGCGGGCCACCATGGGCAACACCGGGATGCCCAGCAGCTCACTAAGGCGCTCCATATCTATATGGATGCCTGCGGCGCGGGCTTCGTCCATCATATTGCAGCCAAGCACCACGGGGATGCCCATTTCGAGCAGCTGCACGGTAAGCAGCATGTTGCGCTCAAGGGCCGAGGCGTCCACAACGTCAATAACGGCCTGCACATTGCCAGCCGCCAACTCGCGGCGCGCCACCAGCTCTTCCATGGAATAGGCGGTCAGCGAGTACGTTCCGGGCAGGTCAACCACGGTAACCTGCTTGCCGCCCACGGTGATGTGTCCTTCTTTTCTGTCAACCGTGACACCGGGATAGTTGCCCACATGCTGGCGCGCGCCAGTGTAGCCGTTGAAAACTGTTGTTTTACCGCAGTTGGGATTGCCAGCAAGAGCTATCCGCAGCTTTCCATCAGCGTTGAAATTGGCATCATCGGGATTATTAAACTGCCGAACCGCGCTCATGCACGAACCTCCCCATGCTATAAACAGACTGACGCCGCACGTACGACATCCCAGCCATTACCGCGAACAAAAATTTGTCCATACCAGCCTTCCTGCCAGCAGCCTTGCCGTCAAACGGCTTGTCTTACCTGACCCTTTTCGATCCTGCCGAAGGGTCGGATACAACACGCTGCTCAAAAAATTGAAATTCAATTCCAAAGTCCTGATTGATTTAGCTACCTGCCCACCAAATGTCAAGCTATGGATACTAATTTTCCGCAACTTTACTCCAACCCGGTCGGCCATGAGCAAAACACCCGCGAACTTTTCAAACGTTCCTGACCAAACTTTCCCGGCCAGATTTCCCCGCACAGACTTTCCCTCGCAGAGACGGTCGCTCACAGTGCCCTGCAAAAAGGGAGGCCGCCGACCTTGGTCAGCGGCCTCCCTTCCCTTCACCGGGTTGGCAGTTCTGCATTAGAGAGCGCTCCTTCAGCAGCCTATGCGCCCTTGAGGCATTCACGCAGGGAAGACACGCCGCACGAATGAACCATTTGCAGAGGAATGTTGCGCGAGCGCGCCACCTGCACGGCCTTGCGCTTGGCTTCGTGCGAAATTTTGTTGGTGAACACGATCATGGCGTCAGGGTTGCCGATTTTGTCCACAAAATTGCGCTCATTGCGGGTAATGAACTTCAGGGAATGCCCGTCCTGCTCCGCCGCTGCCATGTAATCTTTTTTCAGTCGGTCCATACCGCCTATCAGGGTTACGCACATATGATCCTCCGTCTTTTGCCGCACAGTTCAATCTTGCGCGGGTGGGTTGCTCTGTGCCCTTCTTTTAATTGAAAACGATTTTCAAAGTCAAGTAGTCTGAACCATTTTTTTGAAAATAAATTTCAATTCAAATAACAAAGGCGCTCTCCCCTACGGAAAAGCGCCCTCATTTTGTGCATAAGACGATAAATACAGCTTCTATTTCCAGCTACTTCCAGCGGGCCAGAAATTCGGCGGCGCTGTTGCCCGCATCGATATGCTTGAGCAGGGCGCTGCCGAAAACAACGGCGTCGGGCCGCGCATCGGGCGAAAGGGCCTCAAGCTGCGAAGGCTCGCGCAGGCCAAAGCCAAGCGCCAGCGGCAGCTTGAAGGCGGAACGCGCACGGCGCATGGTCACAGCCACCTGAGGCGCAAGGTCGTTGCGCTCGCCAGTGATGCCCATGACCGAAACCACGTACACATAGCCTTCACCCACGCTGTTGTAGAGGGCCATGCGCTCCGCGCTGGTATTGGGGCCAACCAGGGGAATGAGGGCAATACCTTCTTTTTTCAGGGCTTCGCGCAGCGGCCCGGCTTCTTCATAGGGCAGATCAGGCACGATAAAACCATGCACGCCGCCGCGCGCGGCATCCCGCGCCAGCTTTTCGTAGCCATATTGCAGAAAAGGATTCAGGTAGCCCATGAGCACCACGCCAGCCTGAATAAGCCCCTTGCGTTCAATGAGTTCTTCCAGAATGCCGCGCAGGCTTACGCCATCGCTCAGGGCGCGGCGCGAGGCGTCTTCCACCACCGGGCCATCTGCCACAGGGTCGGAAAAGGGCACGCCGATTTCGATAATATCCGCGCCGCCTTCGTCCAGTTCCATCAGCGTGGGCCAGAAGGTGGACTGATCGGGAAAGCCCGCCGTCAAAAAGGGAATCAGTGCCGGACGACCGGCCGCCTTGGCATCGCGGATTTTCTGTTCAAGAATATTCATGACTACACCTCTTCCTGGCCCTGCGCCGCAAAGCCCAGCGCCTTGTTGACAATGCCCAGATCCTTGTCGCCGCGACCAGACAGGTTCACCACCACCTGATCGCCCTTTTTGAATTCCTGCGGGTGGTCGAACACCCAGGCGAGAGCGTGCGAAGATTCAAGCGCGGGCAGGATGCCCTCTGCGCGGCACAGGCGCTGGAAGGCATTGAGCGCGTTGGCGTCCTTGACCATGCCGTAATGGACGCGCCCGATTTTTTGCAGCCACGAATGTTCCGGCCCCACACCGGGATAATCCAGCCCGGCAGAAATGGAGTGCGAGGGTTCAACCTGACCGTCTTCGTTTTGCAGCAGCATGCTGTACGCGCCGTGCAGAACACCTGGGGTGCCAAGATTCAGCGGGGCGGAATTGAAGCAGCCGGTCTCGCCCGTGCCTGCCGCCTCCACGCCGATGATGCGCACGCTGGCGTCATCCACAAAGGGATGGAACATGCCGATGGCGTTGGAGCCGCCGCCCACGCAAGCCACCACGGCATCAGGCAGCCGCCCGGTTCTTTCCAGCATCTGGGCGCGGGTTTCGCGGCCAATCACGCTTTGCAGCATGCGCACCAGCTTGGGGAAAGGGTGCGGCCCGGCAGCGGTGCCAAAGCAGTAGTGGGTTGTTTTCTGGCTGCCGATCCAGGCGCGCAATGCCTCATTGATGGCGTCCTTGAGGGTACGGGTGCCGCTTTCCACCGCATGCACGGTGGCGCCCAGCAACTTCATGCGCATGACGTTGGGAGCCTGCCGCACCACGTCTTCCGCACCCATATAGATGGTGCATTCCATGCCCAGCCTGGCGGCTGCCGCAGCCGTGGCAACGCCGTGCTGACCCGCGCCGGTTTCCGCCACCAGGGCTGTTTTGCCCATATATTTGGCAAGCAGGGCCTGCCCAAGGGTGTTGTTGACCTTGTGCGCGCCCGTGTGCAGCAGATCCTCGCGCTTGAGCCACAGGTCAAAACCAAGCTCGCCCGAAAGCGTGGGGCAATAGGTCAGCGGCGTTTCGCGCCCGGCATAATTGAACAGCAGGTCTTTCAGCTCTGCCTGAAACTTTTCGGTGGGATAAATGTCGCGCATGGCCGCTTCCACTTCCATAAGGGGCGGCATAAGCAGTTCGGGAACAAAGCAGCCGCCGAACTCGCCAAAGTAACTGTCTTTCATAGCGAATACCCATTGCCTTTGGAGTTTGCGGCCATAAATGCAGCCGCCATTTTTTCCCTGTTTTTACACCCCGGCGCGTCTTCCACGCCGGAATTGAAATCCACCCCGGCAGGCGCGCACATGCCTACGGCCATTGCCACGTTGGCTGCGCTCAATCCCCCGGCAAGCAGCCAGGGATGCGCCGGGCGCAGGCTGGCCAGATCCGACCAGTCCAGTTTGTGCCCGCTCCCACCGCCTTTCAGCCCCGCATCAAGCAGGTAATAGGCGCAGGCTTCGGCATTGCGTTGTAAATCATTGTACAGCAAAGCACGGTGGGTGTAACGGTCGGGCCAGAGCACCCGAATGACGCGCTCCGCGCCGATGGTGCGGGCGCATTCCACACTCTGGTGACCGTGCAGTTGCGCGTAATCAAGCCGGGCTTCGTCCATGATGCGCCGGATTTCGTCCGAGCCCTGATTCACAAAAACGCCCACCCGCAGCATGGAGCCACTGTCCAAGGCTGCCGCCTGAGCAACCGTCACGCCGCGCGGGCTGCGAGGATGAAAGATAAAACCGCACATGGCAGCACCAAGGCTGGCCGCATGGTCAACATCCTCTTGCCGTGTGAGGCCGCAGAACTTGATCAGCATGTGCAATCTCCATCAGTTTTGACCGTGGCTCCCAGCATGGCCGCCAAGGCCTCGCCCGGAGCGCCGCCTTCCATCAGGGCGCTGCCCACAAGGGCGGCGTGATACCCCGCAGATGCCGCTGCCCGCAGATGCTCCGCGCTGCACATGCCGCTGGCTGCAATCCACAGTTCGCCATTGACGGGCGGGCAGGCCTGTATCAGTTGCAGGCAGGCATCGCGATCCACCGCAAGGCTTTCCAGATCGCGGGCATTGACCTGTATGATGCGCGCCCCGCTCTCACGGGCAAGGCGCAGATCTTCGGCATCAAATATTTCCACCACAGCCTGGATGCCGTAGCCCTCCGCCTGTTCACGCAGGGCGCGCAAGGTCGCGGCGTCCGGCGTCAGCCGCACAATGAGCAGCAGGGCTGAGGCTGGCGTGGCTGCCGTGGCCCGCACCTGCAAAGGATCAAAAATAAAATCCTTGCGCAGCAGAGGCGCGGGCGGCCCATTGTAGAGCGCCGGGGCAGCGGCGCGGGCCAGATATTCCAGCCGCCCGCGAAAAAAGGTTTCTTCCGTCAGCACCGACACGGCGCTGGCCCCTGCGGCGGCATACTGACGCGCCACATCTTCCACATCCAGACTCTCGCAGATCACGCCGCGTGAAGGCGAGGCACGCTTATACTCCGCCACCACCGCCAGAGGGCAGCCCGGCGCACGGAGAGTTAAGGCCGCAGCAAAATCTGGCCGCTGCCCTTCATACACCGCTGGCAGAACGCCCTGAGCTTCCAGAGCTCGCAGGGTCTCGACCTCAGCCTCCTTGGCTTTGCGAAAACGCTCAAGCAGCATTGAGCACCTTCCTGCCCACACCCGCGCTCACGGCCTCGCGGGCGCGGGCCATGCACAGGGCCATATCCATCTTTTCTTCCAGCAGATAGATGGCAAGCCCCACGTTGAGCACCACCATGTCCATCATGGCGCGCGGCCCCTGCCCGTTGAGAATATCATTGAGCACGGCCACGGCTTCTTCCTTGCCGCTCACGGCCAGATCTTCCACAGTGCAGGATGCAATGCCGAATTCCTGCGGGTCAAGCATCATGGGCGTCACCTTGCCATTGTGCAGCAAGGCCATCTTGGTGGGGCCGATAGGCGTTACCTCGTCATAATTGCCCGAGCCACAGACCACGGCGGCGCGGTGCAGGGGCGACTGCATGAGGGTTTCGGCCACCAGCTCAACCAGTTCGGGCCGCGCCACGCCCATGAGCAGATGGCTGGGCCGCGCCGGGTTGATCATGGGGCCAAGAATGTTGAACAGGGTACGCACGCCCATCTCCTTGCGCACAGGGCCGATATTGGCAAAGGAAGGATGGAAGTACGGGGCAAAGATAAAGGCGAAATTGCGCTTTTTGACCATCTCGGCCACAGAGGCGGGGTCTTTTTCCAGCGTGATGCCGAGGGCTTCCAGAGCATCCGCGCTGCCGCACTTGGACGAAACCGCCCGGTTGCCGTGCTTGACCACCCTGTAGCCCATGCCTGCCAGAATGAGAGAAGAGGCCGTGGAGCAGTTGAAGGAATTGCGTCCATCCCCGCCGGTGCCCACCACATCGATGGTTGTTCCCGAAATGCCGTCCACGCGCACGGCGCGGGCCAGTGCGGCGCGCGTGGCGTGGGCCAGTTCAAGGGCGCTCTCGCCCTTCATGCGCAGCCCCATGAGGAAACCGCCCGCCTGCGCCGGAGTCATCTTGCCGTCCATGAGGGCTGCAAAACCCGCCGCCGCCATTTCGGCGGAGAGGTTTTCCCTGCGGGCCAGACGCTCCAGAATACCGGAGAAGTCGGAGGTTTCCGCGCCTGTGCCGAGGATGCTCTGCGGGAAGTTGCCCAGCAGGCGCAGGCCGTCCGGCGTAAGCACGGACTCGGGGTGGAACTGCACCCCCACCCACGGGCGGTCATTGTAGCGCAGGGCCATAACTTCGCCTTCGGGTGCGCGGGCAGTGACCGTAAAGCGGGGGTTTTCCGCGTCTTCATCGGCGCGTACCACAAGGGAGTGGTAGCGGCCCACGCGCATGGGGTTGGGCAGGCCCAAAAACATGCCCGTGCCGTCGTGCACGATTTCAGACTGTTTGCCGTGCATGATGCACGGGCCGACCTCAACCTTGGCCCCGGCATGCAGCCCCAAAAGCTGATGCCCAAGGCACACGCCCAGCACGGGAATGCGCGGGCTGAGGCGTTTGAGGAACTCCGGGCAAAGCCCCGCATCGGCGGGATGCCCCGGCCCTGGCGAAATGCAGACCATGGAAAGCTCGGGATTCACCGCCATGTCCAGCACGGCGGGGTCATCGTTGCGCAGCACCACGGGCTTGTGGCCCAAGGCGTAAAAAGCCTGCACAAGATTGTAGGTAAAGGAATCGTAATTATCGATGAGCAGAAACATATTCTTCGTCCTCCGCACGCAGGGCCAGGCGCATGATGGCTGATTTGTTGCACACTTCCTTCCATTCCAGATCGGGATCGGAGTCATGCACGATGCCTCCGCCCGCCTGCCAGAAGAGCTTGCCGTCACGCATCCACATGCTGCGGATGGTGATGCCTGTATCAAGGTTCACACTGTCCTTGTCCAGACCGAGCCAGCCGATGCAGCCAGCGTAGGGGCCACGCGCGCGGCCTTCCACCTCGCGGATGATTTCCATGGCCCGCACCTTGGGCGCGCCCGAAACCGTACCCGCCGGGAAGGTGGCCGCCAGCACGTCCAGAGCGTCCAGGCCTTCCTCAAGCCGGGCGCTGACCCGGCTGGTGAGGTGCATGACGTGGGAGTAGCGCTCAACTTCCATATAGCGTTCCAGATTCACCGAGCCGGGCTGGGCCACGCGGCCAAGGTCGTTGCGGCCAAGGTCTACCAGCATGACGTGCTCGGCGCGTTCCTTGGGGTCGTCACGCAGCTCGGCGGCAAGGGCGGCGTCTTCAAGGTCGTCCGCGCCGCGTTTGCGCGTGCCTGCAATGGGCGAAAGCTGCAAATGCCCCGCCGTGCAACGCACCATGACCTCAGGCGAGGAGCCGAAAAGCGTCAGATCGGGAAAGCGCATGTAGAACATATAGGGCGAGGCGTTGAACCGGCGCATGCGGCGGTACAGTTCAAAGGGATTGCCCTCAAAAGGCGTGGAAAACCGCACGGAAGGCACAACCTGAATGGCCTCGCCCTGGCGCAGCATCTCCTTGATGCGGCGCACGTAATCCTTATAACCTTCTTCACCGGGTTCGGCGCAGACGTTATCGGGATTGATGCGCACCCCACCGGCCTGCCCCGTGGCGCGGGCTTCCAGCGATTCTCGCGAGCTTTGCAGCGCGCGGTGTTCGCCCAGGCTCACCTGACAGAGCCGGTTATACAGATGGTCGAACACAAGCACGGTTGACGGCAGCATGAGCAGGCAGTCGGCCTCGCTCTGCGGCATGACCGGGGCCAGCTTGGGGTTGAACAGGCCAGCCATGCCAAATCCAAGATACCCGTAAAGAGCGCGGGTAATAGGCGGCAGATTTGTGATATTGGCCGGGCCAGCTATGGTCAGCGCAGCCATGAGCGCCCGCAGGCCGTCCACAAAGGGTTTGCCCTCAAAGCGCGCCAGAGGCGTTAAGATGTCGTTGCGGATGTCCAGCGCAAGCTTGCCATCGCGGCAGGAGATGAACAAAGCCGCATCGCAGGCCAGAATGCTGTAACGGCCCCAGCGACCATCCACCTCGGCGCTTTCAAGCAAGATGCCGTTACCGGCCCCGACCATGCCCATGAACAGGCTGATGGGCGTGTCCATATCCGCTGGCAACCAGCGGGCGGTTTGTTGCAGCGTCAGCATATGCTGCGCATCACCGTTCTCTTTCATCTGGCGCATCCTTTGGGTTTTTGTGCCTGAAAAACAAAAAACGCCGCCTCCCTTGGGGAGACGGCGTCTACTTACGACAATGCCAACGTACCGGAACTATTAAGCCCGCACGTCTCCCCCACGCAGTTGGATGCGCCACCACCAGCCTTTGAAGCTGTTAGAAATGGTGTTGGAGAAAACGTTCATATAAATGCCTAGTTCCTTATGTTTCAAGTCACACTACGCATCCAGCCGCAGGCTGTCAACAACGCAGAGCGGTTTTTCAGTAAATTTCCGTTACAGCATCAGCTATGGCAAGCGGGAGGGCGCGCCCGAACCGGCTTTGCCCTCCCCTGTCCTACAGGCCTACTTGCCGAACAGAATTTCCTGATAGTTGGGCAACGCCCACAGGTCGTCAGCCACGCGCACTTCAAGCATGTCTGCGTAGCGGCGCACTTCAACCATGCGGGGCAGCACATATTCGCGGTAGCTCAGGGCGGCTTCAAAGCCGTAGCCCAGGCTGTCCGCCTTGGCCAGCACTTCTTCAAGCTGGCCGCAGGCATCCTGCATGAGGCGCAGATTTGAAGTGATTTCGGCCAGGGTCACAGTTTTGGGATCCTTGCCGATGGCGCGCATATTGGCTGCCGTGGCGGCCAGTTCACCCTGATAGCGCATGCCCGCAGGGTAAATGATGGTATTGGCCATGCGGATAACCAGATTGGCCTCGGTGCGCACGGTTTTGCAGTACTGCTCAAGGTAAATTTCCTGCCGCGCCTTGAGTTCGGCCCTGTTGAGCACGCCCGCCTTTTCATAAAGGTTGACCACTTCGGGCTTGGTCAGCTCGGCCAGAGCCTCGGGGGTGGTGCGCAGGTTGGGCAGGCCACGGCGCTCGGCTTCCTTGTGCCACACTTCGGAGTAGCCGTCGCCATTGAAGATAACGGCGCTGTGCTCGTCAATGACATGGCTGATAAAGGATTCCAGAGCCTGATTGAAGGTCTTGCCCTGAGCCAGTTCCTTTTCAAGCCAGTCGGCTGCAAAGCCCAGCGAATCGGCCATCATGGTGTTGAGGGCGGTGATGGAACCCGCCGCAGACTGGCTGGAGCCAAGCGCGCGGAACTCGAACCTGTTGCCGGTAAAAGCCACGGGGCTTGTGCGGTTGCGGTCGCCGGGATCGGCGGGCAGCGGCGGCAGCGTATCCACGCCCAGATTGAGGGCGCGGCCTGTGCGGCCACCGGCGGCGTTTTCAACGCGTCCGGCGCGGAAGGCTTCAAACACTTCCGTCAGCTGATCGCCGAGGAAGATGGACATGATGGCCGGCGGAGCCTCGTTGGCGCCCAGACGGTGATCGTTGCTGGCGCTGGCGACCGTTGCGCGCAGCAGACCGCCGAACTTGTGCACGGCGCGGATCATGGCGGCGCAGAACACCAGGAACTTGGCGTTGGCATGCGGGGTTTCGCCGGGATCAAACAGGGTGCCCAGTTCCGCATTGCCGATGGAATAGTTCAGGTGCTTGCCCGAGCCGTTCACGCCCGCAAAGGGCTTTTCGTGCAGCAGGCACTTGAGGCCGTAGCGCTTTGCCACGTTGCGCAGCTTGGCCATGATGATGTGGTTGTGGTCAACCGCAAGGTTGCTCACCTCAAAGAGGGGCGCAATTTCGTACTGGCTGGGGGCCACTTCGTTGTGGCGGGTGCGCACGGGCACGCCCAGCTTGTACAGTTCGCGCTCCACTTCCATCATGTACGAAAGCACACGCTGGGGGATAACGCCAAAGTACTGGTCGCTGAATTCCTGTCCCTTGGCCGGACGCGCGCCAAACAGGGAACGCCCGGCGATCTGGAGGTCGGGACGCGCAAAATTGAAGTTGTGGTCAATGCAGAAGTATTCCTGCTCAAGCCCGGCGTAGGAAACAATGGGCAGCGGCGTGTCTTCGCCAAAGAGCGCCAGCACGCGGTGCGCCTCGCGGTTCAGGGCCTGGCCGGAACGCAGCATGGGCGTTTTTTTGTCCAGTGCAACACCCGTCCACGAAAGGAACATGGTGGGGATGCACAGGAATGTGCCGTTGGGGTTCTCCATGATGTAGGCGGGGCTGGTCACATCCCATGCGGTGTAGCCGCGCGCCTCAAAGGTGGAGCGCAGGCCGCCGGAGGGGAAGGAAGAAGCGTCAGGTTCGCCGCGAATGAGCATGGAGCCGGAAAATTCCGCGATCACGCCGCCCGCGCCGTCAGGCATCAGGAAGCTGTCGTGCTTTTCGGCAGTCTGCCCGGTGAGGGGATAAAAAATGTGGGTAAAATGGGTGGCACCCTTTTCAATGGCCCAGTCTTTCATGACTGCGGCAACGGTATCGGCGATGGCGGGGTCCATGCGTTCGCCGAATTCAATGGTTTTGCGCAGCGCCTTGTACACGCTCTTGGGCAGGCGTTCGCGCATGATGCGGTCATTGAACACGTTGCACCCGAAAATATCAGTGGGTTTGGTGTCCACGAAATTCAGGGGGGCCGCTTCGGGTTTGTAGGTGGTGATGGCCTCAATGGCGCTTTGTCTGGCGGATTTGCTGCTCATGGACGAACCTCGCGTTCAGGGCTGACGCAGTGTTGGGGGTGCCGATATTCCCGCTTATGGCGGTTGGATTTATGCCGCTGCATGCAAACCGCAAAACGCCCGCGCCCGTGCTGCCCTGGCGCACGCGGACAAGGGGGGCTGTTGCAGAGGCCTTGCGGACGCCGTGCAGACGCCCGCACCAAAGCCATAATCTCCGGGCCTGACCATGAAGGCCAGGCCCGGAACAGTGTACTCTAACGGAACGCGCCCTGGAACTGCCCGCCACCACACAAAGCCAGCCGAGCGGAATCAATCAACACGGCCAATAAGGCAGCGGCAAAGCCGGAAGCGCGAACCAGAAACCGCTTTAGCTCACGCTCACGATTTCGATTTCAAACGTCAGCGTCTTGCCAGCGAGGGGGTGATTGGCGTCAAGGGTGATTTCGTCCGCGCCAACTTCGGTGATGGTCACGTCCATCTGGCCCTGCTCGTTGGAGAGCTGCAACGGCACGCCCACGTTCAGGGGAATATGGTCGGGCACCTGGGCGCGAGGAACGGTGAACACCAGTTCGGGATCAGCCTCGCCGTAGGCATCATCAGGCGCAACGGTCACGGTAACGGTTTCGCCCGCTTCGTGACCATCAACGGCGGATTCAAAACCCGGGATCAGCATACCCTTGCCCATCACGAATTCCAGGGGTTCGCGCTCACGCGAAGAGTCGAACACCGTGCCATCGTCAAGGGTACCCGTGTAATGCGCGCGCACCGTATCGCCTTTTTTAATAGGCATAACTACTCCATTGCAGTGTGTGTGGGCGGTCTGCGGCAGTGTGCCGCATTGTCGGCAGAAGCTGCCAGGGCAGAAACCCGCCCGCGAAAATAATAACGCCCGATAATAAAGTGCAAGCAAAACACGCCGGGGGCCTTCTGTCAATCTGCAACGTTGCCGCAAATGCCTCCAATTCCCCTGCCAGAGCGGGTTTGCTGGCTTTGATCTTTTGCGTGCCATTGCGATAAAAATACAACTGCCGCAGTTGCATCCCCCCCTGACGCGACACGGCTGTCACCCCGCCGTTACAGCCGCTTGCAGGCTTGACAGAGTGCCATACGACACTAATAATCAGCAATTGCTCTCAACGGGAAAACCCCGCTCTTGTTCGGGCGGCACACGCAATCTTTCAGAGGTATCTCAGAGGTATTTTATGTCCGATATCCGCTCCACGTACACCGACGAATGCAATTTTTATGGCCGCCACACCCCCCGCGAGCTGGCTGAAACCTTCGGCACCCCTCTCTATGTATACAATGAGAACGTGCTGCGGCAGCGTTGCCGCGACCTTATGGGGCTTTCCAAACACCCCGGTTTCGGCGTGAACTATTCTGTCAAGGCCAATGCGACCCCCGCCCTGCTGCGCATAGTGCGCGAAGAAGGGCTGGTGGTGGACGCGATGAGCCCCGGCGAACTGTACATGGACGAGCTGGCCGGTTTTACGCCCGCCGAAATTCTGTACATTTCCAACAACAATTCTGAAGCCGAGCTGAAAAACGCCGTTTCGCGCGGGCTGCTTATCAGTGTGGATTCTCTTTCACAGCTTGATACCCTTGGCCGCATCAACAAGGGCGGCAAGGTCATGGTGCGCTTTAACCCCGGCATTGGCGCTGGTCACCATGCCAAGGTCATCACAGCTGGCAAGGACACCAAGTTCGGCGTCACCCCCGACAAGCTGGACGAAGTTTTTGCCCTGCTTGAAAAGCACGACCTCACGCTGGCTGGCATCAACCAGCACATCGGCTCGCTCTTTATGGAACCCGACGGCTACCTTGATGCCGCCGAAGTGCTGCTGCACCTTGCCGACCGCCTGCCCGCCAGCATGCTGGCAAAGCTTGAAGTCATCGACTTTGGCGGCGGCTTTGGCATTCCCTACCACAAGTACGAGGGGCAGGCCCGCCTGAGCATGACCGACCTTGGCGAACACCTGCACGCCCTCATTGCGGGCTGGTCTGAAAAATCCGGTTACAAAGGCCGTTTTCTTGTGGAGCCGGGCCGCTATGTGGCCGCAGAATGCTGCGTGCTGCTGGGCACCGTGTTTGCCGTCAAAAACAATGGCGACAAGCGCTACGTAGGCACAAATCTGGGCTTCAACGTGCTTGTGCGCCCCGCCATGTACGATTCCTTCCACGATGTGGAAATCTACGGTGCCGACACGCAGGCCCGCAACAACATGGTGCAGACCATTGTGGGCAATATTTGCGAAAGCGGCGATATCCTTGCCAAGGAACGCGAACTGCCCGTTATGCGCGAGGGAGATGTGCTTGGGGTACTTGACGCCGGAGCTTATGGATTTACTATGGGTTCCAACTACAACCAGCGTCGTCGCCCCGCTGAAGTTCTCATTCAAAGCGACGGCACTGCCAAACTTATCCGCCGCCGCGAAACCCTTGAGGATCTTGCGCGATGCCTGATGGATTAATGTGACACAATTACGCGGCGCATCCGCGCAGCAGGCCCGGCCCGCGCCCGACCTGAGCACTTCCCCCCGCGCGGTCTGGCGGTTGACCTGGCCCCAGATGCTCATGATGTACCTTATGTTCTTCATGGGCTTTGTGGCTGTATGGGTTGCCGGACAGATCAGCGCGGACGTTCAGGCGGCGCTGGGCATGGTGAACCAGTGCAGCATCCTGCTGATGGTGGTTGCCATGGCTGTTTCAAGCGGAGCAACTGCGGCTGTGAGCCAGTCGCTGGGCGCGCTTAAAGTCATGCGCGCCCAGCGTTATATCGGCACAACAGTTATCGGCTGCATGGGGCTTGGCCTTCTTGTGGCCCTGGCAGCCGCCCTTTTCAGCGATGGCATACTGCGCGTGCTCATGGTGCCTGACAGCATCATGCCGCAAACCCGCGAAATGTGGGCCGCCAGCATGCTTGGGCTGCCTGCGCAGTATCTGTACGCGTCAACCGGGGTCATGTTTCGCGCCACGCGCCAGGTTTTGCCGCCCCTGTGGGTTGCTTCCGGCGTGTGTCTGTGCAACCTGCTGGCCTGCCTTGGCCTTGGGCTCGGCTGGTTTGGCATGCCCAACATGGGCTATATGGGCCTGATCTGGGCAAACGTGGGCGCGCAGTATCTTGGTGCTGTGTGCAACTGTGTGCTGCTGGCGCATTCCGGCTATCTGAGCCGCAAATCCCTGCCCTCGTTGCGCTGGCTCCGCGCTGGCCTGCCCTACCTGCTCAAGGTGGCCCTGCCCGCAGGCGCGGCGCAGATCGTATGGCAGTCCGGCTACATGATGCTGTTTGTTCTGGTGGCGTCACTGCCCTCCGACAGCGTCAACGCACTGGCCGGTCTCAATGCCGGTTTGCGGGTGGAGGCCCTGCTGTTTCTGCCGGGCATGGCCTTCAACATGAGCGTGGCCGTGCTGGTGGGCAACAGCCTTGGCGCGGGCAAATCCGCCGAGGCCCGGCGCGTGGCCCTCAATATGGTGACGCTTGCGGCTGTGGCCATGAGCTTTATGGCCGCCCTGCTCTGGCCCTTCCGGCAGGAGGTGGCCCACCTGCTCTCGCAGGAGCCGGGCACGCAAGCGCAAATTGTGAGCTACCTTACCTACAACCTGCTCTCCACGCCCTTTTCCATCGCAAGCACTGTGATGGGCGGCGTGATGACGGGAGCCGGTGCCACCAAGTACAACCTCATGATTTTTGGCGGCAGTTTCTGGTTGGTGCGCCTGCCCTTGGGCTGGCTGCTTGGTCACATGCTCTGGGGCACGGCCTCGGGCGTATTTGTGGCCATGCTCGTATCCCAGATTCTGCAAACCAGCATCATGCTTTATGTGGTGCTTTTCAGCGACTGGACGCGCTTTGCCATGAGCCGCTGCCGTCAGCCGCAAACCCCGTAAATACCGCCCGAGAGGCCGCAACTGCGGCACCTTGGCATGCGCCCGCGCACTGTCTGCATTTGCGCATTGAGACGCGAGGAGACGATTGTGAGCAAGACCTTTACCCCTGTCAGTCTGGATGCACGCCAACAGTATTACGAACTGTGGGGCCGCACCCCCCAGCGTTCACTGGACTACACCCTGGCAAACCTGTGGGGCTGGCAGGATTACTACGGGCTTGAATGGTGCTTTGAGGACAACCTCTGCTGGATCCGCCAGACCCGGCCCTATGCCGTGTGCTGGGCCCCTGTGGGCGACTGGAACGCGGTGTCGTGGAAGGATCTGCTGCCCTGCGGATTCAATCCCGAGGCCCACAACATCAACCGCGTGCCGGAAAAGCTGCTGGAAATCTGGCAGCGCGAACTGCCCGGCCTTGTGGATGCGGAAGAAGACCGCGGCCAGTGGGAATACCTGTACAAACAGGAAGAACTGGCGGAACTGCCGGGCAACCGCTTTCATAAAAAGAAAAATCATCTCAACAGCTATGTGAAGACCTATGGTCAGCCGGATTACCACACGCTGGACGATGCCATGGTTGAAGACGTGCTGGCTGTGCAGGACGACTGGTGCCAGTGGCACGAATGCGAGGAATCGCCTTCGCTCAGGGCCGAGAACGAAGCCATCAACCGTGTGCTCAGCCACTGGAACTGTTTTACCGGGCTTGTGGGCGGTTCGCTCTATGTGGACGGCAAGATGGTGGCCTTCAGCGTAGGTGAAAATCTGGACGGCGCAAACCTTGGCGTGCATTACGAAAAAGGCCTCAACGGCTTCAAGGGCGTGTACCAGACCATCAACTGCCTGTTCTCGCGCAACGCTGGCGCGGGATTTACCTACATCAACCGGGCGCAGGATCTGGACGAAGAAGGCCTGCGTCAGGCCAAGATGACCTACCTGCCTGCCGACTTTCTGCGCAAGTACAAGGTGCGCATCCGCAAAAGCTGACGTTTGGCAGCCGCGCCGGAGTGTGGGGAACAATCCCTGCTCACCGCTCTTCAGGCCCGAAAGACATAAAACCGCGCAGCCGTCCTTTATCAGAGGCGGTGTGCGCGGTTTTCTATTTGTGCGGCCTTGCGTTTTTTGCTACTTGCCCGGTGCACAAGGCAGTTGGGGAATTCCCATTGGCAGGCACCAAAAAAAATGCAAAACCCCGACGGAAGCCGGGGAATTGCACGAAAAAAACAGTTGAGGTGGTTGAATCATGCCATAATTGGTATTCCTGTCAACATGAGATACCAGTAGACAAAAAATAACCTTACCTTCACATTTGTCTGCCTGTGACACCCTGCCTTGAAAATTTTTAATCTGCAATATTAATCTGATACGTGGCATGCGCAGATGTGCCCTTCAGGCCCCATCAGAAAAAATATCGCCTCCCGCCTCCCCTGAAAAAAAATATTTTTTAGCCCACCTCCCCCTCAGATTCCAGAGCCAATCAAGCAACCGACCATATCCCCACGCAGAGCATCAGCCCTTAAACACAGCAATATTTGCGTAAAAACAACGAAATTTCGTTTTTATTTATGAAATATCATTTTTACCAAGAGCGATTGATGAGTAGAGAATACGGCAACACACCGCAATTAAAGGAATAATATGTAACGGCTTGGTTTTTGAATACTACGGCCCAATGATGCTGCTCCCCCACACAATGGGGAAAGCATATTGGGCTGAAGCTGGCAAAAGGAAACCACGGAGACTGAGCGGGCAACTTGCCGTGCTTTGCACAGCTTCCGGTGGCATTTGATTTTGCTCGATCAATGTCTGGCTTTGTGCTCTGGGCTGGACAGAACAATGAACTTTTGAGGTGTGATGATGTCAAAATTCGCAACGCCGCAGTTGGATCAGCTTGAATCCGGTCCATGGCCGAGCTTTGTATCCGATATCAAGCAGGAAGCTGCGCATCGCGCGGCCAATGCCAACAATGTCGAGTATCAGATCCCTGTGGACTGCCCTGAAGACCTTCTGGGTGTGCTTGAGCTTTCCTACAACGAAATGGAAACACACTGGAAGCACGGCGGCATCGTGGGTGTGTTCGGTTACGGCGGCGGCGTTATCGGCCGTTACTGCGACCAGCCCGAAATGTTCCCCGGCGTGGCGCACTTCCACACCATGCGTGTGGCCCAGCCTTCCGGCAAGTACTACCACAGCAAGTTCCTGCGCGACCTGTGCGATATTTGGGATCTGCGTGGTTCTGGTCTGACTAACATGCACGGTTCCACCGGCGATATCGTGCTGCTCGGTACCCAGACCCCCCAGCTGGAAGAAATCTTCCACGAACTGACCCACAAGATGAATGTCGACCTGGGTGGTTCCGGCTCCAACCTGCGTACGCCTGAAGCCTGCCTTGGCCAGTCGCGCTGCGAATATGCCTGCTACAACACGCAGGACATGTGCTACCAGCTGACCATGGACTATCAGGACGAACTGCACCGTCCCGCCTTCCCCTACAAGTTCAAGTTCAAGTTCGACGGTTGCCCCAACGGCTGCGTGTGCGCCATGGCGCGTTCCGACTTTGCCGTTGTCGGTACCTGGAAGGACGACATCAAGATCGACCAGGACGCCGTGAAGGGCTACGTGGGCGGCGAATTCGCCCCCAACGCCGGCGCTCACTCCGGTCGCGACTGGGGCAAGTTCGACATCCAGAAGGAAGTCGTTGATCTGTGCCCCTCCAAGTGCATGAAGTGGGACGGCTCCAAGCTTTCCATCAAGACCGCCGACTGTGTGCGCTGCATGCACTGCATCAACACCATGCCCCGCGCTCTGCACATCGGTGACGAACGCGGCGCGAGCATCCTCGTGGGCGCCAAGGCCCCCGTGGTGGACGGCGCCCAGATGGGTTCGCTGCTCGTGCCCTTCGTTTCCTGTGAAGCCCCTTACGATGACGTGAAAGAAGTCATCGAAAAGATTTGGGACTGGTGGATGGAAGAAGGCAAGAACCGCGAGCGCGTGGGTGAAACCATGAAGCGCCTGTCGTTCCAGAAGCTGCTGGAAGTCACCGACACTCCCGCCGCTGCCTACCATGTGAAGGAACCGCGTTCCAACCCGTACATCTTCTTCAAGGAAGAAGAAGTGCCCGGCGGCTGGAACCGTGACCTCGCTGCTTACCGCAAACGCCATCAACGCTAGTCAAAGGGGGAGAAGAACATGGCTTTTATTTCTTCCGGGTACAATCCCGCAAAACCGATGGAAGGCCGTATCAGCGATATTGGCCCCCGCAAATATAATGAATTCTTTCCGCCGGTAATTGCCAGAAACTTTGGCAAATGGCTCTACCACGAAATTCTGGAGCCCGGCGTGCTCGTACACGTGGCCGAAAGCGGCGAAACCTGCTACACGGTGCGCATTGGCGGCACCCGTACCATGTCCATCACCCACATCCGTGAGCTGTGCGATATTGCCGACAAGTATTGCGGCGGTCATTTGCGCTGGACAACGCGCAGCAACATCGAATTCATGGTGGAAGACAAGGCCACCATGGTGGCTCTGCGCGACGACCTGAACAGCCGCAAGTTTGACGGCGGCTCGTTCAAGTTCCCCGTGGGCGGCACCGGCGCCGGCATCAGCAACATGGTGCACACTCAGGGCTGGCTGCACTGCCACACCCCCGCGACCGACGCCTCCGGCCCGGTCAAGGCTGTTATGGACGCCCTCTTTGAAGAGTTTAAAGACATGCGCATGCCCGCCCCGGTGCGTATCGCCCTTGCCTGCTGCATCAACATGTGCGGCGCTGTGCACTGCTCGGACATCGGCCTTGTGGGTATTCACCGCAAGCCCCCCATGGTCGACCACGAATGGGCTGACCAGCTCTGCGAAATTCCGCTGGCGGTTTCCGCTTGCCCCACCGCCGCTGTGCGCCCCACCAAGGTGGAACATAACGGCAAAAAGGTGAACTCCATCGCCATCAAGGAAGACCGCTGCATGTACTGCGGCAACTGCTACACGATGTGCCCCGCGCTGCCCATTTCGGATGCCGAGGGCGACGGCGTTGCCATCATGGTCGGCGGCAAGGTTTCCAACCGCATCAGCATGCCCAAGTTCTCCAAGGTCGTTGTGGGCTACATCCCCAACGAACCGCCCCGCTGGCCCACACTGACCAAAACCATCAAGCATATTGTGGATGTGTACGCGGCCAACGCCAACAAGTACGAACGTCTGGGCGACTGGGCTGAACGCATCGGCTGGGAAACCTTCTTCAAGATGACCGGCCTTGAATTCACCCACCACCTTATCGACGACTTCCGTGATCCCGCCTACTACACGTGGCGTCAGAGCACGCAGTTCAAGTTCTAACAGCCTGGGGCACCCCGCTTCCCTCTGCGGGGTGCCAAGGCACAATGAGGTTACCATGACGCCGGATCAACAAAAAATCGTTGATTTCATCAGCGAGAAAAACAAGACCAAATTTTACTTCAAAGATTTTCTGGAAATTTTTCCTGAAAAAGGCCCCAGAGAAGTAAAAAAAATTCTGACTTCAATGGTGCAATGCGAAGTGATGGAATTTTGGTCCTCAGGCAGTACAACCATGTACGGCCTCAAGGGGGCTGGAAAGCAAAGCCAGGCCGAGGGCGAGGGATAGGAAATGCCGTTCCTCCACAATCCCGCACCTCGCTGAGCTGATCTGCACTGCAGGCAGATGACATGAAAGGCGAAGTTTCGGAGCACGCCATTGCCGCCGGAACTTCGCCTTTTTTCATAGGGAACTGCGTAAATTAATCGGCCCCGGAAAAATCCTTTGGCTCGTCAAAGGATATGGATGCCGGGCGGAGCTTATACAGATCAAACCGTTTGAGCCGGGAAATAAGTGTTGTTGGTTTTATCCCCAACAAGGCCGCAGCGCCCCGGTTTCCGTATATGAGCCAGTTTGTCCGTTCCAGCGCGGCTTTCAGATTGGCTTTTTCCATGTGCCGCATCTGCCTTTCCGTCAAAATCTTTTGCGGGCCAGCAGCAGTCTCGCCGCTATTTTTTCCCGCCTGATCTGCTGGCCCGCAAAGGGCAAGATAGGTCAGAGCCTGCTCTGGCCGTCCGGTGATGACCATTCGTTCAACGAAATTCTGTAATTCCCTGATGTTGCCCGGCCAGCTATAGTGCCGCAACCTGAGCATCTGTTCTTCCGTCAGGTCAAAGGCGCAACGGTTATTTTTTTTGCAAAAAATGCCAATAAAATGCCGCACCAACAGGGGGATGTCTTCCTCCCGCTCTTTAAGGCCTGGCATGAGGATGGGGAAGACTTGCAGGCGGTAATAAAGATCGTCCCTGAATGTCTTGTTCTGGATGGCCTGCTTCAGATTTTTATTTGTGGCGGCGATGATCCGCACATCGGTGTGTCGGCTTTTACCTTCGCCGACTCTCCTGAACTCTCCGTCCTGTATGACCCGCAACAGCTTGCCTTGAAGCTCCAGCGGGATCTCGGCAATTTCATCAAGAAAAAGAGTCCCGCCGTCAGCCAGTTGAAAAAATCCCATATGGTCGTTGATCGCGCCAGTGAAAGCCCCTTTGGCATGACCAAAAAATTCGCTTTCAAAAAGGTGCTGCGGGATTGCGGCGCAGTTTATCTTGATAAACGGGCTGTTTCTTCTTTTGCTGTGCTTGTGCAGCTCATGGGCGACAAGTTCTTTGCCCGTGCCGGAATCGCCTTGAATGAGTACGGTTGCTTCCGTATCGCCGACAATCTGAATCTGTTCGCGGAGTTCCTTGATTGCGGCGCTTTCGCCGATTATGCCCGTAAATTTGCGCGCTTCGCAGAGTTCTTCGCGCAGGTGAGCGTTTTCCAGCTCTTTTTTCTGGTTGCTGGCATCGGCTATTTCAAAAAGACGCGCATTGGCAATGGCGTAGGCGATATGATCGGCAACCATGCGCAACAGTTCAAGGGTGCCCGCTTCGAGCATGCCGCGCGAAAAAACCGCTATGACCCCAAGAGTTTCCCCCCGGCAAACAAGGGGCTGCCCGGCAAAACTAACAATGCCCTCCCGCTCGATCCATTGCGGGTCGGCGATCCAGGGTTCCGTGCCGTCAATGCGGGCAACCTCAAGCGGTTTGTTGGTCAGAGCTATGGCCCCTACCTTTCGACTGCCAAGGGGAAAGCGATAAAATCCAGACAGTTCCGTTTCTGTCCACAGCCTGCCATCGGTGCGGGATTTGCCGTAGCTGGCCTTGAGGTGCAGGCATCGGCCCCGGCCCGCGCAGATTGACTTGTCCGCGCATGTGGGACAGGCGGTGTCCGGTTCCACAAGCCATATGCGTACCAGCGCGGAATCGCACGCGGTGCCGAGGCTTTTAACAGCCAGCGAAAGCACGTCTTCCACTGCGCGCTGTTGCGCCAGATCCAGAAGGAGCGTCTTGATGTCTCTGTCGCCAAGAATAATCATAGAGCGGGAGTATATAGCACAGACCTGTACTCCGCAATTCCGCATGCCTGAGGCAAAGTAAAGGCGGGCAATGCGCCGTCCCCAGAAACGCGCTCAATCGTTGTTTGCAAACTGTTGGCGTTCTGGAGGCGAATATGCTTTGCCCGCCCGAGCTTATGACCATGCAAATAAAAAACCAGTGGCAAACGCGGCCTTTCCGCGCTGTTTGCGCACCGCTAATCAAGCTTTGCCGTAATCTGCTTTGCACCATTCCGCAGTTTGGTAATAAGAGACTCAAGAACCTGACTCTGCTGCGAAAGGTCAATCAGTGCCGTTGATATCTCCTGAAGCGCCGCCGAAGTCTCGGACGTATTCTGATCTGCCGCAGAGATGGATTGCGTTATTTCAGCAGAAGCGTGCGTCTGCTCATCCACTGCGCGGGCAATGACCTGAATCTGCCCAGCCATTTCGTTCACATGGAGTGTGATCTGGCTGATGGATTCCCCTGTTCCCTCGGCCATGCCGTTGACCTTTGAAATGGCCTCCACAGCCGCATCAACGCTGTCGACATTGTTTCGCGTTCCCTGCTGCACGGCCTTGATGGCATCGCCCACCTCCGTTACGGCCAGCATGGTTTTTTCTGCAAGTTTGCGAACTTCGTCCGCAACCACGGCAAAGCCCCTGCCTGCATCCCCCGCTCTGGCGGCTTCAATGGCTGCGTTCAGGGCCAGCAGGTTGGTCTGATCTGCAATGTCGTTGATGACATTCATAATTTTGCCAATGTCTTCTGCCTGATGCCCCAGCTCGCTCATTCCGGTCTTCAGGCTGTTTGCCATGGTCTGCACGGACTTGATGGCTTCAACCATGATACGAACTTCGCCAAGCTCCTTATTCGCATTGACTTTTACCAGTTCAGACGAAGATGAAGCTTGCGCCGCATTGGTTGATACCTCATGAACAGAGGTATTCATCTGCTCCATGGCAGCGGCAACAGAATTCATGCTGTTTGAGAGGCTCAAGGCAAAATTGCTGGATTGCTCAACCTGGGCTGAAATTTCCTGAGATGCCGAGGTAACGGAACCGACAACACCATCAAGCATGTTGGCAGCTTCAACCATGCCCGCAGCACGCGATTTAAGAGCATCGTCCCTGGCAGCGGACGCTTCCTGGGCATGCTGCGTTGCTCGGGCTTCAGACTCTTCGGCTTCTGCCGTTTTTTGCTCGGAAAAGAGTATCTTTTCTTTCAGGCGGGACACCATGGCTGTCAGAGAGCGCTCCAGAGCCTGCAATTCCGCCTTAAAGGAGCCCTTGGGCTGCGTATCCAGTTCCCCCTCAGAAACCTGCCGGGCGAATATCTGAAGCCGCAAAAGAGGATTTACAAGACTGTTGCGCATGATAAACCAGACCGCGCATACAATTAAAATCAGTATGACAACTGTTTCTGTTCCAATAGCGACAGCAGCTTTTCTGGTTCTTTCAACGGCAAGATCAAGAGAATAAATAATTTCAAACGCCCCATGGATTTCGCCTTCCTTCCAGCCCTCCTTGATGCCGCCAATGGGGTCAGGCGCACCCTTTGGGTCGCCATGACAGTACATGCACTCTGCGGTCAGAGCTATTGGCTTAAAATAATGGATGGCGTCGGGCTGTCGCACCACAAGCTCAGTGAGGCCCTGCGACTTGATTTTGTCCAGAGCGGATTTTTCCAGCTCGTTGGGCGTGTTTTCTGGATTGCGCGGGGAATATTTGGGCACACGAAACCGGTAACCAAGCTTGCTCGCATTTTGCCGCGCCATTTTTATGGCCGTGATGATCGGCACGGCATCAACAAGTTTATCGCGCGAAATTTCATCAAGCGGCTTGATGACACCATTGAACTTAAGGGCCATTTCCTGGCGTGCCGATTCCGCCATGCTGACAATGCCGCGTGCTGATTGAAGGACAGCCTCTTCTTCAGACTTCCATATGCTCTGCATTGCGTACGCAAAGACCAGGATGGCAAGAAGCGTTGGCCCGAGTATTGATAGAAGCAAAACTTTCAGCTTGATACTCATAAGTCCCCCACAATTGCGAATCACAAAACATTAGGGCATCAAACCTGCATCACTAAAGATGCGCCTCAAAATAATTGAAAAACAGACACAGGATCAAACATATTGCTAGAACCAGCACTTTTACTATCGATCAAGGTAAAAATTTATATAAATACAAACAACAAACTACTCTTGAAGTCAATATAAACTGCACAATATCAAACATATCGGCATAAGCCATGATAACATTAGAAGTTAAATGAATTTTTTTATCATGCAATAACAATATTTTATAACAATAGTTTAACATAATATATCCATATAACAACCACCACATTAAATACATATGTTACATTATAAAGAATAGTTAGCTATCAATCTTCAATTTACCACCAAAAAGATCAATTTTGCACAACCAAAAATTCAATACATGCGGCTAATGCACAGAATATACAGACTACCCACAAAAAGCCTCTGCTATGCGATAACACGCTTAAATGTCGCATAAAACATTTCAACTACCCCAAACAAAAAGCGCCCCAAGATTGCTCTCAGCGCGCCGCAGACAAAGATTGCACGGGCATGCTGCCCGTGAGAAAAATTTTAAAAACAATAATTCTGCTGCTCGTTTTCAATGGAGGCAGATACCCCGCGGGCCTTGTGTGCACCTTGCGCATTGTCCATGGTAACATTGTACAACCCGCCTAAAGAGGTTCAGGCCCGTTCTCTGGCACGACAATTAGTATTGCTTTTCAAAAAACGTGCTACTTTTTTTTAAAAAATTTCCACCTCGGTTGCCAACAGACGCACATCAAATATCTGAATTTTGCAAGGGTGTGGTAAAAAAAGAACAAATCAACATACCGGATTAACGCAATTCTTTTGCCTGTAGGCCAGCAGCCCCCCCGGATCACGGCTAACGATCAGAAATTCATTCCCCTCGAAATAATCACAAAGACATATTTTCAAATGGTGCAGTCACAAGATTGTCTAGATATTGATTTTATGGCATCTTTTTTTTGCTATCAACAATAGACGGATACCATATATCGCCAGCCACCAATAGACGGGATGACAGTTTTGGGACAATTAAAAGGAATTGGATATCACCCTGCATGGCGTGGAGGGATATGGGACATCGGCAGATATGACGACCTTGGTTTGCAAATATGCATCCCGCCAATGATGAATCTCAAAAGCAGCAAGAATACAATAGGGGTGTCCATAGCGAAGAGACTTGGCAGGAAAAAGCATGCTCCATTGAAGTGGCGCGGTGTCTTTCAGGCCTATACCCTTTGCGAAAAGTGGGCGTTCGCTCAATAATGCAAGTCAGACATAATTTATCTTTCCCCGTCTACACAGGGGAAGGCTAGCAGTTTTACCCGCAAAATATCGGGGTTCATATGAACACTCCTTGTTACGTCACGCGTCCACTGATGCCAACAGAGCAAGAATATGCTGCCTATGTTTCGCGAATCTTTGCTTCCCAGCATTTGACAAATCATGGCCCCCTTTCACAAGAATTGGAGATTCGGCTCGCCCAGTTTCTGGAAACGCCACGAGTCAATGTATGCGCAAACGGCACCATAGCCTTGCAGCTGGGCCTGCATGTACTTGGCATGGCGGGCAAAACAGTCATCACGACACCCTTTACCTATGTTGCAACGCTTTCAGCATTGCTATGGGAAGGTTGCACCGTCGTATTTGCCGACATTGACGAGGAAACATGTTGCATTGATCCAAAAAGTATTGCTGAAAGGCTTACTCCAGAGACTGCTGGCATTCTTCCAGTACACATTTACGGCAATATCTGCGATGTAGATTCACTTGATGCACTGGCTAAAAATCACGACCTGCGCATCCTGTATGATGCAGCGCATTCGTTTGGCGCTTCTTACAACAACCGCAGCTTATTAAGCTATGGGGACGCCGCTGCATGCAGCTTTCACGCAACCAAGGTGTTCAATACTGTAGAAGGCGGTTGCCTTGTCACCCAAACAGATGAAGCACGCAATGCCTTTCTGCTGATGCGCGCCTATGGGCATCAGGGGAATCAGCACTTCCGGCTTGGTATAAACGCCAAACTTTCCGAGCTGCATGCCGCAATGGGCTTGTGCATTCTTGATAAAGTGCGTGAAAATATTGCAGAACGCAGCATTGTTAGTGCAATGTATGATGCCCTTCTGCCAGACAAGGGGTTGCGACGACCGGCCCTGCGCCAGGGCCTGATTTGGAATCATGCATATTACCCCGTAATTCTTGATGATGAAAAAATTTTGGAACGAATTGTGCATACCCTTGCCAAGGATAATATTTTCCCCAGGCGGTACTTTTATCCGTCATTGAACACGCTGCCCTACATCAAAAATGCATTGCCGTGTCCTGTGGCAGAAAGCGTAGCGCGCAGGGTTCTTTGCCTCCCTCTCTATGCGGGGCTGGAGGAAGAAATTGTAGAGCGCATCGCGCACTGCATCAACCATTGCCTGGAAGGTTAGATTATGGCGCAATCACAATTTTTTCATGCAAAAATTTCCGGCATACATACCGTAGTTCCCAAAGACGAAATCCGCCTTGAAGATGAACTGCAATATTTTAATGGCGATATTAAAAAAGCCAACCGGATGACCAAAATAGTGGGCATGGATTGCCGTCGAGTGTCTCAACCTGGTATTACGCCTTCCGATTTGAGCCGTCAGGCGGCTGAAATCCTTTTCAGCAATATGAAAATCGAGCGTACGTCAATTGATGCCATCATATTTTTGACTCAACGGCCCGACCACATACTGCCCGCGACAGCCTGCATTCTTCAAAAAAAGCTGGGCCTTTCGCAACACTGTGCAGCTTTTGACGTAAATCAGGGCTGTTCCGGCTACGTTTACGGTCTTTGGCTTGCTTTCTCTCTGGTAGAAAGCCGAGCAGCCTCACGGGTGCTCTTGCTGGTGGGCGACGGCATGTGCCAGACGCTTGACAGAGACAACCGGGTAGTCACACCGGTTTTCGGCGATGCAGGCAGCGCCACCATTGTGGAGTATTCAGAGATCGAGAGGCGGTCGTGGTTCTCTCTGGGTTCTGATGGCGGCGGCGCAGAATCCCTGATGATTCCCGCTGGCGGCTACAGGTTGCCCCTGCCCAAAAATGTTGAAGACTATGCCGCATACTGCGAGTATCTGCACGACCCCAACGGCACGCCCTGGCGACTGACAAACATTTTTATGGATGGCGGCGCCATCTTTGACTTTACGGTCAACACGGTTCCGCCGCATATCATTGAAACACTCGCCTGGGCAGGCATGAACGCGGAAGACATCGACTGGTTTGTACCCCATCAGGCTAACAAGCAGATCATGTCCATGATTGCGGAAGCTGCTGGTTTTTCACAGCAAAAGACAATAATGGGGGCTTTCAGCAAATTCGGCAACACTGCCGCAGCCTCCATACCAACAGCGTTGTGCGATGCGTGGCAGGAGATTGAGTTCAGTAAAAAACAGCGCCTGATGCTGTGCGGATTCGGCGTAGGGCTTGCCTGGGCATCCGCCATTATGGATACAGACAACATTGTCTGTACGGGTGTTTCTGATTTTGATCCCCCAGCAGATACCATGACGCAGCAAGAATACCTGGCCTACTGGCAAAACAAAATTACAGGAAAAAAAACGCCCCCCCCTCCCAAGGAGGAATTATAATGCTCGAGCAAAAAAAATTCTTTGCAACTCTGCAAGATATTTTGCAGACGGACACCCCGATTACTCCCGACACAAAGCTCACAGGAATGGAGGAATGGGATTCTTTGTCGATCATGTCGTGCATTGCCCTGTTTGACAAAGAACTTGGGGTAAAAACCCGGTTTTCGCAATATAAAGACGTGAACACCGTTGCAGACCTCATGAGCCTTGGGGAAGGCAAGATCGAATGACCATGCTGACGCCGGAAAATCGCGTTCTTGTCACAGGTGCCAGCTCTGGCATTGGCATGGCTGTAGCCCTTCTGTGCAACCAGATGGGAGCTACCGTCATTGCCAGCGGACGCGACATGCCCCGGCTCCAGAACCTGAAAAACGCATGCGCGCATCAAGAATCCTTGCACATTGAGCCACGCAACCTGCAAGAGGATATGGACTCACTGCCGCAATGGGTTGCCGGTTTGCGTCAAAAATACGGCAAACTGACCAGTCTTGTTTGTTGCGCGGGCTATGCCGCGGTTATGCCCCTGCGCGCGTACGACAGAAACGCTGCTGCAAGCCTTTATGATATACACGTCCATGCGCCCCTGCTGCTGGCAAGGGGCTTTGCCGACAAGCGCAATAACATGGGCCAGGGTTCTTCAATTATTTTTCTGTCTTCAGCCGCCGCCCTTGCCAAAGAAGCCGGGCTTGCGGCATATGGCGGCGCCAAGGCGGCCATACAGGCGGCAACCATAAGCCTGAGCAGAGAGCTGGCCCCTCAGGGCATACGGATCAACGCAGTTGCTCCAGCCATGGTCCGCACACCCATGAGCGAACAATATTTCGCAATGCTCAGCCCTGATGCACGCGATCAGGCGCTGGCAGCCTATCCTTTGGGCATTGGCACCCCCGAAGACGTGGCCCAGACTATAGTATTTTTGCTGAGTGACTCCGGTAAATGGATAACAGGCCAAACTGTAGTTATGGACGGCGGACGCTACTGATGGATAAAAATCTTGTAATCATCGGCAATTCTTCGGCAGCAAGAGAATGCTACTGGATGGCGCAGGAAATCTGGGGCGACAAACTGCGCTTCAAGGGTTTTTTGTCCTTTGAAGGCTATCCGCAAAAACTGCGCAACCTTGCAGAAATGGAAATAGGCGTGGACGATGCCTTTGTTCCCGAGCAGGATGATGTATTTGTCATCGGCATCGCTTCACCGGAGCTGCGCCTCAAGGCCTACGCAAAGTGGAAGGCGCGTGGCGCGACCTTTTGCAATCTCGTGCATCCGTCATCCTACGTGGGCGAAAGCGCCCATGTGGGTGAAGCAATGATTGTCACTGCCAACTGCCATTTTTCGTGCGACGCAATCATTGGCAATGCCAATTATTTCAATGGTGCGGTTGTTGTCGGGCATGACGCTGTCATTGGCGATGGCAACTTTTTTGGACCCTACGCCCTGATTTTGGGCGATACGCATATTGGCGATGGAAACGCCTTTGGGGTGCGCTCCGTTGTGCTGCCAGGGGCCAACATCGGCAACAGCAATATTATCGCGCCAGGCGCGTACATTTATAAAGGTTGCCGCGATGGTTGGCGCATGGCGGGCAACCCGGCAATGAGGATAGACTGACCATGCCGGAACTCTCGCTCATCGTACCGCACCACAATCATCTGCAATGCCTGCCCCATCTTCTGGACAGTGTCCTGGCTCAGGACTTCAAGGATATTGAGGTACTGCTGGTCGATGACTGCTCGGATGAGCCGTGCCTGCCAGTGGTCGAAGCCTACAGGGCTAAAGGGCTCGATATAACCCTTCTGCCGCATACTGCCCCCATTTACACTATGCGGGCCAGATTGGAGGGCATGCGAGCCGCCAAAGGGAACATCATTGGTTTTGCCGATGCCGACGACCTCATATGGGGCACTGAATCACTGGGCAAAAACGTGGCTCTTTTTCAACGCGAGCAGCCGGATATTCTGCACTTTCGCACTGCCCGCATCAATGCCGATGGCAGTTTTGCCGCATGGTTTCTTACCATGGATCCGCCCGTAGAGCATCTGACAGGGCAGGGCATCTTCCAGACCTACGTTACCTCACCCAATTTCCAGCAGCAGTCCACGGTCTGGAACAAATTTCTCTCCCGCAGCGTTGCATTAAAGGCGTGCGATGCGTTGGAGCGCAGCAGTGTGCGGCGCTTTGTGGAAGACGCCTGCATCTGCCTGACCACAGCCTTTCATGCCCAAAAATATGTTGGCAGCCCGCACGCGGCCTACGGCTATGCCTACGACTTTTCCAACGAAAGGATGAAATTCGCTGAAGGGCCGGAACGCGCCACTTACGTATGGCATATGTTGCAGGAATTGCCCGCCTACTTTGAGCAGCACGGATGCCCGCAATCCCTGCAGGATGCGCTACGCAACGTGCTGACGGAACATCTGAGCGTAAAGGTGGGGCACGCAAGCACGGCGGCGGTTAACAAGGACGGAATGATCATTTCAGACGCGACCCTTGACGCCATGCTGCGGCATACGGATGCCCGCACGTTCATAAAGGTGCTTTTGCTCGGCAACCGTCACAATGCCGCAAAAATACTCGGCTGCCTGCAAACCCTGCAACCCAAGCCCAACAAGCCGTTTTGATCATGAACGCAAAGCAACAATCAGCCGCGCACTGGCGCGAAGTGGTTTTTCTGGGCGACTTTTTTCGGCTGCCGCCAGTCAGATCCCTTTCGCCAATAAAAGCAGAAATGCACTGGCACTATTTTGCCGAAAGCTTTTTCCATCTTTGCCGTCTCCCAGCCGCTCAGGGCACGAAGCTTTCCGTACGGCTGGTACAGCACAACGATCAGGCCCGGCAGGATGTGCGCCGTTTCTATGCCCGCAACGCCAACAGCTCCAAGGCTCCCGAGCAGAACGACTGGCTTTGCCTGTGCCGCCAGGGTGTGACTGAAGAGGCCTGCACCTTTGCCAGACAGCATATCCTTACCAACGCCCAGCATTGCGAGAATGTGCTTGTGGTTGGCTACAGCCTTTCCACATTCACAACCAGCGTGCTCACCGCCTGCGGTATCGACTGGATCAATGCCCATATCCATCCTGCGAGTTTCATGCCGGATCTTGTTTTTGCTTTTTCCACCAACGTGCCGGGAATCGCTCAAACTCTGGGCCTCAACTGCCTGGAGGATGAAGAGATACAACGCTGCGCAGACTGGCAGAAAGCGCGCTACGCCCCCAATGCTTTTTTAAACTATATTCCTGAAAACGCCCTGCTTGTGCTGGCTCAGGACTGGATGGATCCCCTGCCTCTGGCCCCGGACAATCAACGCGACAGCTTCAGCGCGCACGCGCAAACACTACGGGATCTGGCGGAACAACACCCTGTTGTTCTGACATATGTGAACCGCAACGGGCCGTACACGCCCGGGCCGGGACTTTCCGGGCAGGACGAAGCGCTTCTGCGCCAAGACCTGAACGCAGTAATGCTGCCAGCACCCCATATTTTTTTAAAAAATACCGTCATGATGCTGTCGCACCCGTCCATCAGCACGGTGGTGGGTCTGAACAGCAAAAGGCTTGATGAGGCCCGCTGGTTTGGAAAAAGCGTTGTTCAGCTTACGCCTTCGCCTGTTTCGTTCGGTCCCGAGACCTTGACCACAACCGGGGCGCAGCACGCTTTGACTCCTGCACGCTCATGCTTCACCGCTGATTTCTGGGCATCGCTTGTGCTGGGCAAGGCGGCGCATCAGGCTGACTCTAGAGCACAGGGTGATACCCCGCCCCTGCCCAACGTGCGTCTTATTTTCCGTGGCGGCGGCAGTGACTTTGACGACAGCGACAGCAGCAGCGTTGCCGCTGGCCTGGCGCAAGCGCGCAGCGAGGCCGCTCTGGCCCGCCAGGATCTTTTGTTGCACGGCCTCCGCCACATTTTTGAACAAGTAGAGCCAGCTGGCCCCCTGCCGATTACCGCAAGCAGGCAAAAAGACTACGCCCTGTTTTGCGCGGGCGATGAAAATTATCTTTTCCCCGCCATTGTGGCGCTGGAATCAACGCGCCGTCGAACAGCACAAGCCGATGCATTTTTTGTTACCGATGCCCACCGTCTGTCAGACGCAGGAAAGGCACTGCTGCGCAAATATGATATTGAAGTGTTGCATAGCGGCGATGGAAACAGCTTTGACATCAAGCACATGCACACAACGCCCGAAGCCTATGTGCAGCTTTTTGCGCCAGAGATGCTCTACGAGCGGGGCTATACTTTCAGCCTGGGTTTGCACGCCGACATTGTTTGCGTGCAGCCCTTCCGCCCGGATGAAATTTTTGCCCGCACGCCCTATGTTGCCATTAGCGGGGCCAACCCTGCTGCCAGATCTTTTTCCATTACCGACAATCATACAGGCATTGAAAAGGAATTAGGGCTTCCCCCCCTAAGCTGGCTTGCCCCCCTAAACAATCCTGGCGTGGTTTTTGCTAACAATGCTGCACTGGCAAAAATACAGTTTTCACGGCAAAGCACCCAGGCATATGCAAAGATAGGCCCGGAATTCCTCTTCTATAATGAAGAAACTCTGTTGAATTTCTTTTGCATGCTGGATGAAAATTTCTGTATGCCGCTTGATGACAGGTTTAACATGTTTAATGGATCTGTGCTGTCTGGTAATGTGCCGTTTTTTCTGCACTACCTTAACTGCAACAAACCATGGCGTTTCGCCCCCGACGCAGTACACCGCAGCGACTGGATGACACCTCTCGGCCCACTATTTTCAATCTGGCATCGTGAGGCGAAATCCGTCCTTGACGAACGCGACTACAACACATTTATTGCTACATCCGGAGTATAATTGTGGACTATATCTACAAGCGCTGGAGCGCACTTATCGACATTACGACTGTTTGCCCCCACTCATGCGTATACTGCACAAGATATGAGCGCCATCTGCGACCGGATCAACGGCGTCACATGCCTTTGGAGCAAATTGAGGCCGCTATTCTTGCCTATAAGGACTGGCCTACAGAGGTCAGCATCATCGGTGGCGAACCCCTGCTCCACCCGCAGTTTGACGAAATCAACGCTCTGCTGCGCAAACATCTGCCGCAGGAAAAGCTGAACATCTTCACGTCTGGCCTGCCCAGCACGCCCAAGACCGTCAGCACAACGCCGTTGGATCCCAATTCGCTGTACAATTGGAAGCCGGAATATCCGTGGACGCAGTGGCCGGAAACCAATTCGGACATGACGCGCACCTACCGCACCATCCGCTTTAACCCCCATAATGAAGAGCAGATGACCTCGTGCAGTCATCATCCGTTGACCATTGCAGTAGAAGAGGCCGTGCCCGACAAGAGCCTGATGTGGAAGCTCATCAACAACTGCTGGCTGCAACGCTGCTGGAGCCCCACCGTCAACATTCACGGGGCCTATTTTTGCGAAGTGGGCGCAGCTCTGGACATGCTGCTGTTTGACGGCGCCAACGCATGGCCCGTTGAGGCCGGATGGTGGAAGCGCAAGCCGCATGAGTTTCAGGAACAGGTCAGCCAGCTTTGCCCGCGTTGCGGCATGTGCCTGCCCGGTGAGCGTCAATTACTTGGCCACAGGGGCGAACTTTTCAGCCCAGGTCTGCTGGGCGACTTTCGCAAGCGCAAGCTGATTCGCCTCAACGATCAGGTGAGTATTGTGGATCAACAGTACGATGTGGACACCATTGAGCGCTATGCAAAGACCTGGTACCCCGGCAACTACCGCGAAGACATTGTTGAAGACGAGGACCTCCCATCGTTTTTCAAAGGTTTTAACGTACCTCTGCGCCTCAAGGACAACGATGAAAGCCTGTTTTGCGTGGATACGGACGCAGAATACGCCGAAGCCCTCAAAAGGGTTGTTAGCCTGCCCATAGTTGAAGGGCTGCACCTCGCCCCAAAACGCAGATACTTTCTGTATCAGGGGCTGCCCTTTGATGCCCTGTACGACCAATATCCATTCGTGCTGCCTGAACACAGGCACGAGCGGCATCTCTACTATCGCGGCCTGATGCTCTATCTGCGTTGCCTGCTTGACGACGAGGCTTTTGCGCAGCTTCCCGGCGAGGATTGTTCCTTTGAAGAGCTGGCCGCCCTGCCCGACAAAATACATACCCTGTTCAACACAGTTCTGTTGGGCGAGGTGGAAAAACGCGCCAAGGCCCTCGCTGGTCGAGAAGTTTATTTCTGGGGTTGCGGTGCTGCATGGCGTCAATACCGCCAGTTTTTCAGCAATGTGAACGCCCGTTGCTTTCTGGTGGACGTGGGCAGCGCTCCTGCTACGGTGGACGGGCTGGAAATACGCAACCCCGAGCACATGGCGGAAGAGTTTGCCAAGGACGGCAATCTGCCCATTGTAGTTTTTGCCCGCAGGCTGCACATGCCCGGCATTGAGCAGGCATTGATACGCTACGGCCTGAAACAGCGTGAAATCACTTGGGCCCCCCTGGAGGCATAGATGAACAAGAACACAATTTCCCCTCTTTGTATCTGCGCCCCACTGGTTTCAGGCAAGGGGCTGCTGGCCTCGCTGCTGAATGGGCATCCTGACGTACTCAGTTTTTCCTTTTGGCACGATTTTATGGCCTCGGCCCTGTGCTACCTGTCAGCCTGGAGGCCGCCCCTGCTTTACCATTTTAACGAAAAAACAGAGCGGCTGTGGGACGTCCGCGCGGCTCTGTCTTGCGCAGGGCGATGGAACAACCTGGAGGGATTTGCCCGCCAAGGGTATATTCCGTTTACCGTTTCGGGCGACAATATCGTCAAGCTGCCTTTCAACCTTGATTTTTATGCGCTCGACAAAACCCTTATGGACAGGCTCAGCACTCTTGAACGGCTGGATGCCCAATCTGTCTTCAGCGAAATGTATTCTGTGCTAGGGCAACACCTGATGCCTGATGCCCCTCAGCCCCGATGGGGCGTGAGCATGCCCCAGGTCGACTTTTTCCGCTTTGAAATTATCCTGCAAACGTATCCGCAGGCCAGGATCATCTATATAATGCGTGATATGCAGGAAGTATTGTACGCCTACTGCAAAAGAGAGGCGTTCACACGGGGGATTTCGACCGAGGAGGCGCTGGAGGAGCTGACAACGCTTAAGTCTGACTTTCTCAGGCGAATGATCAAAGCCAAGGACGTTGCCGCCCGCTTTGCTCAGGAGCAACCCGACCAATTCATGATTATCGACTTTACGGAGCTTGTTTGCGACACGGCAACCGTGATGACGCGTCTTACCTCATGGCTTGGCATTGAAGACCTCCCCTGCCTGCACAAGGGCACCTGGAACGGCGTGGAGATCGACAAAAGACTGACTGGGCGTGTTCTGGACAAACAGGAGGACATCCCGGCGAGTTTTGCCAGCCTGACCAGCCAGGACGTTGCAGATATCAAGGCAAAAATAGAGCTGGCAAACAATCCGTCTGAAAGCGCCCTTGTGTTGCAGGCCGCGCGTTTTGAAAAAATAGGCTGGGATTATAAAAAAGCCATTGAAAGAACCAATACAACCCTGCCGCTTCTGGGCATGGCTGGCCCTTTCCATGAAGACATGTGCGAAAACGCCTCCCAGCACTGGCTGGCGCTGGCGGCAATTGCACCGGAAAAAGTCAGGCGGATTCTGGAAATAGGCACTTTTTCCGGTGATACCGCAGCTTTTCTCTCTGCTCTGTATCCCCATGCGCAGATAGTAACTTGCGACCTGCCTGATGATTCACAGCGGTATATCTCAAGCTATGGCCGGCAAAATCCCGACAAAAAACGTACCCTCGAAGCACAGCGCGCAAAGAATCTTAAGGCCGACAACATTACGTTTATTCAGAAAAACAGTTTTCTGCTCCCCCAATACATTTCCGGCCCGTTTGACATTATCTGGATGGACGGCGGACATACCTACCCGGATGTAGCATTTGACCTGTGCAATTCCTGGCACCTTCTGGCTGACGATGGAATACTGCTTTGCGACGACGTTTTTATTCCACAACCGCCAGACTCTTCAAAAAATTATGATAGCTATAATGTGTTTTCCCCTCTGATTCGAGACAACATCATTGACGTAAACTACATCTTAAAACGGCTTTGCATTGCGCCTTCGCCAGAGCTGGAAGGTAAAATGATCGCTGCCGTGAGAAAAATACAACAGCCGTCAATCTGAGCCGACCATGGAAACGGGACTATCGGCTCCGCCTTCTGCCGCGTTGGCAGGGCAGCGTTCTCTGCGAATATGCATATTGTTTGATATGCACTACTGGCTTTATGGCGGGGGGCCCAAGTTCACATGGGAACTGGCACATGCCATGATTACGCGGGGTCATGCGGTCAGCATTTACAGTTCTGCCACATCAAAAAAAGAGCCTCCGTACAAATTTGACGCTCGTATACGGATGTTCAGGGTCAGCCTGGCAGACAAGCACGAAAATATTGCCTTGCTGAGAAAAAAAATCTCACAAGAAAATTATGATGTTGCCATCGCCATGCAGGGTGGAGCAATGCAACTCTATTGGGCTGTTGTCCTCATGGGAACAGGCATTCCACTGGTATACTCCGAGCACAGCTTTCCGGCCAGGGTGGAACAGCTCTGGAGTCGCCCAGGAAGGCTGGCAGCCATGAGTGGAGCTGACGCCATACATCTGCTTCTGCCAGAGTTCATCAATTCTCTGCCCGCGTGGCTGCATGACCGAGTGACATGTATTCCCAATTCTGCGCCAAACGTAGTTGCCCCTACGGCAAAACACCAAACGAAACCATTCACCCTTGTAAGCCTTGGGCGCTTTGCTACGGTCAAGCAGATACCAATGCTGGTTGAAGCTTTTGGCCTGCTGCACGACCGTTTTCCCGACTGGATACTGGATATATGGGGTTATGGCGAAGAGGAAAATACCATCCTTAAAGCCATCGCCCAAAGTCCGGCAAAGTCGGCAATCCGCATGCGCGGCATCGCCGACCTGGGGCTGGAAATATTCGCTCAGGCGCAGCTTTTCTGCATTCCCTCGCGCTGCGAAGGTTTTGGACTGACCGTTCTTGAAGCCATGTCGCAAGGGACGCCTGCCATTGGCTTTGCCGGGTGCGCAGGTGTGAACCACACAATCACGGATGGGGAAAACGGCCTCCTGGCACCGGAAATGACCCCGCAAAGCCTTGCCGACACGCTGGCCAAAGCCATGGACAGCGCAGCATTACGCAACACGCTTGCTCTGGGGGCCTTAAAGACCGCGCGAGAATATGCCTCAGGGCCGATTTTCGACCAGTGGGAAGCATTACTGCTCAGCACTGCATCCAGCAAGGGGCATACACGCATGGACGCCTTTAGCGAAGAACCCTTTGCATCCATGGCGCGGCTTTCTGCGGCAGCCCGGAGGGAATGGCTATTCCGCGATTTCGGTAGGCCATGGCCCGGCACTCTGCGCTGGTATGCAGAGGCCGCGCGAACAGCTGCCTCAAAATTATGGAAAAGCTTTCAAAGGAGATTTGAATAATGACCCCCCGCGCCAACATCCAGCCCGTTTGCTGCGATGACCTTCCCGTGTATGCCTCCCCCACAGATCAGGAACTGCGTCTGGTGGAAGAAAGCGGGCTATTTGACGAGGCCTGGTACAGGCGCTGTTATCTTTTGGGACGGGCCGCCACCCTTCCGCCCCTGGTGCATTTTTTGCGCTACGGCCCCAGAAAAGGTTATCGCCCTAACGAATTTTTTGATCCACTCCTGTATCTGAGCGCCTTTCCGGACGCTTTGGCCTCTGGGTGCAATCCCCTGCTCCACTTTCTGCAGCATCTGGATAAAGATTTTTATGCCAGCAGCAGCGACCAGAGGGCACAGCTCCCGCAGTACACCAAACCGCCCCTTGCGGTTCTTATGAGTGTATTCAACGGAGAGGCGCACCTCAAAGAAGCCGTGGAAAGCATTTTGGGCCAAACATTTTCCAACTTCATTTTCCTGATCATCGACAACGCTTCAGAGGATGCTACGGCAGCTATTCTAGCCGAGTACGCGCGCAATGATTCGCGCATCCGGGTTGTGACAAACGAGAGCAATCTCGGACAAACAGGCGCCCTGAACAAGGGGCTTGCTCTAGTGGATACGCCCTATGTCGCCCGGATAGACGCAGACGACATAGCCCTGCCCGACCGGTTTTACCGTCAACTTGTTTTTATGGAGGGCCATCCGGAGGTGGTGGCCCTTGGTGGCAGCATCCTTGGCATTAACAAGGACGGAACCCCGAATGGCTGGTCATGGCGCCCCCCCTGCACCCCGGAGATGATCGACCTCGATATTAACACATGGCAGGGACGCGCCGTTCCTCACCCAGCCGCCATGTTTCGGACTGAAGCGCTGCAAAAAGTGAAGGGATACTGCCCGGCGCTGAACTATGTGCAGGATTTCGACTTGTGGCATCGGCTGCGTGAAAACGGCTGCGCCATCGCCAGCATAGCGGGGGAACCCTTGCTGCTCTATCGGCAGTATGAGCGCGCCAATTCAGACAGAAACGCCACAAAGGCACTGGAACATGTACTGGCGCTCATAGCCTGCGACAAACGGAATAATGGTGAACCAGATCCCTTGGAACACATAACAAAACCCACCATAGAACTGGCGCAAAGCTTGCTTGCCCCAGGCACATCCGGCGCTTTTGCATGGCTTGCCTTGCTGCCGGAGATACAGAGCGAAGACAAGAAAGAACTCATAATCCCCGCTCTACGCAACGCCCTGCCCTATCCGGAAGCCATGCCTGCGGGCTTTCCGCTGGATGCCGTTCTGCGCTGGTATGCGGAAGAATACCCGCACCAGGCCTGTCAGGCCTTGAGCCAGGCCGCCCCTGACATAAAAGAAAAAATGCAAAAAATGCTCACCAAGGCAGAGCTGCACTCCCTAGCAAGCTGCGCACTGCGGCACACGTTTGTTCCCCTGCCGGTTCCCCAGTGTATCCCTGTTCAGAATAGCAATATATGCAATGCAAACTGCGTTTTTTGCCAATACAGCCTGAATATTGATAAAAAACGCATAATGTCTTTTGAACTTTTTAAGAAAATTGCTGACGACTTTTATAAAGAAAGAAAGGATGGGATCATCCATTTTATAGGAACAGGGGAAGTTTTTACCGATAGAAACATTGTTGAAAAAATAGCGTATACAAAAAGTCTTGGCCTCAAGGCATATATAACAACAAATGGAACGCTCTTTCACAAATGGAACCTTGTGGAAAGGACACTGAGTCTTCATCCGGAACGCATATATATCTCAACGCCTGGATTTTCTGCTGATGCTTATGCCACATTGTTTGGCGTTAACAATTACGATGAATTCTTTCCTGCGCTTATCAACTTTTTTCAGTATAAAGAAAAAAATTGTCCACAGACGCATATCGGCTTTGGCTTCCGTTCCAACCGCACATATGAGGATGTCGTTAACGATGATGACTACAAAAAATATGTAAAATATTTTGTTGATAACAAAATCATCTTCAACGAGCTGAACCGGTTTGAGTTTGACAGCTGGTCTGGACAAATTTTTTCCAAGGCCGGTTCTAAAATAAAGATTGTCGACCACAGCAATACTCAAAGCCTGTGCAAAAAACTGTATGCGCCACAATTAAGCGTCCTTGCCGATGGAAGCTTGAAGTTATGCGGATGCATATATATTAAAACAGAATATGACAGCATGGTGATAGGCAATCTTGCATCACAAACAATCTCGGAATGCCTTAGCCAGGAATCTATTCATACAATGTTTAAAAATTATTTGATAGATAAAGAGATACCCGAGATATGCCGTCAATGCACGCGAGGCCATGACCGATGATGTGTTTGCACATTATTCCAGACTTACATTACGACGCATCATTTATATAAACAGAAAAATCCCAGAACCATGGCTTGTTGCAATATGTAAAGGAGTACTTGGCATGACGCCAATCAATAACACACCTGCCAGCACTGATCAGGCGAACGAATATTGGCCAGTATTTCCGGAACCCACAGATGAAGAAGTGTTGCTGGTAACGCAATCCGGTCTCTTTGACGAAAAATGGTATCGGGAAAACTACCTTATGGGCAGAACAGAAGTAATGCCCCCCCTGATTCACTTTATGCGCTATGGCCTGCGCAAAGGCTATAAACCCAACCCTCATTTTGACCCGCGACAGTATCTGACGGAAAATCCCGAAGCCATGCGGGCCGGTATTAACCCGCTACTGCATTACTGCATCTTTATGTCCGCATTCAAAAGGCAACTGAATTCTAATCAAAACGGGCGTATTTCAGAAGCCGCGCTGGATTCCATATGGTCACAAATAAGTACCGTTATGGTTGGCGATATCGCCTTGAAATTCCATCGCATTAACGCTGTTACAGCGTACAGAATTGATTCTTTTTTTGAAAAAGAGCCAGAGACAATTGATTGGCTTAACACGTTTGCTGACAATGCTGTTTTCTGGGACGTGGGCGCGAATATCGGCCTGTACTCAATTTATGCACAAAAAATTCATCACGCAAAAGTTTATGCGTTTGAGCCTTCAGTCTTTAACCTTGAGCTGCTGGCCAGACATGCCGCCATCAACACTCTCCATCAAACAGACAATAAAATTTCGATTGTTCCGGTATGCCTGAGCGATTCAACGAAATTTGGAGAATTTGAGCTGAGCTACATGACACATGGCGAGGCCTGCTCAACTTTTGCAGAAGGGTACGACCACCACGGCAATACGCTACAAAAATGCTTTGGATACACAATGCCGGGCATTACAGCGGATGCACTTATAGAATTGTACAACCTGGAAATCCCAGACTACATCAAAATCGACGTTGACGGCACAGAGCATCTTATTCTTTCTGGAATGAAAAAAACGTTGGCAAATTCAAAAGTAAAAAGTGTTCTTGTGGAAACAAGCTTTGATTTCAATGAACATGCGTCCATGATTAATGAAGTCCTCAAAAATTGTGGCTTCACGCTTGCCGTCCGTGCCCACGCGGACTTTTATGACGCATCGCCATATCGAAATACCTACAACTGCATCTGGAACCGCCAATAATACCATATGGAATGTTTGCACATTGTTGACGCAATGCCGCCGCCCCAATGTAGCGGGAAAATACTTCTGTGGGATCGTTTTTCAGAAAATGATTCCATAGACAGTATTCTTGACCTGCAAGAACGCTATTTTCATGATACACGGGCGGAATTTCTTTGCTTTGTGCACAATTTTGGAGAGCATTCCATAAATGGCCGCCCATTGCGCGATTATCTACGGCTGCCTGACGGTTTCTCCCTCTGGTGGCTGACGCGAATTTTTGAACGGCATCCGGCATTCTTTGGGGCCAACCTGTTTGAAGTTTTCAAGCTGCGTGCGCTGGAACATCTGTTGCTCGGCATGCAACCGTCTTCTGTTTGCCTGCACACAAACAATACGCAGCTTGCGCGTACAGTGCGCGAACTCTGCAAAAGCCAGCGTATTCCCTTTGAACACTTTGCGCCAATGCAGGCAAACCCCGCGGGCGCGTATCAAGCAGGCCGTTGCGTACCCTCCAGCACAGATTCCGCCACTACCGCCACAACTGGCGCATCCCCCCTTCAGGACATACTGACCCGCCTTCGCCGCAGTGCATTAGCCAACCGGGCAATAAACGCATTCCAGATCACTCGCCACGCATGGCACTGGTGGCGCAAAGTTCGTTCACTATTTCCCAGAGCACCCAAAGTTGCCAAGCGCTCCGGCCTGCTGCTCGGCACCTGGTTTCCCAATGTAGACGCAAACGCAGCAAAACAGGGGCGCTTTCATTCAAAATATTGGGAAAGTGTCCACGATATCATCCCGGAATGCGGCAAGCCCGTGCACTGGTTCTTCATTCACGGCGACCCTGTGAGCAAGGCCCCGGAAAATATCCGCCTGCGCGACAACTTGTTGCAGAACGAACCAGACAATGTCGATATGACCTTTCTGGAAGAATGCCTCACCCCGCGGGGAGCTTTAAGGGCATGGCTGTGGGCCATGCGTGTTGCCTGGAATGCACGGGGATTATTGCGGTATTTGCCAGCAACGATGCGCTGGCCCGATTCATGCCTCAACGTGTATCCCCTGCTGGCCGGCATCTGGAAGGAATCCACCCAGGGCGAGCACCTGATGCGCATGTGCTCCACCCTGGAAGGCATACGCCGCTATTGCGCCCTTGTTGGCCCCCAGGACACTGTAGTAACCTCATCTGAGCTGCAATCATGGGAAAGGCTGCTATTCCAAGAGCAACGCAACCTTGGCTGCAGGCGCATCTACGCTGCCCAGCATTCCGTCATCCGGGATGCGGACTTTCGTTTTTTTGTTGCACAACCTACCTGGGATATTAACGAATTTTGCCAATGCATGCCTGACAAATTTTTCTGCAACAGCGACGGCGCGTATCAAGCCATGCACAAGAGCGGCTTTCCCGAGCACCGCCTTGGCATGCTGGAAGCAACACGCTTTATCGGCATATCCGCATCAATGCCGCCGCTGCATGGCACGCAGTTCAGGCGCATTCTTGTCGCAACTTCCTACTTTGCACAGGAAGCACTGCGAACACTGACCATTCTGGCGCAGGCCATGCGCCTGTCAGACCACCCGCTGCTGGGCAACGTGCTTATCAAACCGCACCCATACCTTCCTGTGGACGCCATGCTGGCCCAATTATTTGATACTCCGCCAAGGCAGGTTGCCGGCTCCATGGAAAGCCACATGACGCCAGGCACGGTTGTTGTGGCCGACAGCGCAACCTCTGTGGGATTGCTCGCTTGCTATAGAGAATTGCCACTTATAGAATGCGTCCCTGAAAACAATTTTGACATGAGCATTACACAAGGTGTGGCGGAAAGAGTTTCTGTCAAAAATGCAAGTGAACTTGTTCAAGCGCTGCACACAATAAAACCAACCAGAGCAAACAACTTTTTTTGCACTACTCCGGGCATGCCTCGCTGGCATAACCTGCTTTCTGGATCCAACATTTAAGCAGTATGAATTGTAATTGCATAGAAATGCTCTGGTTCAGGTGCGCACGCATACATAGCGACCAATCACTCCAAGTCAGATTATGAAAAGGGTGTTGTCATGAGGCGTTCATATCAATGGCACTGGCACTATATTCCTTTTTTTGCGTTTTCAAAACTTTCTTTTTTTAAAATTGCTGATAAATTATTTTATAACTCCTTTTATGAAGAATTTCAGAAAAGATACACTTCCCCAGATCAACTTAGTGAAACCTACAAGTTGTTTAAGGAGGAATCTCTTGATAACATTCTCCAAAATATCGACGTAGATTCTGAAAAAAAAGTTCTAAGTATTTCTTGCGGAAATGGATATGTTGAGCACAGATTATTGCAAGAGCGGCCCAATATAACACTATACTGCACAGAATTATCTGAAGAAATACCGTCGTTTTTAGACAAGAATTTTTTGAAAAATAACTTGCGTATTGGGTTTGTTCCAGAATGTCTTAGGAAAGAAGACAAATTCGATATTATATATATTATTGAAGTTGATTATTCCATGTCAAATACACAATGGGTAGATCTTTTAAAAAGCCTTGGCGACTATCTAAATAAAGACGGCATCATAATAATCCATTCAACATATGAACATTATTATTTTTCTATACGCAGACACATTGAACAGTTTATTTCAACAATCCAAACCCTGGTTAATCATTTTTTACTAAAAAAACCTGTTCAATTATGGGGATGGAAAAGATCAATACAAGAGCATATCGCGCTATGTAAAAAGGCTGGCCTCCATAAAATCGATATTCAGACCAATGCCGGGGCGCTGGTTCTGACGTACTTCAAAGCAAGACACGACAAAAGAAACAAAGCATTGCGGGAATGCTACCTCCGCATGGCTAAGAAAATTTCTGGCGAGAAAGTCTGGTTTTGTGGAGCTGGAGCAGCTTATGAATATTACAAACAGAGCTTTGCATGCCTCTGGCCTCAAGGCATGATTCTGTCACCAGAATTTGCACAAACAACGCCAAGCGTTGATGGCATTTCCGTGATCCCGCCGCAAGTTGCGGCAGCCCAAAATAAAAACATACCTATAATTTTATTCACCCGAGCACAGCATCACGACGCCATGCTAAGAAATATATGGGAATATTTTGGAAGCAATGCCAACATACACCCAGTCATTTTATACTAACAATCAATGCAAATCAGTATGATAAACAAAATAATTCTCTATTCAGGCACTCATGAGCAGTTTTTTTTCTCGTTTGTAAACAAAACATTTCATGAAAAATTGACTGAATTAGGATTTTTTTACGCTGAAGATTTTTGCTCAACAGCACACAGCTCCGCATATATCACCAAGATAAATGAACTGTGCGAAAAGCGTGGAGACAGCAGACTGCCAGCAGCTCTACGAAATATCGAAAAGGAAGCATCCGACATCCAAGCCCATACACTATGCTTGGGTCTTCTTTCTATCCGGCCAAGAGTATACGCCTTCCGCAATCTTGTGCAGGCATGCAGACAGGTTTTTCCGGACGCAACGCTGATTATTGCTCTCGATAAATCACAACGCGATGATATAATATTTGAGCGTTACTATTCATACACTTCGTTTCGTCTTTGTAATCTTGAATTTAACCGCTTTTATAACGTAAGAAATACTTTTTGCGAAAACAATTTCAGCGATTTCATTAAATATTTGCTGCGCACCTTTGATCAAAAAAACAACTCGATTATAACAATTGAAGATGTAGCAGCCTTACTGCATATAGATATAAAAAATCCACTTTGGGTAAACAGTTATCAGCCTCTGTGCTTTCCCACTATCCCACGCGAAGTCCTCAGTTTTGCCCAGACAACGTTGGTGGATAACACCCTTCCACTGCCTCCCAATACGGTCTTCCATTGGCCCACCCAGCTTCACCGGTTCATAAACAACGACTATCCAGCTTCACCTCATAGCATGCTTGGGCCAAAACGCCGCACGGAGCTGCTGGCGCAGCGGCGGACGGACAATCAGGAGGCAGCCCGGCTGCTGGGCCAGGAGCGCCTTTTTGACGAGCCGGAGCCGGAGCCGGATTGGCAACCTTTTTTAGGGCTTGATGCAGCAACCGCTTTCAACATAGCCCAGCATCTGGATACGGACTTCGCCCAGGCGCGCATGGCAGAACTGGACGCCATACCTGCACATTTCCTCCAGCACGACCAGCGCCTTGTGCAGCAAGCCCTCCACGATGTTTGCGACACCACAGCAGAACCTTTGCCCTCCAGCATCAGCATAGCGCCAGAGCCACGGCTGTCAGTGCTCACGCTTGCGTACAACCATGCAGAGTTTATTGCCCAAAACATTGAAAGCGTTATAGCGCAGCAAACCAGCTTTCCTGTTCAGCATATCATTGCCGATGACGGGTCGACCGATGGCACGCAGAAAATCATTTTGGACTTTGCGACCCGATACCCACATATTGTGCCCGTATTTCGCAAGGACAGAAACAAGGCCGGCTGGAGAAACGTTCAGGCTCTTTTTGACATGTGCCGCACCGAGTACGCGGCGCTGTGCGATGGGGACGATTACTTTACCGACCCCGCGAAACTACAAATTCAGGTGGACTTTCTGGATCAGCACAAGGACTGCGCCCTATGTTTTCACCCTGTCAAGGTCGTGTATGAGGACGACTCAAAACAGGAGCGTATATACCCGCCTGTTGAGCAGCTGCCGCGCGGTATCAAACCTTTTTATTATTTAAGCGACTTGCTCAAATGCAATCTTATCCAGACCAACTCTGTTGTGTACCGCTGGCGGTTTCGGAACGGTCTGCCCGAGTGGTTCAGACCCGATTGCTGCCCTGGTGACTGGTACTGGCATCTGCTGCATGCAGAATTGGGAAAGATCGGCTTTATCAATAAGATAATGAGTGTGTATCGCAGACACAAAAAAGGCATTTACTATCTTTCAGAAGTGGATCGCCTAAAGCATAGGGCTACTGTAGGCCAGAAAGAAATTGAGGTTTACGACATCATCAATAAACACTTTGACAATAAATATAAATCAATTCTCCTCGATCTTGTTAACGGTGTGTTTGCAGATTGCCTCATGTATGATTCCAGCAGAGAACAAGATGAAGAATTTAAGCCAGTTCTACCCACGTTGGTCGAAAAGTACCCCGATTTTGCCCGCCATTTTCTCGAATCGTTGAAACTGGTGAGTGCAAAAAACACCCCCGTTGCCTGACGCAACGGCTCTCCGGTGTTAGAAAGCAAAACCTTGTCATTCAACAGCCTGCCGCAGCTTACACCCAAGTTTCAGGTGAACTTCCAGTGCGCCGGATTGGCACACCATTCAATTTTCGGCCAAAATCCAACGTAAAAAAATACAATAAATCTGGGATGTAAGCCTGTTTTCTTATCTTCTCCACAGCGCCCGCGTGTGCCAATCTGCACCAACTTCGTTGCACTTATGTGGTTGACCCTGCCTCAAAGACGAGAGCATAGCCTCCATAAAAAAAACAAAATTAAGTAAATAAAAAAGGCACTTACAGTCATAAACTGCAAGCGCCTTTGAATTTGGCGTCACCAACGGGATTTGAACCCGTCTTAACGGCTTGAGAGGCCGCCGTCCTAACCGGATAGACGATGGTGACAACGAGGAGTTAAATAAGGCTCTCAAGCCTTATTTGTCAAGCAGTTCATATGCAGGGCGGTAAAATCAGCCGTTGCCGTACCTGCGTTCAAGGTGCTAGGTATGGAGTTGCCGCTGGCGGCGGCCCAAATCTGAAGGAAGGAGCAGCCCTCATGAAATCTCGTCTTCACCTTCCCCTGCTTATCGCCTGTTTTGCCTTGTTGGCCGCATGCGGCGGCAAGGTTATTCCCACGCGCGACGGCGACATGCCTACGTGGATGGGAACGCTGGAAGACCTCCGACGCTACCCGCAGAATCTGGATGTGTACGCCAAGGCCGCAGGAGAAGACAAACTGCTTGTTTCTCCTGCCGAGCAGGCCAATCAGGCGGCCAGATTTATGCGCATCACCTTTGGCCCGTGGGAAATGACCAGGACCTCCATCCGCAAGCGTGATGTGGCCGTGCTGTTCAACAAGGCGCGCGGCTACAAAAATGGCGATGTGCGCTGGACGCAGCCGGAATGGGATGCCATGAGCGCCAACGCGGCTCTGGGCTCCTACCCCTCGCGCAGCCAGGCGGCCATAACCGTGCACAACGCGAACCTGCGCGAACTGCCCACCAATGAAGCGCGTTTTCCCGAACCCACGCCAAATCCCAAGGCCAATCCCTTTGATTATTTTCAATATTCCCTGTTGCCCGTAGGCACACCGGTGCTTATCGCGCACACAAGCCGTGATGGCCGCTGGCACTATGTGGAATGCCCCGTGGCTGGCGGTTGGGTGGCGGACGAAGATCTGGCATCAGTCAGCCCCGAATTCAAATACATGTACCGCAACAGCACATTTGCGGCACTGGTGCGCGACCGGGTGAACCTTGTCACGCCTACAGGTTCCATATTAGCCAATATCGGGGCATTGCTGCCCATGCGTAGCGGATATTCCTCGCCCGCAGACGCCGGTTCCGGCGGGCAGGCCGCAATTGAACTGCTTGTGCCCATACGCGGTGTGGACGGCATGGCCCAACTGGCCCCGGTGTCGCTTACCACAGCAGACGCCGTTCCGTGGCCCATGCGCATGACCCCTGGCAACGTGGCCAAGGTGGGCAATTTCATGATCGGCCAGCCTTACGGATGGGGCGGCATGTTCGGCGACAGGGATTGCTCTGCCCTCACGCGCGAACTGTTTACGCCCTTCGGCATCTGGCTGCCGCGCAACTCCGTGGCGCAGGCGCGCACTGGCGCGATTAACATGCTAGAAGGCATGACAACTGCGGAGAAAGAAGAACAGATTCTGCGCAACGGCGTTCCCTTCCTCAGTCTTGTGGGCATGCGTGGGCATATCATGCTGTATGTGGGCAAGTATAATGGCCGCCCCGCCATTTTCCACAATGTATGGGGCGTGCGCACAGTAGAGGGCAGCGACACTGATGGCCGTTTTGTTATCGGCAGGGCCGTTGTCACCTCCATCACCCCCGGCGCTGAGCTGAAAAACCTTTACCGTACAACGACGTTTGCCGACAGGCTCCGCACGTTGAGCACCCCGGCGGATACTCTTCAGTGACAGAACTGCGCCATACAACAACCGCCGATGATGCCGGCCAGCGACTGGATCGCGTGCTGCATCAGGTTGCCTCCGAGATGTCGCGTGCAGCGTTGCAAAAAGCCGTTCAGGCCGGGCACTGCATGGTGGACGGCCTGCCGGAAACCCGCGTGAATGCCAAAATGCGGGCCGGGCAGACCATCACGTTGCGCCTGCCGGAGACCTCCACGACCTTGCAGGCGGAGGAAGGGCACCTCGAGCTGCTCTGGCAGGACGAACACATGGTGGTGTGCAACAAGCCTGCGGGCCTTACGGTGCACCCCTGCCCTTCCTGCCCGGAGCAAACCCTGGTGCAGCGGCTGCTGGGTCGCTTTCCTCAACTGGGCAGGATTGAAGGCCAGCGCCCAGGTATAGTGCATAGGCTGGACAAAGACACGAGCGGCATCCTGCTGGTGGCACTGACAGAACAGGATCGCCTTGTGCTCAGCGAGGCCTTTGCCCAGAGGGAAGTACACAAGGAATATCTGGCCCTTGTAAGCGGCAGGCCACCCGCAGAGGGCGAATGCCGCGAACCTATTGGCCGCCACCCCACGGCCAAGGTCAAGATGGCCGTTGTGCCGGAATCGCGCGGCGGGCGCGCAGCCCATACGGAATGGAAAACCCTGTGGACAGCGCCCGACAGGCGCTTCTCCTTGCTTGCCGTGCGCATCCATACCGGGCGCACGCATCAGATACGTGTGCACATGACCCACATTGGGCATCCCCTGCTTGGCGACAGGCTCTATGCGCCCAAAGCCGTGCAGGCCCTCGCCCCGCGCCAGATGCTGCACGCATGGCGCATCAGCTTTATCCACCCGGCCACGGGCGCTCCCATGAATTTTGCCTGCCCGCCGCCGGACGACATGCTCATGGCTGCGCTTCAGGGCTGCCGCCGCATGCGCCGCGTGGTGGTAACGGGCAATCCCGGCAGCGGCAAATCAGCCTTTTCCCAGTGCCTGGCCGATATGACTGTGCCTGTGTTCAGTGCCGATGCAACGGTTGCCGCCCTGTACGCCCCCCGAGGGGAGGCTGCCCAATGGATCGGGCAGATCGGCGGCAGCGCCCTGCTTACTCCAGCAGGCGCCGTGGATAAATCCGCACTGCTTGAGGCCATGCGCGCCAACCCCGTGCTGCGACGTGAGGTGGAAAACATGGTGCACAGCCTGACGCACAAGGCGCTGGAAACATTCTGGATACAGCAGGAGTCGCTGGGTGTGCCGCTGGCAGTGGCCGAGGTGCCTCTGTATTTTGAAACAGGCTGGCAAAACAGCTTTTCGCCTGAACCTCACGTTGTCGGGGTGCGCTGCGCCATGCCCCTGCGCGCACAGCGCATAGAAGCTAATCGTGGCTGGACGCAGGACAAGCTGGAAGCTATTGAGGGCTGGCAATGGACGCAAGACCGCAAAATGGCCGCCTGCAACACAGTTGTGGATAACGAGGGGTCGCTGGAATCTTTATGCGCCCAGGCCCAGGATTTTTTGGCAAGCATGCGCACTCAGGATCAGAAGGATGAACAGGCCCTTGCGCTGCACCTTGCAAGGCTGTGGCAGTAACTACTACAGTCCGATACTGTCTATCCACTCAAGTTCCATGAGTTTTTCACCTAATTTGCCATTTCTTGACACAATTCGCAGTATTCGCGTATAGGCTATCTTTAAATTTTCAGACCAAAAGCATCAGTTGAAGCAAAACATGTCAGACGCACAACAGCCGCATCAGGGCAATCTAGCCAATCCTCTGGTGCTGGCCTTGGAAATATCAAGTTCAGCCCTTCTGCACGTCAGCAAAGAGCCTTTTCTCAGAGCAGCCATGGCCAGTATTGGCGAATCCTTGCACTGTGAGCAGGTATCTCTTGTGGAATTTGACGATGAGCAGTGGTCTGCCCCTGTAGTCTGGCGGTCGGCTATTCGCAGTGCAACGGCAGACATGCCAGCGGCAACGCTCAACGACATGTCGCCGGTGCTGAGCCTGTTTGAAGAGGGCAAAAGCCTGTGCGTTGCCGATACCTCGGCCATGCCCGAAGGCCCGCAAAAAGCCCTGCTTCTCTCCCGTGGAATCAAATCGGCAATCTGCGTGCCCATCGCCCATGATGGCCAGCTTTTTGGCGGCATCTGCCTTTTGCGGCACCGCTATCGCGGGCAATGGTCCATCGAGGACTCCAGCCTTTGCCATCTTTTGGGCAGCATCCTTGCCATCACGCTGACGCATTTTCGTCTTTACGGGCAGTTGCAGCGCAAGCACAAGCAACTGCACGACATTCTTGATGCCTTCACTGATCCTGTCTGCATTGTGGATATGGAGACGTACAAGATTCTTTTCGTCAACAACAGTGTTGAAGAAACATATCCGCGCAAAGACGGCACGTTGTCCAATATCTGCTATAAAAGGCTCATGGGGCGGGATACGCCCTGTCCCTTTTGCACCAATGCCATTATTGCCGCCTCCAGCGAGCCATATCAGTGGACGTATGAAAACAAGACCACCAGGCGCACCTATACGGTGGTGGACAAGGCCATCAAGTGGGACAACGACAAAACGGTTCGCCTCAGCATTTCACGCGATGTGACTGACCTGCTGCAAACCCAGCACGAAAAACAGGATGCCGTGGTGGCCTCGCAGGCCAAAAGCGAATTTCTGGCGCACATGAGCCATGAAATCCGCACGCCCATGAACGGCATCATCGGCCTCACCCATCTGGCCCTGCAATCCAATCCCAGCGACGAGCAGAAAAACTATCTGCAAAAAATCCGCACTTCCGCCACGAACCTGCTGGCCATCATCAACGACATTCTGGATCTTTCCAAAATCGAAGCCAACAAGATGGTGCTGGAAGACGCCAACTATCCGCTGGAAGACGTGCTTGAATTCGTGCACACCTCGCTGCGCTTCCCCATTGAACAGAAGGGGCTTGAGTATGAATGCAAGCTTGGCGACGATGTGCCGCTGAAGCTCTGGGGCGACAGCCTGCGCCTCAAGCAGGTCTTGCTCAACCTTATGAACAATGCCGTCAAATTCACCGCCGAAGGGCGCATAACCCTGCGAATTGACCGCGAGCTTTCTGGCGGCAAAGACAGCCTGCACTTCAGGATTGCTGATACGGGCATGGGCATCAGCCGTGAATACCAGCAGCACCTTTTTGATCCCTATACCCAGGCCAATGCGAGCATCAGCCGCCGCTTTGGCGGCACAGGCCTTGGGCTGAGCATCTGCAAGCGCATTGCGGAGCTCATGCACGGCGCGCTGTGGTGCGAGAGCGAGCTGGGCAAGGGTTCCACCTTCCACCTGAGCATCCCCTGTACGCCTGCCCGCAATATCTATTGCCCGCAGGAGCAGGCCGTCGCCACGGCAGAGCCGCTGGACGGGGCCGTAGAATGCCGCATTCTTGTGGCGGAAGACAACGAGATAAACGTGGAAGTATTGCGCGCCATGCTGCGCCAACTGGGCTTTGAATGCGATGTTGCGCCCAACGGCAAGGAAGCCCTGCGCATGGCCATGGAAACCCCATATGATATTGTGCTGATGGATGTTAACATGCCCGTCATGGACGGCCTGACCGCCACGCGCGAACTGCGGAACATGCTGCCGGGAAATGACGAGCAAAAAGCCCTGCCCATCATTGCCCTCACCGCCGCGACCCTGCCTGACAACATCGCCGAAATCATCAACGCGGGTATGAACGATCACATAGCCAAGCCCTTCAGCATGGCAACCCTGCGCAATAAACTCGCCAAGTGGCTTAAGCTGCACTGAGCACCCCGACAAATCATGTCTGCCGCAAAAGTTTCCAAAACCAATGCCGCCAGAATTCTTGAAGGCCTAGGCATTCCCTACGAACTGCACACTGCTGACGTGGACGAAAATGACCTGTCAGCCGTGACCATGGCGCACAATCTGGGCGTTGACCCTGCCTGCGTTTTCAAAACCCTGGTAGCCAGGGGCGACAAGACCAGCGTGCTCATGGCCTGCATCCCTGCTGCGGCGGAGCTTGACCTCAAGGCGCTGGCCGCCGCATCTGGCAACAAGCATGTGGAAATGGTTCCGCTCAAGGATGTTCGTCCCCTCACCGGCTATATGCGCGGCGGCTGCTCCCCCCTTGGGGCCAAGAAGGCTTATCCGGTTTTTGTGGACGAAAACGCCATCCTGCTTGAAACCATCTTTGTGAGCGCAGGCCAGCGCGGCGTTCAGCTGCGCCTCAAGCCGGATGACCTGCTGCGCGCCGTTGAAGGGCAGTACGCCCCCGTGGCGCGTATTTAGTGGCCCCGCCCGTTATTTCCTGCATAAAGCCTCCGGTCGGGGCAGGCAATCACAAGCTGCCGCGTGGGTATCATCAATACTTCACGGAGCGCATGCTCAGCCATCTGCCCATCCGACAAGGAGATCATCCATGCAGTATTACCACGCAGATGTGTTTTGCAAAGAGCCCATGACCGGCAACGGTCTGACTGTCTTTATTGCAAAGGCCTTTCCGGAACGATCTGTCATGCAGCAGATTGCCCAGGAATTCAGGCAGTTTGAAACAATCTTCCTTGTGCGGCGCAGCGATGCCGTTTTTGACGCGCGCATCTTTACCGTTGAGGAAGAACTGGATTTTGCCGGGCATCCCGTTCTGGGCGCTGCTGCGGTTGTGCAATGCGAATTTTTGCAGGAGGCCTCCCGCACGGTTCTGCTGAACCTGAACAGCAAGCAGGTTTCTGTTTTTTGCACAATGCAGGGTGCTTTTTATGACTGCTGTATGGATCAGGGTCCAGCGGAATTCACCTGTGCGCCAGAGCCGGAAGAATACGCACACTATTTGCGGCCGCTGAATCTGGCACCGCACAATGTTGCCGCCGGATTCCCCCTGGAAGTAGTTTCCACAGGGCTGCCCTATCTGCTGGTGCCCCTTGCCTCAGGCCTGGACCAAGCCCGCATTCTCGTGGCGGATTACGAATCGCGGCTTGCACAGATCGGCGCAAAATTCGCCTATGTTTTTGACGTCAACGCCGTGGAAGGCAGAACATGGGACAATGCTGGTCTGGCGGAAGACGTGGCCACGGGCAGTGCCGCCGGGCCGGTAGGGGCCTACCTTTACAAACACAACAGATTTTCGCCCGCACAGGAAATACTTCTCCGGCAGGGGCGCTTTGTGGGGCGTGACTCGGAAATCAGCATCCGCAGGGACAAAGCCAGCGGCAACATGCTGGTGAGCGGTCAGGTTCGCCTGCTCGTACGCGGGGAATGTATGCAGGGAATGTAAACCCACCCGCGCTCAAAAGATCCTCCAAGGCGCAAAATATAAGGCCCGTCTCCTTCTCTGCCATAACAGCTCAAGGACACGGGCCTTTTCAAAACTCACCTCAAGGGTGTTGGGTTCCTGGCTTAGCCTTCGTCACTCAAAGGGCGAAAGCTCTTTTTTGTTGCCCCGCATACAGGGCATTTCCAGTCTTCTGGCAGATCTTCAAAACGGGTTCCAGCCGGTATCTTGTGGCGTTTGTCACCCCGGTCGGGGTCGTAAACGTAACCGCAATTAACCATCTGGCAACGCCACATATCCTTGGGTTCAGCCATCTTTTGCCCCGCCTGTTAGCCCGCTGCGGGCGTTGCGGTCACAAAGCCCTTGCTGGCAGGGCCGGTTGTGGAAGGCGTACCGGCAATCTTGGCAAGGTAGGTGTCGCCAAGTTTTTTGATATGCCCGTCAATATTGTCGTAATAGGTCAGGTGGGCCTGTTCCTCGTCAATGATACGTTCAAAGAGGCGGGCAGAAACAATGTCGCCCGCATCCTTACAGATGGCAAGAAAACCGCTGTAAGCTTCGATGGTGACTTCTTCCTGATTGGCGTCAGCCTCATAGATAGCGGTCACTTCCTGCCCGGTGACAATCTTGCCGTCCTTCTGGGTAGTGGGCTCACCGCCCAGTTCCTTGATGCGTTCGGCAAAATTTTCGGCATGTCGCATTTCGTCAATGGCGATAAGCTTCATGTTGGCAGCAAGCTCGCCATAATCCATATCGTCCAGATTGTAGTGCTGGTTCATATACTGATGGATGGCGAACAGCTCCATGGCGCGCGCCTTGTTCAGTACTTCTATGACTTTAGCCTTCCGGCTTTCCCTGTTTTCAGCCATGACGCAAGCTCCTTGGTTATAACAGGTTCAAGATGCTATTTGCATAATACGAATAGCAAAATCTCACAAGCAGCCGCCGCGCACACGGAAAAACATTCGGACAATAGTTACTGGGTTATTTCAAGCGATCTCGCGCAGGTTTCGCACACGCCATCGTATTCCACCCGCGAACTCAAAATGCTCGCAAAACCCATTGCCTGCATGCCTTCAACTGTGGGGGCCTGTTTGACGTCTTCAACATCGCCAACCCGGCCGCAATAAATGCAGCGAACATGCTGATGGTTTGAAATATCACCGTCAAAACGTTTGGTTGATCCGGCAGCTTCCAGACGGCGGATCTCGCCGCTGTCTGCCAGAAAATCCAGATTCCGGTACACAGTACCCAGGCTTATTCGGGGCAAACGCTCGCGCACGATGCTGTACAGCTCATCCGCAGTTGGATGGCTCTTGAGCTTGCGCAGTTCTTCCAAAATAACTGCCCGCTGCCGGGTCATTCGTGTTTGTGTTTGAGCCATGCCAGCCTCCAGTGTTGCTAAAAATTACTGTTATCGCGGGATACTGTCAAGCCCAAACTCAACCAAAAGACTAAGACTTTTGCCTGGCGAAAAACAGTGCGCAATGGCTGCTTATCGGAAATATGGTTCCCATGCAGAAAAAAAATGCCTTGCGGCGGCTCCAGTCCAGCTAGAGCGCATACGCGCCACAAGGCGCATAAAAAACATACCATCGCAGTGCGGGTAAATAAATAACTTTCAGAAAAGCGTCAAGGCGTAACCCCAAATTGCATCAGTCCGCAGGGCCGTGATTGCCTAGCCGCTTTTTTCAGCACGGGGGACGCAGCAGGACAAATGCTCCACAGCCGCGCACGCCGCGCCCCACAGGCCGCTGTTGCCATCGGTGACAAGATAAATGGGAGCAGAGGCCGCAATGCCGCCGATATCGGGCACCAGACCAAGCTCTTGCATAAAGGCCGGATGCGTCAGGCACAGGGGATTTTTGGCGGCAATGCCGCCAGCAATCCACAATCCGCCACGGCAGAGCGTGGTCAGTATCCACTGACGGCAAAAACGGCCCCAAAATCTGGCATACCACAATAGCGTGGGCGTTTCGTGCGACAGGGCCTCGGCGCCCACGGCAGGGGGATAAAAAAACTGGCCGGAAAGATAGTAGTGCAGCACGGAAAGGCCTTCACCGGAAAGCACATTTTCCGCCGTGGGATAATCGCGGCCCAGTTCGCGGGCCAAAAAGGCCTGATAGGCCTGCTCTTCCGGCCCCACAAAGGCAAAGGCGGTATGCCCTGCCTCCGAAGGCACGGCCAGCCAGCTTCCGGCAGGATCCGGGTCGCCCGAGCGCACCAGCATGGCTGCGCCAAGGCCAGTGCCAGCGCCAAGCACGGCCCGGGTCTCTCTGGATTCGTCAATGGATCGGGTGTTGCTGCGCACCAGTGCGGCAGCAGCGCCGCAGGGCGTCAGCGTGGCAAAAGCCTGCGCGCTGAAATCGTTGAGCAGCAGGCAGCAGGCCAGGTTGTACTGCTGCGCTACGCCATCAAGGTCTACACGCAGCTGCCCGTTGGTGAGTTTGCCGTGCAGGCCGTTCACAGGCCCGGCAAGGGCAATAACGAGGGAATCACCCGCAGAGAATGGAGATTGCAAGAGCTGCTGCATGGCTTGCAGCACATCATGGGCATTGCCCAGATCAGCCGATTTTGCCCACACCGCAGACATAAGCGTGAGATTGCCCTCATACACTGTGAACAGGGCAAATCTTGCGTTGGTTCCACCTATATCTGCTGCGAAAATGCGTTGCATGTACGGCTGAAAACTCCGGCTGCTGGTCTAGGTGACATCCCGCTGGTTATCGATTTTGCGCACTATGCCCGTAGTGCTGCAACCGTCTACCAGGCGGGCAAGATAGACCCTGCCGCCCCCCTGCTGCACAACATCGGCCCCAACCACATTGTCGATGGTATAGTCGCTGCCTTTCACGAGCACGTCAGGCCGCAGGGCCGAGATGAGTTCAAACGGGGTATCTTCGTCAAAAAGCACAATGGCGTCCACGTCTGACAAAGCAGCCAGCAGCAAGGCGCGGCTGTTTTCGTTCTGGATGGGACGGGTCGGCCCCTTGAGGCGGCGCACAGAGGCATCGCTGTTGAGCCCCACAATCAGGTGATCGCCCTGAGCGGCGCTCTGCCGGATAAGGGAAATGTGGCCAGGATGCAGCAGGTCAAAGCAACCGTTGGTAAAAATCACAGTTTCATTTTTTCTGCGCCATTCTTCAATTTTTTCAACAAGGCTCTGAACGGTAAAAAGCTTGGGATTGTCGGCCTGTTCACGCAGCGCTTCGTTAAGTTCTGCAATAGACACGGGCGCAGTGCCCATTTTGCCCACGGCGACCCCTGCCGCCGCATTGGCAAGGTGCATGCTTTCGGCCCAGGGCAGGCCTTTGCCCACGCATGCTGCCAGAGTGGCAATGGCGGTATCGCCTGCGCCGGAAACATCGGCCACTTCGCGCACGGCGGCTCGGCAGTAAACAGGCGCTTCGTCAGGAGTGAACAGGGCCATGCCCTTTGGCCCCCGCGTTATGAGCAGGCGTTCAATGCCGTAGCGTGAACGCAGTTCTCCGGCAAGGGTCTCACGGCGGGGCCTGTTGAGCGTTACGCCAGCGTCCAGCCCGCAGGCTGCGTCAAATTCCCCGGCATTGGGAGTAACGCAGTGCGCTCCGGCGTAGCGCCGCCAGTCGCTGCCCTTGGGATCAACCAGCACGGCGATGCCAAGGCGGCGGGCTTCTTCAATGATTATCTGGCACAAATTGCAGCCGCTGGCCGATTCAAGCAACACGCCCTTGGCGTAGTCAGAAAGAATAACCGCATGCCGCCCCGGCAACAGGGAAAGGACCTGATTTTTCAGAGCGTCGGCTTCTTCTGCACCGAGCGGAGCTCTTACTTCCTCGTCAAGGCGCAGCAGTTGCTGCCCCTGCGCAAGAACGCGCGTTTTGCAGGTAGTGCGGCGGCTGGGCGAAACGGCCAGACCGTCCGCGATTCCCTCAGCCGCAAGCGCCGCGCGCAGATCGCTGGCTGCGGCATCCTGCCCCACTACGCCAGCCACAGCCACGTCAACACCCAGGCGCACAAGGTTGCGCGCCACGTTGGCAGCACCGCCAGGCACAGACCAGCGTTTTGCCGCAGACACCACGGGCACCGGGGCTTCGGGAGAAATCCTTTTGACCTGGCCTGCAATGTAATGATCAAGCATCACATCACCCACAACCAGTATGCGTACTCCGTCAAAATTCATGACGCTCTCCCGGCGTGGTTCAGGCCTTGCCGCAGGCTTTTTTGATCAGCTCGGTCAGGCGGGCTTCGGTGCGGTCGGTATCCACAAGGGTAACTACCGACTTGCGGGCGCCCTCGCCAAGGCGCTTGCGTTCCTCGGGACGGGAGGCAAGAGCTTCCAGAACATCAGCCAGCGCGCCCACGTTGTCTTGCGGCACAAGGCGTCCATTGCCGCCGTCCGTAATGGCTTCCGCATGGCCCGGCAGATCGCTGGCAACCACCGCAAGGCCAAAGGCCAGGGCTTCCACCAGAGCCGAAGGCACACCGTCGGCATCTCCGCCAGTGGTCTTGCGGCCAGGAGCCACAAAAACATCCGCCCGGTTGTACATATCCGCCATGTTCTCATGGGGAATCTGCCCGGCAAACTGAACCGAACCACGGAGCCCAAGCCGCCAGACAAGCCAGCGCAAACGCAGCTTCTCCGGCCCCTGGCCCACAAAGGTCAGCGAAAAGTTCACATTTCTGTCGGCCAGCAGGCGGCATGCCCGAAGCAGCAGATCGTATCCCTTGCGGCGCGCAATGGTGCCCACAGCCAGCAGATTGAAATCCGCAGCCTTATCCGCATCACTGGCGGCATCGTCCCCAGCGGGAACGGGCATCTGCTCTTCCAGATCCTCCGGCGGCGTGAGGGTAAGGGGATCGCGCAGCACAAGCAGTTTGTCTTTCAGCTCGGGCAGCAATTGCAGCATGGCATTGCGGGTGGCCTCTGTATCGCAGCGCACAAATTCTGCATCCGCACCCTTGGCGGCCCAGTTGAGGCCAGGTTCCGTCATATCCTGAGCGCGCACGGCGAAAGCATACGGCACATGCAGAAGGCGCGAGGCAACCCAGCTGGCCGTGGCCGGGCCGTGAGCCCCCGCAGCGTAGAAAAATTCGATCTTTTCTTCCTGGCCCCAACGCGCCAGCATGGCCCCGGCGCAAAATGCGCGCAGGTGATCCCACCAGCGGCTGCCCCAGCGGCCACGCCCCGGCAGTTTGCGCCAAAGCGCCCACAACTGGGAGGAAGAAGCGCGCATGAGCCTGAGCATACCCAGGCAGGCCGCAAGCACACGCAACGCGCCGATACGCCGCACAGCCAGCGGCAGGGCGTAGCCCTCGGGATTGCCCAGAAATCCGTTGTCGCGGATGGCGTAAATACGGGTGAGCAGGCCCGACGCGTGCATACGGTGGGCCTCATCCATAAGGCACTGACCGGAGGCCTCGGGAAAGCTCTCGGCAACCATGGCGCCGCGCACTACAGGGGCAACCCCATGGAGCAGATTGTGCGAAATGGTGTCGGGCATCTGCGGCAGATTACGCTGCCGGCAGTGCAGAATGCCGTCTTCAAGGGTGTAGATGCTGTCGCAGAATTCGGCCATTGTTGGGTCATGCGTAACCATGACCATGGAAACGCCGCCAGTGTGGCAGAGCGAACGGAAATTATCCATGATAAGGCGGCTGGTTTTGGCGTCCAGCGCGCCCGTGGGTTCGTCAGCCAGCAGGATGCGGGGATTGTTGACCATGGCGCGTGCAATGGCCACACGCTGCTGCTCGCCGCCCGAAAGGCGGTTGCTTCGGTAGTGTACACGCGCAGAAAGGCGCACAAGTTCAAGGGCGCGGATAACCCGCTCCCAGCGTTCTTCTGGCGGAATTTTCTCAAATATCAGGGGGAATTCAACATTTTCAAACACAGTCGAGTGGTCAAAAAGGTTGCTCGACTGCATGACAAAGCCCATGGTGCCACGGCGGAAACTGGCAGTCTGCTCACGGTCGAGCGTCAGCACATCCTTGCCAAGAATTTGCAAAGAGCCGGAATCGGGCGCGTGCAGCATGCCCAGCACGTGCAGCATGGTGGATTTGCCGCAGCCCGAAGGCCCCATAATGGCCACCATCTCGCCGGGAACAACTTCAATATTCACGCCACGCAGCACCGGTGAAAAACCGGCGTAGCATTTATATAAATCTTTGGCGACTATAACGGGTGCCATGATCCACCTTGTGCATGTGCGGCAGAGCCGCAAGAACGCGGGGCAACCCGCGCATTGTGTGCTATTCGAATCGCAGAGCGGTTACCACGTCCATACGGCTTGCCTGCATGGCAGGGAACAGACCGCCCGCAATGCCTATGACGGCAGAAAAAACGATGCTTCCCAAGCTGCTGAAAAACAGCAGCGAATACGAAACGCCCGTTCCAAGCGATAAGGAACCGATCTCGACCAGCGCGCAGCCGATGAGAATGCCAAATATGCCGCCAGCAACCGATTTGCACAGAGCCTCGGCCAGGAACTGCGCCAGGATGTCTACATCCGAGCCGCCCATGGCCTTTTTAAGGCCCACTTCGCGCGTTCTGGCCCGAACTGCGGCAAACGTGCCATACCAGATGCCGAAACCGCCCAGCATGAGCGATGCGGCAATACCAAGCCACAGCAGAGCCTCAACCCACATGAAGGTGGTTTTGATGCGTTTGAGCTGATCTTCCTGCGTCTGCACCACGATATAGGGTGCGGACTGATGCTCGCGCACCATCTGAGGAATAATTTTGACAAGCGGCGGCACGTCTTCCCACCCGATGGCGCGGATAAAGAGCCTGCGCACCTTGCCCCGGCCCCAGTTGCGGTCGGCCATGGTGGTATAGGGCAAAAAGCCGCCCTGGCTCCAGCTGCCGAGCATGACGCCGCTGACAACGCCCACCACTTCAAAAACATCCTGCTCCAGAAAGAGCAGCTTGCCTATGGCTTCTTCCGAACCGCCAAATAAATTTCTGGCCGCATCCCTGCCAAGCAGACATACGCGCCTGTGAGAGTCCACATCTTCCTGATTGAGCAGCCGCCCGGCCGCCAGATCAATGGAGTAGACCTCGGCGAAATACTGGTCGATGCCGATAAAATCCACATTCAGCGTGCGCTCGCCGGTGCCGCGTATGGGGAAATTTTTGTTGTCGCGCAGGTTTCTGCTCACCAGGCTGACGCCGGGCAACTGGGAAAGGGCTTCCACAGTTTCAGGATAAAACTCGCGGTCGGGCTGACCGGGGTACTGGGCATCATCCATGTATACCTGAATGACGTTGACGCCACCCATGAGCACCATGTCCTGCCCCACCTTGTACCGGATTTCGCGGCCAAGTACCGCCAGGACGATAAACGCCGTGATGCCCAGGGCGATGGAAAGCATCACCCCGAAGCCGCGCTGGCGCACAACCTGCCTGAGGCTGATGCGAATAAGGTCTGACATTGCAATCATGGCGCAATCACTACTCTGACAAAAAACGATAAAAAAAGCCGTGGCTTATGCCGCGCACATGCGCAACGCCATTGCCGCATCCTGCTGTCGGGCTGCATACAGATATATTGCATGCTGCCCGTGACAAAAGGGCAAAAGACAATACACGCCACTTCGGGTGTATGTCAAAGCCTCTATTTTCATACCCTGTCACGGGCCGCATGCGCAAACAAAAAAGAATCTGGCAAACCACGCCTGCATCAGGAGTGGTTTCAACATTGCTATTTTGTTCCGTGACTGTGTTCAGAGCGCAGCACTACCCCGCCCTTGCCAACTTCATACCTTATGCCGTGCCAGACAATATTCCACGACTTTATGCTCTGCCAGTATACAGAGGTGAACATGCGTACGGCGTCCGCAAAGGCCATGCACCAGCGCCACAGCGGCACGGGCTTGGCAAGCAGACCACGCCACAGATGCAGCGCGCTCACCATCGCCGCCAGCCAGAACAGCCCCAGCAACACGCCGGCGCCGCTGCCCACGTTCACAATCCAGCCTAGAAAGGCCAGGGCCGCGCACACCATGGGCAGGGCCATCATAACACACATGAGGCCCAGCAGCTTCCACTGGCCGGGCATGCAAAACTTGAGAAAGAGTACCTGCCTGTCCATCCAGGCCCGCCAGACGGGCGCGGAGTGATTAACGGCATCGGTGTGCAGCAAAGCGCCGGGGCAGAGCCGCACCTTGGCGCCGCGCACCTGAAGCAGAGCCGTGAGCGAGCAGTCGTCCACCACGTTTTCAAGCCACAACTGCGCCACGCCGTATTTTACGTAGGCCTCGCGGGTCATGGCCATAGCGCCGCCCCACAACTGGGTAAAGGCGGACATGGCTTGCAGGTAGCGCATAAGCATGACGCACAGCGTATAGGCCAGCGTTACGGGCTGATCGTCGCGAGGCTCCACAACATGGTAACCGGTGCTGAACGAAGCCTCGCCCCTGGCCATGGGCGCCGCCAGATGCCGCAGAAAATCGGGTTCCGCCATGTGGGTGCTGTCGCAGAACACATAGACGTCCACTTCATCGCCCAGAGCGGCAATACCCTGAAGGCTGTTATGGTTTTTTTGCCCGCAACCCGTGGCGGTGCCTGCCACCACATGACGCAGAGCGGGAAAATCCTGCTTGAGTCTGCCTACAAGCTCGGCGGCGGGTTCATTTTCTTCCGCAGTAACGAGCACGGGGACAAAACGGGGGTAATTCTGGGTCAAAAGGCTGCGCAACGCGCCTTCCATGCGCAGATCGCGCCCGGCCACGGGCACAATCATGCCCACCGAGGGCCATTTGTCTTCAGGTATGGCGCGGTTGGCCTCGGCTTCTTCCTCAATACGGCGGGGCATGCTTTCGCCCCTGCGGGCCAGAATATACAACAGAGCGCATTGGGAGGTGGCCAGCAAAAACCATATCCAGAACATAGGCACTCCTTCATGTTATTGTTTGGATGGATCAGCAAGCGGCAGCAAGGGCATGAGACTTTGCAGCGATTGCGGCAAACGCATGTTAAGGCAAGGCATGCCGGGGCAGGATGTGAAAACGCCCCGCCCTCAGCGCAAATTTTTATTGGGGCAAGGGAGCGCAATCTTCTGGCGCAAGCGGCGCATCGTGGGTGCGCTTGCCCTCCAGACGCACGTTCATGCCATTCTTCAGGCTGATGACGCCCTCGACTTTATCGGCAGAAGCAAGACGCCCCTTGAATGAATGCCCGGATGAATGGTGCGCCTCAATATCGTTGTTACGCACCGTTCCATCTATGTGGTACACGTCAACCTTGCCGTTGTACAGACGCAGATGCACCACGCCTCGCACCGTGCCCTGAGCGGAAACACACACGCCAACACGGTATGTTGATGAATAGAGCGAGCCTGTCCAGAGTTCGCGCACTTCCACAGGGGTGTTGGCAGCGGACGTCGTTGCCGTTGCTGTATCCCCGGCGGGAAGCGGCATATTTTTCTGTTCGCCGCGCTGTCCCGCCTGGGAGCCGGAACTTTGGTCCTGCGTGGTTTGAACTTCGGCCGCGCGAGTCGCAAAAACACCCACGGTCATCAGGCAAAGGCAGACGCAAAGCGCCGCAAAACACAAAACTGCATACTTCAGCCGCGCGCGCCTGAGCCGTATTGCCCGCGTTGCCTGTGCAGCCCTGGAGCATGCACGCAGTGAATTTTGATCTAATTCCATATATTCCTGCGCCTTCCACACTTAAGTAGAAGACTGATTGACAAGTTCAGCCGTCAGTTGCGGCGCAAGCCAGCAAAAACGGCCTGATGCGCCTCCACCATGGCAGTGAAGGAAAAATCCCGCTCCACGCGCAAGCGCCCGGCCTGCCCCATGGCATCGCACAGCGCGCCGTCTTCGAGCAGACGGCAGCAGTTTTCCGCCAGGGCCGCCACATCGCCCGCCTGTGAAAGCAGGCCGTTCTGACCGCTCTCCACCAGCCGTGGAATGCCGCCAACCGATGTGGCGCACACGGGCAGGCCGCAGGCCATGGCTTCAAGAATCACATTGGGCTGACCCTCGCGCACGGATGAAAGTGCGAAGATGCGCCCAGCTGCATAGTGCCCGCGCATATCAAGCCCGCCGGGGATAAAGTCCACGTTGCCTCCGGCAGCGTGCTGCGCGGCCCACTGGTGCAGACTGGCCTCTTCCGGGCCATCACCCACAATGCGTAAACGCGCCGAGGGGTGACGTTGCAGCACAATCTCAAAGGCGCGCAAGAGGGTCAGATGATCCTTGTCGCCCGCAAGGCGCGCCACGCAGACAATCTCGGGCGCTCGGGCCGAGGGCGCAGCCCCGGACGGCGCAAAAAATTCCGTATCCACTCCGTTGGGGATGTAGCTCAAACGGGATTGCGGCAAGCCGAAATACAGTAAAATTTCATGCAATGCTTCGGAATTGCAGATCATATGATCCGTAAGCCGCCAAAGCCAGCGTTCATGCTGGCGCTTGGGGCCGCCGCCGCCTCGGCAGGTTCCCACAATACGCGGGGCTTTCTTCTCGCCAAGCCAGCCCAGCCGCCCCCAGATGCGCCCCCAGATATTGGGCAAGGCCGTACAGGGCACGATGACATCTGGCTGCAACCGGCGCAGCTTTGAATACAGGGCAGCAAAAAACAGGGGCGGCACCTTGCGGTCATGCCCCATGTGGTGCAGCTCTATGCCCGCATCCCGCGCGGCTTCATCCAGATCAGTGGGGCCAGTGAGCGTAAGCATGACCGGCGTAAAACGAGTTCGATCCAGGCGGCGGGCCAGTTCAAGAGTCTGGCGTTGCGTACCGCCATAACAAAGATCCTCCATAAAAAAGAGGATGCGCTGTGGGATGGTCATGCTTCTCCTTCAGATAACCGGACGGCTGAAAGTTACGGCGCAAAAGCCGAACAGCCGTATGCATTATTGTATGCATTCCGCCCGGTTTTGCAAGGCCGCCCAAGCCACCCCCTCATAATACGGTTAAAATACACGGAATTATTTTATGCCGCCCTAGGCAAGGCCCGCAGGTGAGCGGCTTGCGCGCGCCCCGCATTGCCATGCGCCCTGCTTGGGCTTACAATTAAGAAATGACTGACTGCACCAACGATACATCCTTCAATAATCAGGCAGACAAACCCGCCCTGCGCGTGATTGTGAGCCTTGATGTGGAAGAAGAGGGGCTGTTTTCCGGCAACTATGCGGCGCAAGGCTGCGGCGTGCGCAATGTGGCCCTGCTGCGCAGGCTTGCCCCCCTCACCAGCGAACTGGGCTTTCCGCTCACGCTGTTTTGCGCGCACACGGTTTTTGCCAATGCCGAAGCCTGTTCCCATCTGGCCTGGATGCGCGACCACTGCGATGCGGAAATCGCCGCGCACCTGCACCACTGGAGCACACCGCCTCTTGGGGACGACACGGCGCAGCCCGCCACGCAAAAACAGGGGCCGCCCACCCGCACAGACCGCCTGCCGCGCGAACTGCTGCGCCAGCGCCTGCGCACCCTGCTGGATGCCGGACGCGAATTTCAGGGCGCGGATCTGACCAGCTTCCGCATGGGACGCTGGGATCTCAAATCCGTTGTGCGCCCCCTGCTGACGGAGGAAGGCATCACTTTTGACAGTTCGGTATGTCCCTTGCGCGTCTTCCCTGACGGGCCGGATCACTTTCTTGCGCCTTCCGACCCCTACTGGCTTGAGGACGCCCCCGGCCTGCTGGAATCGCCGGTTACGCAGATTCCGCTTTCGCGCACGCTGGCCCGGCTGTGGCATGGGTGCGCCAGAGGCGCGGCCTGGGCCGATTCCTTTCATTTTTGGGGAGCGTTGAGCCCTAACCCGGTATGGCACAGCGCCGCCGTGATGCGGGCGGCTACGCGCCTGCACATGGCGCGCGGCGGACGGGTTTTGAGCCTGTTCTGGCATTCGTCAGAAATGCTGCCCGGGGGATCGCCCAACATTCCCGATCAAAAAGCCGCCGATGCCCTGTACAAAAAAATTTATGACTTTCTGGCGTGGCTGGCGCGCAATTACGCAGTGCGTGGACTCACCGCCGCCCAACTGCGAGAGCAGGCCCCCTGTCTTGATTTCGGCCCGCGCCCGACAGGCAAGGGAGACTGGTAATGCCCCGCGTGGTCTTTGTGCTGCTGGATGGCCTTGCCGCCGCCACGGCCCGCCGCTGCATGAGCTACATGCAGTCGCTCACCGATGCGGGTCTGGCGCGCCATACGGAGTTGCAAGGCGAACTGCCGCCGCTCTCCCGCCCCATTTACGCCACCCTGCTCACAGGCTTACGCCCGGCGCAAAGCGGCATTATGCATAATGATGATGCCCGGCTCTGCCCAGTGCCCACCATTTTCAGCCGCGCGCAGGCCGCAGGCCTGACCACCGCCGCCGCTGCCTACCACTGGATGAGCGAGCTGTGCAACGTGGCCCCATTTGAGCCGGGGCGCGACCGGATTACGGACGATGCGGCCTTGCCCATTGCCCACGGCCTGTTTTACTGCACCGATGCCTACCCGGACGATGAGATTTTTCACGATGCGGCCTGCCTGCGGCGACGCCATGAGCCGCATCTTCTGCTGGCGCACAGCATGGGCATCGACAACGCAGGCCATCTGCACGGCGCAAACAGCAAGGAATACCGGGATGCCGCCCGCAGGGCCGATGGCCTGCTGGCCCGCTGGCTGCCGGAATGGACGTCGGCAGGCTACGCGGTGCTGGTCACCAGCGATCACGGCATGGACGACGACGGCCGCCATAACGACAACAGCGAAGCCAGCCGGCGGGTTCCCCTGTGGCTGGCGGGCGAAGGGTTTAAAAACACCCCGCTGCCCACAGATCAAACGCAGATTGCAGGGCTTGTATGCCATGCGCTCGGCATTGAATAACACCCTGCACCTCCACCAATATTATGCGGCAGAACATGTTTAACGGCTATGTATGGATTTTGCTGGCAGCCCTGCTGTGGTCGCTGTTGGGCGTTGTTTCCAAGTTTTGCCAGCATGCGGGCGTATTGCCGCTCGAAACGGCCTTTTGGCGGGCGGCCATTGGCTGCGCCTTTTTCCTGACGCATGCAGCTCTGACCGGGGGCCTGCGCATTCCCTTGCGCCATGCCCTGACATTTATGCTCTTTGGCGCATGGGGCGTTGGGGTGTTTTTCGGGGCCATGCAAATGGCCATCAAGCTCAGCGGCGGCGCAACCGCCGTGGTGCTGCTGTATACGGCCCCGGTGTGGGTGGCTGTTTTTTCGCGCTTTCTGTTTGGCGAGCACATAACACGGCGCAAGGCGCTGGCCGTGTTCATTGCCCTTTCCGGCACGGTGCTGGTCTGTTTTTCCGGCGGCAGCCTGCCGGGCGAAACATCCCTTGAGGGCATTGGCTTTGGCCTGCTCTCCGGCCTGTGCTACGCCACGCACTATCCCTTTTACCGCTGGTGGCAACGCCGCTATTCCACAGCCAGCATTTATGGCTTCATGCTGCTGGGCGGTGTGGCGGCTCTGGGCTTCAGCGGCCCGGTGCATGTGGATCACACCCCGGACACATGGGGCTGGCTGTTCGCCCTGGGGCTGCTCACCTGCTACATGGCCTACATCTGCTACGGGCAGGGGCTGAAACGCATCAGCCTTGTGCGGGCCGCCGTTACCTGCCATCTGGAGCCTGTACTTGGCACTCTTTGGGTCTGGCTGTTCTGGAATGAAAGTTTCAGCGCATCCGGCTGGTTGGGCGGCGCGCTGGTTCTCAGTGCGGTATTTCTGCTGACCACGGACAAAACCAGCGAATAGTGCAGATAGCTGGATGATATTGCCCTAAAGCCCAAAGTGCCCCCCCGAATAAAACCCGCCCTACCAAATACAAACCCCATCAGACTTTCAAAGATGCAGCGTACGGACTGCCGTGCTTTGTTTGCCTGATGGGGTATATTTATCGGGCTAATCCAGCCCTGACAGTCCGAAGCGCTAACGCTGGCCGATCACATCCAGAAATACCAAAGGCACGTTGCCGCTGCATTTGAGCGCATGGGTATCGCCAGGACGGGCTATTGTGATGTCGCCGCCTTTTACCGGAGTTTCCTTGCCCGCGCTGTCGGTGAACACGCCCTCGCCGGAAACGATGATGTAAGCGTCTTCATTGTTTTCATGCTTGTGCATGCCAATGGAAGCGCCCGGTTGCAGGGTCATCCAGCCGATTTCCTTGATGACCATGTCTTTGGAGGCATCGTTGCGGGTAAAGCCGAACTGGCCGAACAAGGTTCCCTGGCCGCCCGCCACCTTATCACGGTTCCAAGTTTTCAAGGAATCCTTTGGGTAGAGCTGCGGTTCGCCCGCAAGAGCCGTTCCGGCAAATACCAGTGAGCACAGCGCTGCGGCAAAAAGCATCTTTTTCATGATCGCACTCCCGTTACATGAACAATCTCTATAAATACACATAACGCAATGGAATCACAGAACAACAAAAACGTATCGGCAAACAGGCGGCAAGCTGCTGCTGACGCCCAGACCATACGCCCGCACAATGCCGCCCGCAAGTGAATAATTTCCCAATCAAAACGCCGAAGTCTCGCCCTTACCGGCCTTGCCCCTTGTGGCCTGCGCATGCTTGGTGTATAGGCAAAAGCCTACGCCCTGCTAAATGTGCAAACATTGCGGCACGGTTGCATATTTATGGAGCAAGCCCGCTCCGTACTGCAAAAAATTCACGCATGGAGGCTGCGTTCCTGATGCCCTTGCCCAGAGGACATACGCAGAACATTATGAGCAATATCATTCTGACCGGGGATCGCCCCACGGGTAAGCTGCACATCGGACACTTCGCCGGATCGCTCAAACAGCGCGTTTTGCTGCAAAATTCTGGCAAATTTGATGAAATCTACATCATGCTGGCCGATGCGCAGGCTCTGACCGACAATGCCGACAATCCTGAAAAAGTGCGCAACAACATCCTTGAAGTGGCGCTGGACTACCTTGCCTGCGGCATTGACCCGGAAAAGTCCTCCATCTTCATCCAGTCGCAGTTGCCGCAGCTTTATGAGCTGAGTTTCCACTATATGAACCTTGTCACCGTGTCGCGCCTTCAGCGCAACCCCACGGTCAAGGCAGAGATTGCCCAGAAAAATTTTGAGCAGAGCATTCCCGTGGGATTCTTCACCTACCCCATCAGTCAGGCGGCAGACATCACGGCTTTTGAAGCCACCGCCGTGCCGGTTGGCGAAGACCAGAAGCCCATGCTGGAACAGACCGTGGAAATCGTGCGCAAGTTCAACAGCACCTATGGCGAAACCCTGGTGGAACCGCAGATCCTGCTGGAACAGAACGCCGCCTGCCTGCGCCTGCCCGGCATTGACGGCAAGGCCAAGATGAGCAAGTCCATCGGCAACTGCATCTATCTGAGCGACTCCGAGAAGGAAGTTCACGACAAGATTTTCAGCATGTTCACCGACCCCGGGCACCTCAAGGCTTCCGACCCCGGCAAGATTGAGGGCAATACCGTGTTCACCTATCTGGACGCCTTTGCCGTGCCGGAAGACTTTGCCAAGTTCAATTCGTCCTACCCCAATCTGGACGAAATGAAGGCCCACTACCAGCGCGGCGGCCTTGGCGACGTGGCGGTGAAGAAGTTCCTCAACGAGGTCATGCAACAGATCCTCGGCCCCATCCGCACCCGCAGACAGCAATACGAACAGGACATTCCTTTCGTCATTGACGTGCTCAAGAAAGGTACGGAAAAGGCCTACGACAAGGCCGCCAAAACCCTTGAAAAGGTTCGCCGGGCCATGAAGCTGAACCATTTTGAAGCTGGCCTCAAACTGCAATCCAAATAAGCAGCCCACTCAGGCGGGCTGCCCGAAGCGCAGATAATTGCGCCGTGTCATGCCAGTCATCCCCGGCACTGCCATCAGGCGGTGCCGGGGATTTTTGCTTTTTCTGCGGTGCGCTGCACATGACAGGCTTGACATTAGTTCTATATCGAAATAAATTGCCCCCCATGAAGACGGATCACATTGTTGCGCTCATAGGCCGGGTGCGCGAGCAAGCCAACAACCTTATAGTTGCCGAGCTTGAAAAGCGCGGGCACAGCGGCATGGCCCCCTCTCACGGCGCCATTTTGCAGGCCCTGTTTACGCGCGGCCCCATGCATATGAGCGCACTTGCCGAGGCAATAGGCAAACAAAAAAACACTGTGACCACACTGGTCGGCAAACTGGAGCAGGCGGGCTACGTAACCAAATCTCCCTCGCAGGAAGATTCGCGGGTTACGCTGGTTTCACTTTCCGCCAAAGCTCTTGCTGCCAAGGCTGATTTTGACGCCATTTCCCAGACGCTGCTTGATGCCGTGTGGGGCGACATGCCCCAAGCCGACAGGGAAACCCTTGTTGCCGGGCTGGAAAGAGTGCTGCGCAACATCAGCCTGAAAACCATATTCTGATACCCGCAAAAGCATCCAACGCACTGTGCTTTGGATGTTTTTTTGTGAAACAATAGTTCGATATAGAATAAAATGGAGAATATCATGCAAAAAGTAATCGACTTTCTTTCAGCCAACACCACGGTTTTTCTTGCCACTTCTGATTCCGGCGCGGTCCGAGTGAGGCCCTTTCAGTTTCAGTTTGCGGAAAATGGCCGTCTGTGGTTCTGCACCGCGCGCTCAAAAGAAACCTTTGCCCAGCTGCAGAGCGACCCCCGACTGGAGTTTGCCTGCATGTCGCCCAAGATGGAAACCCTGCGCGTAAAGGGTCAGGCCAATCTGGACGATGACATGGCGATCAAGCGGCGCATCATTGAAAACAACGGGCTTGTCCGCTCCATCTACGGCTCGGCAGAAAACCCCGATTTTACGGTTTTCAGTGTTGATCACGGCACGGCCTTCATGTTTGATTTCAGCGGCAACCCGCCTCAGTCTTTCAGCTTCTAGAACGATAAACCGCACCTTCAGCCCCGCATGTCACGCAAAGCTACTCTCAATGGCTGGCATGTGTGGCTGAAGGTGCGGCCTCCCGGCAATGGTCATGCCTGCCCCTATCAGTACATTGGTTGCTTCGGATCGGCATGCGGGGGTATACAGAGATTGCGGGCAAAGGCGCAGTGACTTTTACGCCTTCGGGGGGGTTCAGATGTATACTTTTGACCTGCTGTGTTTCTGTATTTCTGTGGCTCTGTACGCCGCATACAATCTCTATATCCGTTTCAGGGAATCATCCAATCCCGGCTACACAATCCACGGCATATCGCGGACGGCAAGGGTTAAGTGGGTGGAGTCCATTCTTGAAAAAAAGAATGGCATTCTTGCCGTGCAAACCCTGCGCAACGCCACCATGGCCTCGACCTTCATGGCCTCCACAAGCGTTTTGCTGGCTGTTGGCGTGCTCTCCCTTACAGGCAATGGGGAAAATGTCCGGCATACATGGCACTCGCTGAACTTTTTTGGTTCTGTGGAGCCGGGCATGTTTGCCTTCAAGATTCTTGCCCTTTTGCTGAATTTTTTTCTGGCTTTTTTTTGCTTTGCCTCATCTCTCAGGCTCTACACGCATGTGGCCTTTATGCTGGGCGCGGAAGCCGGGCAGCAAAATTCTGACCAGCTTGGCAGCATGGCAGAAAAATACCTGAATATGGGTGCAAACCATTTTTATTTGGGAATGCGCGCCTTCTATTTCACCGTGCCGCTGGTTTTCTGGATTTTTGGCGCGCAGTTCATGATTTTTGGCACTGTCTTTTTGATCAGCATTATTTTTGTTCTTGATAAAACGCCATGACATAAATCTAATCAGATATAATATTGAAATATCTTCAACTGATACCCTTGGTAATCTCGTAAAAAAATCTGCATTTAAGCACAAGTTAACGTATCTGCATGCAGACTACGTTTAACTTTTCATCACTACCGCCATATAAATAAAACATACTGACAGAAATAACAGCACATACGAAAATATTATCCGTATTTCAGAACCAAATTCTATCTTCATGGTTGCAGCACAGCGCATTTGCCTGTCTGATATGAACGACTTTTGTAAGCATAATTAACGACGTACTCACAATTGTTATCACTAGCATGCGTGTTTTATATGCAGTGTAGTTATGTTCACGCACTGTTTTAACCTTGACGCACGTTAGATATAATTGACGGCGTAATATGCAAGAGGTACTTTATTCTCGTCAAAAAATGTTTGTAATCAAATGAAAAAGTCAACCATGGGAGGGAAAGGCATGAAGATTGTATTTTCTGGATTGGTGCTAGGACTTATGGCTATATGTTTGGTGGCTTGCAGCAAAAATGCCCCTCAACCTTCTGCCCAGCCAAATGAAACGCTGGTGATGAGTTCTGAAGTTGAGAGCACGGTGGCAAAGGTTGAAGCTGTTGACCTCAAAGCCCGCAAGGTAACCTTGAGCAGCCTTCAGGGCGATTTGTTTATTATTCATGTGAGCAAGGAAGCCGTTAATCTGCGGCGCGTAAAGAAAGGAGATATGGTAGATATTTCCTACGGGCGTGAACTGACAGTGTGGTTGGCGGAGCCTGGTTCTGTGGCTGACGAACAGGCTACGGCTGTTGTCAGGGCCAAACCCGGATCCCAGCCGCAGGGCATGGGAGTAAGGGAATCAAACTTTACCGCCAAGATACTTGCCATGGATAAAGTCAACGAGCTTGCCAAGCTTGAACTCGCCAATGGTTCTGTGGTGGTGGTCAAGGTGCAAAATCCAGAGAACCTCAAAAAGCTTAAGGTCGGGGATACGCTGGGCATAAGCTATCTTGAGGTTGTTGATATCGCCGTACGGAAGGGCTCCAAGCAGGGCTCCAAGCGTTGATTTTATAAGCCTGGTGTTTTCAGGGCCATATTAACGAGGGGAATGGTCAATGAACGGGAAAATTCTTCGGCGTTTGATGATCTTCTTATCCCTGCTTGCACTCATGGTCGTTGCTCTTCCCGCGCCCTCCATGGCAGACAGCGCGGCATCCATCAATTATGATGTTACTGCTGCGTTAAACCAGTTATACGCTTCAAGCCCTGCGGCAAAAAAAATGGGAAGCACTGCCAAGGGAATCCTTGTCTTTCCCAATATAGTCAAGGGCGGCCTTATCATTGGCGGTCAATTCGGCGAAGGCGCCCTGCGGGTTGGAGGCAAAACCAAGGGCTTCTATCGTAGCGTTGCAGCATCCTACGGGCTGCAGGCCGGTATACAGAAGTTTGGCTATGCTCTGTTTTTTCTTTCGGATGATGACCTGAAGTATCTGAAAAGCAGTGGAGGATGGGAGATAGGTGTCGGCCCCAGCGTGGTTGTTGTGGATGAAGGAATGGCCAGATCGTTTACCACGACCACGGCTCGCTCTGGGGTGTACGCATTTTTCTTCAACCAGAAGGGGCTAATGGCCGGCTTGGGTATTCAGGGCAGCAAAATAACTGAAATACATCCGGGCAAGTAGCCTCTGTTTTTCACATACTCAAAATTCAGCCTTTTGAAATGCATAAACGGCGGCTTACGGTTCAAGGTAAGCCGCCGTTTTTCTTGCGCATGCGGTAGAAGATAGTGAACCATTGATGTGGCATACTCTTTATTGTGCTCAAGCTTGCAAGTGCACTCACCACCAGAACTGCCTGCCGATCTGCCCTCCTCCCTTTCTTCTGAAAATCGTACGATCTTTGCCGCTAACATCCCTGAGCGCTTGATTGTTTTTTATCCTGATATTACACAGGTTGATAATAAGTCATCCAACATGCATGGCAGGATCGCTCAAACAGATATTTCTGCCGGGTGCAATTGCAGACAGCTTGCAGGCTGGCGCGGCGAACCCTGATGCCGTTGCCTTTATGAGGTCTTTGACACGAATTCGATCAAACGGCTCACAGCCTGACCGTACGCACTGAGCCGTAGAAGGTGGACTTGCAAGCGACATACTGCATATGAACAGCAAACAGTTAGTCCAATCCCTCTTGTGCCTGCTTGATAATTTGAGCGGGAAGCCATTTTTTCTTGCCATACGGCGAGGGCTGTTCATTGTTTTGCCGCTCATAATGATCGGCTCATTCACCCTGCTGCTACGCAATTTGCCCTTTGAAGCCGCGCAAAATGCCGTTGACGCACTGCTCGGCCCCGTGGGAATGCGCGCGTGCGACACCCTTGTGGCAGGCACATTCGGCATATCCGCCCTGGCCCTGGCCTGTGCACTGGGCGGCGCCAGCGCCATGCGGGCCAACCTGACCAACCCCTCTGCCCCAGCCGTCAGCCCCATGCTGAGTTCGCTGGTGGTTCTCTCCTGCTTTTTTGTCATTGTGGCGCCGGAAGAAACAAGTTCCTGGACCATCAGCTTTTCCATGGACAGAGGCCTTCTGCTTGCCATGTGCGTGGCGATGGCAGGCAGCGCCGTATTTGTGCGCCTTGCGCGGTACCGGATTTTTCATCTATCGGAAGAAATGGCCGGGCATGATCCGGTTGTGCGCGACGTGGTCACGGTTATGCCTGCGGCCATGGCAACAATCTTGCTTTTCGGGTTTATCCGCTTTCTGCTGACGCTATGGGGAGCAACAGACCTGCATGCAGCAACAAGCAAACTGCTTACCCTGCCCTTTCAGCATAGCGGCAATGGCCTCGGCTTTGGCCTGCTCTACAGCTTCACCTCGCAGGTGCTCTGGTTTTTCGGCGCTCATGGCCCCAACGTGCTCAATTCTGTGGATGTGAACATCCTCAGCCCTGCGGGCCTCGTTAATGCCAAAGCCATAATGCATGGCAACGAGCCGCCTTTTGTTTTTACAAAAATATTTTTTGATACATTTACGCGCATGGGCGGCTCTGGCTCCACCCTGGCCCTGTGCTTTGCCGTTCTGGTACGCTGCCGCGACTGGGGTATGAAAAAACTCTGCCTGCTGGCGCTGGTCCCGGCCCTGTGCAACGTCAATGAGCCACTTATTTTTGGCATTCCCCTGATGCTCAACCCCGCATTTGCCATTCCTTTTCTTCTGGTGCCGGCGGTACAAACCGTAGTGGCCTACCTCGCAACAATTATTGGCTTCGTGCCGCATACCACGGTGGGCGTTGCCTGGACCACCCCCCCCCTGGTCAGCGGCTATGTGGCGACTGGCAGCATCAACGGCTCCATTTTGCAGATGATTAACCTTGGGCTGGGCTTTCTCATATATCTGCCCTTTGTGGCCCTCTCTGACGCTGTGCGCGAAAAGCACGGCAAACAGGTCATGCATAGCCTGCTGCAAATTGCCAGCCGCTGCGATTCTGGTTCTTCCGACAATCGCAAGTGCCTAAACATTCCCGGCGAAGTGGGCCGCCTGGCTCACACGCTTGCCAATGACCTTGAACGATCGCTTAACGCCAATGACGGTCAACTTTATCTTGTATTTCAGCCACAGTGCGACCATGCAGCAAAACGCGTGGCAGGCGTGGAAGCCCTGCTGCGATGGGATCACCCCATATATGGCCCGGTGGCCCCACCCATTATTGTTGCGCTTGCCGAAGACACAAACCTCATTGACCGGCTGGGCAAGTTTGTACTGCTTGAGGCCTGCAAACTGCGCGCGGCATGGAATCCCACGGTTCCGCATGACCTTGTGATCGCCGTCAATATCACTCCCAGCCAGCTGCGCAATGCCAACTTTGCCCAGATGGTGCTTGGTACGCTGCACGGTCTGGGCCTTACACCCACCCAGCTTGAACTGGAAATTACGGAATCTTCCATTCTGGAGCCAGACGCCCGCACCCTTGATCTGCTCACCCGGCTGCGTGTGCTTGGAGTACGCCTTGCCATTGATGATTTCGGCATGGGGCACACATCGCTGCGCTACATACGCGCATTCCCTGTGACAACGGTCAAGGTTGACCGATCCCTGACGGAAAGCCTCAACAGCAACGTGCAGGAACAGATCGTGCGCAGCATTCTGGATTTGAGCCGCAGCCTGCGCATAACCACTGTGGTGGAGGGCGTGGAAGACGAGCAGCAGTTGCGCATTTTTACGGGCATCGGCTACCATACGTTTCAGGGCTATTATTTCAGCCGCCCGCTTTCTGGCGCGGACTGCCTGGACTTTGTGCTGCGCTACAACGGACAAACGGATCTGGAAGCCTAAGGCAGCAGCAGATGTTTTTTCTGCATGCCCCATCACGCAAAAAGCCCCGGCATAACCGGGGCCTGAACTTCATGGCTTGAATTCTCAAAAATCTGCCGCAGTTATCCCCTGCAAGACAGGGTCAAGGCCGCTTGTTGGGCAAGCCTGCGCTCCCTTCGTTAGACGGATTCGCCTTCAATTTTTTGCAGCAGGCTGGCGCAAAAGCTATCCAGCATCTTTTCTGTTTCATCGCCCAGCCCCAGAACAGAACCGGAGCGCAACTGGCGCGCCCGTAGCGCCTCAAGATCAGGCATACTGATGCGCTGTTGCGGCAGATCGGCAATAGGCGGCAGGTCTGCGACCTGGTCAGGAGTGGCCTTGTTCAGCACCAGCACCTGACGGTGCAGGCCCAGATCTCCAGCCATACGGGCAACCTCCGCCGCTGTTTCCAGCGAGCGCATACTCGGCTCGGATACCACCAGCAGGGCATCCACATGGGCCACGGTTCCCCGGCCCAGGTGCTCCACACCGGCCTCCATGTCCACCAGCACCCATTCACGCCTGTCGAGCACCAGATGCGCCAGCAGGGCCTTGAGCAGGGCGTTGCTTTCACAAGCGCAGCCGCCCCCGGCGCTGGTCAAGGGCCCCATGACCAGCAGGCGTTTGTCTCCTGCTGTTTTCGCCCCTTCCCCCACAACAGGCATGGGGGCTGACAGAGCCTCGGGCAGATCGCTGACATGCGGATCAAGATCCATCATGCCGCCCTTGCCTGCGGGGCGAATGCGTTCTTCAATCAATGCGGCGCGCTGGGTGAGGGCCTCCGGCAGATCAGCCCGCGCCAGACCAGAGGCCTGCCCGAGCGAAAGCGCCGTGTCGGCATCCACAAGCCAGACTTTTTCTCCGCGCCGCGCCAGATAATCGCCAAGCCAGGCGGTGATGGAGGTTTTGCCCACGCCGCCCTTGCCAGAAATGGCAATCTTCATGCAATCCCCCTGTGGTTTATTACTTGTCCTTGCGCCTTACACAGGGCGGACAGGCCCTGCCCACCCGCCCTGCAAAAAACACTGGCCTAGGGTTGCAGGCCAAGACCCTGCCGCTTCTGACGGATGCGCGCATCCAGCAGATCAGCCGCCTTTTCGGGATCGTCATTGACCACAAAGGATGCGCCCACAATCTGTTCCAAACCGTTCAAGGCTATATCCGTCACCTTTTCCGAGCCGAGAATGTTGGGCGGCAGGCCCAGATGCGTGTAAATGCCGCTGGCAACCGCATAAAGGCCTATGGCCGCCGCTTTTTCAGAATACCATTCCGGCGAGGATGCGCCCACGGGCAGATCGGAAATATCCACGCCAAGGGCATTGGCGATCAGCGCGCACAACTGCAAAATACGGGCGTTGTCCACGCAACTGCCGAGGTGCAGCACAGGCGGAATGCCCAGCGCCCCGCACAGTTTTTGCAGCCCCGGCCCGGCCATGGAAGCGCCCTCGGGCACCAGCAGCCCGGCCTTGCCCGCCGCTGTGGTGACGCAGCCTGTGGCCAGAACCATAATATCTTTTTTGATAAGCGCCTTCATGAGGCCCACGTTGGCCGAGTCGTGCTTGATCTTGGGGTTGTTGCATCCAACCACGCCCACAAACCCGCGCACAGTGCCAGCCTTGACGGCATCCAGCAGGGGGTCAAGCGAACCGCCCAAGGCCTCAAGAATGGCCTCGTTGGAAAAACCGGTCATGATGCTGACAGGTTCGCCGGGGATTTCCACACGCTTGGGGTCACGCTCCAAGAATGCATCCACCGCCATGCGTACGATCTTGCGGGCTTCTTCCCGCGCATTTTCGGGATGGAAATTAAAATGGATGGCCCCGGTAAAGCGCGCCTTGGCGGCGGTGTCGATAAAGCGGGTGTGATAGCAGCCAGCCACCTGCACGAGGCTCGGCATGATGCACTGGTAGTCCACCACCACAACTTCCACAGCGCCGGTCACGATTGCCAGCTCCGTCATCAGGTGGTTGCCCGCCATGGGGATGCCCTGCCGCATGAGCAGTTCATTGCCGGTACAGCACAGCCCAGCCACGGTGATGCCGGTTGCTCCGTTCTTTTTGGCAAGCTCGATCATTTCAGGGTCACGGGCAGCGTCCAGAATCATCTCGGACACCACAGGATTGTGGCCGTGCACCAATATGTTGACCGTGTCCTTTTTGATTACGCCAAGGTTGGCGGTGGACATCTTGGGCTTGGGAGTACCAAAAAGCACGTCGCACAGCTCCGTGGCGATCATGGAGCCAGCCCAGCCATCGGCCAGGGCGCAACGCGCCGCATGCAGCATGGTATTGGGCGCATCGTTATCGCAGCCCATGTGGGTGCGGTGCATCATTTCGGCAATTTCGCGGTCAACGCCGCGCGGAGTTATGTCGAGTTTTTCCCACAGCTCGCGGCGCTTGGCCGGAACCCGGGAGACAAAATTGACCGCCTTGCGCCTGCTGCCAAAATCGCTGTAGCAGGCATCCACCACATCGGCGGCCACATCAAGGGCATCGCGCCCCTCTGTTGCAACGCCCAGTTCGGCAGCAATACGCCGCAGTTTGGCCTCGTCCCGAATCTGGTAGCCGGGGGCGCGGCCTTCCACCACGGCCTCCAGAGCCTCGATCACATCACGTCCGTGATCGGAATGCCCGGCAGAGCCGCCAGCGATAAAACGGCCAAAGTTGCGGGCCACAATCACATCGGCGTCTGCGCCACACACGCCGCGAGAAAGTTTTCCACCAGGCTCGGCCTTGGCACTGATGCGGCACGGCCCCATGACGCAGTTGCGGCAGGTGGTGCCAAGCTCGCAAAAACGGCAATGCGGCGTTTGCTGATCCAGCCTGTCCCAGGCAGTTTCCACGCCATCTGCTCTGGCCTTTGCCAGCATACTTTTGGCATCATCCCATATGGACATGTCATTGATGTCGCGCTTCTTGCTTTCCATAGCTGCCCCACAAAACTTGAGGTTACACGGCGCGCCAAGTCTGCGCCGCTATCTTTGTCATACTGGTATCACAGTCAGGAAAGAGCGTCTGTCAGATGTGCGACAAAGGCACGGCAATGATTTTTATAGCATATTAATAATTTGAAATTATTATATTATTTTTAAATATGCCATAAAAATAATAGCAAAATAGTCTGAAATTGAGAGGTTGAAATGCCAGAGCAGAAGAAAATCTTGGCGGGTTAGTCCAGAAGTTCGCGAAGACGACCTTCGTCGAGAATGCAATACACGCCGCGCTGCTCCTTGAGCAGAATGCCCGAGCGGGTCAGGTCGGTCAGCAGGGTGGAAATGGTCTGGCGGGACGCCCCGAGGGTCTGGGCCAACATCTCGCCCGAAAGCTGCAGGCGGGCGCGGCGGCGGCCATCAGGACCGGGGGCGTTTTCTTGCGCGGCAGAAACAAGATGACGAGCCAGGCGGGCAGAAACATCACGCAGAGCAAGGCCATCCACAATACTAAACGTATTTTTGAGAATACCGCCAAGCACCCGCACAACAGTCACCGTAAACTGCGGCACGGACATCATGCGCTGGTTAAACGTGGGCGTGTCCACCAGCAGGATTGTGGTATCTTCCACAGCCTGAACCTGTGCGCTGGAGTGGCTGACGTACACATCGCCCGGTTTGAGAAAGGCGAGGGTAAATTCCTTTTCGCCATAGGCAAGATATACGCGCACAAGGCCCTTGCTCACAATGAACACATAATTGCCGGCTGTCAGCCGTTCCCCTGCTGAAGAAACTGACGTTGGGGAACTTTCCAGCTCTTCATCATAGCTGGGCGTAAAAATCATGCTGTTTTTGGAGAAACTGCGCTCATGAAAAGCGGAAAGCAGCGAGGAGAATTCCGGCTTGGCCAGTTCATCCAGCAAATTGACTGAGGTAAACTTCATGGAATTCTCCTGCGTCCAGCATACTCATGGATTCTCGAGGGATACACGGTATGACAAAATTTGCTCGGCCATTCCACTTCAACCCGGCGTTACTGATTTAAACATATAGTCCATGCGCAAATTCGTCAAAGATTTCGCTGTGCATTGGAGGTTGAGAAGGATGCAGAACTAATTTTTTTTCATGCTCAGTACGGCGCACAGAACTGCCTGAACGCAGAACCGGAAGGAATTTATAAATTCTGCTTTCAAGTGGTCGAGAATTAGCTTTTGAGAATTAGCTGTAATTTGTTGGCCTTTGAGCACGGGATCCTGTCTCCCCGCCGGGTTTGGTGCGCCTGTCGGCGGGCGATTTATGTTCACCATGAATTGATTTTTTGCTGTCCTTCAGCATTGGGGTTCGCCCCAGGCGAAGCTTGGGACGCCTGTGCGGTGGGCAATTTAGGTTCACCGTAAAGCTGGAGTCTTTGCTGCCCTTCGGGCACGAGATTCCGCCGTCCGGCGGAGTTTGGGACGCCTGTGCGGCGCGCAGCAAGGCGGGGCCTGTTATGGGGCTACGCCCAACAATCTGCTGCCAAACACCGCGCTGCGGGTTTGGGCCGCCATCGGCGGTATAACCGCCGGGCGGAAAGTCACGGATATCCGTCGCTGACGGCGCGGCAAAGCCGCGACCTGCTCGTGATTTCTGGTCGTGTTGACTTCGTCAACACTCCGGCCCACCATGCATCCCCCACGAAGCACCCCCAAGAGGGACTGTCAATAACCTCGGTGTGGCGAGGGCGACGCGGCAGTTGCTCCGGGAGCTTCCCTCCCTTGCTGCGCGCGGTCAGGCGATCTCCCTCCGCGCCGCGTAAATGCCTGATGACGCATTTACTTTGGATAAAGTCCGTTTCAGCAAACTACCCTGATAACAATTATACAGTTAAAACTGGCCGTTGGATCAAACTGCTCTCACAGCAATAATTGTTGCATCGCAAAAAATCTGGCTTCGCTGTGATCATCATCACGGGCAAGACGTGTTGATTACTCCCCCTCGTCACCTCGAAGCGAAAGCCCTACGACTAATAATGCCAATGGCGAGTCGATAACATCATATGTCTTTTGCAGGCAGTAATTAAAGAAAGCTTACAGAGTCAGGTTCAACACATTCGGGCGAGCAGTTACAATGAACTAGTGAAAAATTATGTTGCCACGGAAAACTTGATTTGCTGTGGTCGTGACCAGAAACAGACCCTGAAGTCACTTTCTGTTGGTCACTCCTCCTGCCTTTCAAGGGTCAGAAATGTGATGATTATGGCGTCGCCTCCCCCCTTGCCTTTCAGTGGTCGAGATCAGGTGGTGGTCGTGCGTTGCCTATAGCATCTTATCTTTTGCAGGTCGTGATCAGGAGATGGTTGTGGAGCTGCCATCCTTAGACTCGCCGGAGCGTGAGCGGAGGCGATGTGCGGGTGTTGGGCGAATTTGCAAAATACGCATTTTTGTGGACTGACAAGGAAAAATTAGTTTTTTAAGCGCAGCGTACTTCAAGTACGTGAGCATTAAAAAACTAATTTTGACGCAGGCAGGCCCAAAAAGTCGGGTTTGCGTAAATGCGGCTGACGGGCTCTGGACGCGCTACCAGAGAGGAACGATAAAAATCGAGGGGGAAAAAAGAACGGAAGGGAGGGGGTAGTAGAAGGAGGAAAAGACAAAGCCCCTTGCGCTTTGAGCAGCAAGGGGCTTTGGAGCAATCGTTGACAGCGGCCTACTTTCCCACATGACGTTATGCAGTATCATCGGCGATGGAGAGCTTAACTTCCGAGTTCGGAATGGGATCGGGTGTACCCTCTCCTCCATGGCTATCAACGAAATTTGTCAAAATATTAATTGACAGGGA